>NZ_JACYVM010000003.1:0-445222 GCF_014842355.1 Sphingomonas sp. CFBP 13706
GATTTTAAGCCGGTGCCAGCCGGCGCCGAGGCCGACTTCTTCAACACAATCGGGCGTTAGCTGACCTTTCCGGTCTGGAACCTGCAAGCGTCTAAGTCGCTGTCCCAAGCCCCACCGCGATCAAAACAACGGTCACTTGCGACGAAGCCGCGTGTTGCCCAACCGGCAGAAATGCCAATCAGCAGAGCGACGACAACAGCGAAGAAGATGCGATGTTTCATGCCGTCACGCTGTCGATCTTTGGAGGGCCGGTCAATGACCGCTCGTGGGCGTCAACGGACCGGCCGCTTTGCGGCTTGAGGTCAATGCAAAACCACCAAGCCCCGCACCCCCCAGCCTCAAACCTCGCTGACGAGCAGCTTGTCGATCCGTCGTCCGTCCAGATCGACGATCTCGAACTTCCACCCCTGTTCGACGAAGCTCTCGCCCTCGCCCGGCAGATGGCGGAACACCGCGAGCGCGAGCCCGGCGACGGTCGCATAGTCGCGGTCCTCGGGCAGGTCGATGCCCAGCCGGTCGGCCAGCGCATCCGCCGCCATCGTGCCCGCGACCAGCAGCGAGCCGTCGTCGCGCACCACCACCGACGGCGAATCATCGGGGTCGGCATCCGACTTGAACTCGCCCGCGATCGCCGCGAGTAGGTCGGCGGGCGTCACGATCCCCTCGAAATGCCCGTATTCGTCATGGATCAGCGCCATCGGCACCTCGGCCTGGCGCAGCGCGATCAGCGCGTCCATCGCGTCGATCTGGTCGATCACCACCGGCGCCTTGCGCATCAGCACGTTGAGGTCGAGCGGCTCGCCGCGGAACAGCGCGGCGGCGATGTCGCGCGCCTGCACCACGCCGCGCACCCGGTCGATCGACCCGTCGCCGACCGGCAGCCGCGTATGCTGCGACGCGAGCAGCGTGTCGCGGATCTCGTCGGCATCCCAGTTGCAGTCGAGCCAGTCGATGTCGGTCCGCGGCGTCATCACCTCGCGCACCGGCCGGTCGGCGAGCCGCACCACGCCCGAGATGATCGAACGCTCATGCTCCTCGATCACGCCCGACTTGGACGCCTCGGCGACGATCAGGTGCAGTTCCTCGGCGGTGACGTGCTCCTCCGATTCGCGGTTGAGGCGCAGCGCCTTGAAGATCAGCGCACTCGTCGAATCGAGCACCCACACGATCGGCGCGGTGATGATCGCCAGCCAGCGCATCGGCCGCGCCATGAACGCGGCGATCGTCTCGGGCGATCGCAGCGCGAATTGCTTGGGCACCAGCTCGCCGATGATCAGCGACGCATAGGTGGTCAGGCCGATGACGATCGCAAAGCCGACCGTCTCCGCCGTGCTCGCGCTCAGCCCCAGCGCCTGCAGCCGCGCCGCGGTCGGCGTGCCGAGACTCGCGCCCGAATAGGCGCCCGCGAGGATCCCGATCAGCGTGATGCCGATCTGCACGGTCGACAGGAACTTGCCGGGGTCGGCGGCGAGCAGCAGCGCGGCGCTCGCGCCTTTCCGCCCGGTCCGCGCCAGCGCGTCGAGCCGCGCACGCCTGGACGACACGATCGCGAGCTCGCTCATCGCGAACACGCCGTTCAACGCGACGAGCGCGAGGATGATCGCGACGTCGATCCAGGGGAAGGGGGGAAGCGGTGCCATTGGCTCGATCGTCTCTTGGCGCACAATCGCGCGCTTCACAACCGGTCTCGACACTTATCGTCATCGGGCGTTCAGTGCGCAGGTGGAACAATCGCCGAATATGCCGGGTTATCTGCGGCATGATCAAAAGGGACAGAGACATGAAGGCCAAGGGTATATTCATCGGCGCAGCGCTCGCCGCACTCGTCACGACGTCGGCCTGCACGACGGATCCGGAGACGGGCCAGCGCACGATCTCGAAGACCGCGCTCGGCGGCATCGGCGGCGCGCTCGGCGGCTATCTGCTCGGCGACATCGTCGGCGGGCGTAACGACCGCACCGAGAAGCTGCTCGGCGCAGGGATCGGCGGTCTCGCGGGTGCGGGCGTCGGCGCGTACATGGACAAGCAGGAGCGCGATCTGCGCGCGCGCACCGCAGGGACCGACGTCCAGGTGATCCGCCAGGGCGACGACCTCGTCCTCAACATCCCGTCGGGCATCACCTTCGCCTATGACAGCGCGACCGTGCAGCCGCAGTTCCAGCGCACGCTCGATCAGGTCGCGGACACGCTGCGCCAGTATAACCAGACCTATATCGACGTGTACGGCCACACCGATTCGACCGGCAGCGACTCCTATAACCAGACCCTGTCGCAGCGCCGGGCGACCTCGGTCGCGGATTACCTGTCGAGCCACGGCGTCCAGTCCGCCCGCATCGGCACCCGCGGCTACGGCGAAAGCCAGCCGATCGCCTCGAACGACACCGACGCCGGCCGCGCCGCCAACCGCCGCGTCGAGGTGAAGATCGTCCCCATCACCCAGAACGACCTCCGCTAACTCCACCGTCCGCCCGCCCCCTCCGTCATCCCGGCGAAAGCCGGGACCCAGGGTGCGGGCGGACGGGCAGCAGAAGAAGGGGGGTTCGCGCGGAGACGCGGAGGCGCAGAGAGAGTGTGGACGTCGCGAAGCGACCAGCCAATAAAGTCCGGCAGCGCAAAAGGTCAGGGTCTCCCGACCGAAGGGCCGGATGCATCATCTCCGCGCCTCCGCGCGAACCCATTCTTCTTCTACGGACGCCGCTCCCGGAAAAACCCCGTCAGCAACGCGCCAGCCTCCCGCTCCCCGATCCCCGCATAGACCTCAGGCCGATGATGGCACGTCGGCTGCCCGAAGAACCGCGCGCCATGTTCGACCGCGCCGCCCTTCGCATCCGCCGCCCCGTAATAGAGCCGCGCGATCCGCGCATGCGCGATCGCCCCCGCGCACATCGCGCACGGCTCGAGCGTCACCCACAGATCGCAGTCCTCCAGCCGGTCCCGCCCCAGCACCCTGGCCGCCGCGCGAATCGCGAGCATCTCGGCATGCGCGGTCGGATCGCACAGCGCGCGCGGCGCATTGGCCGCGGTCGCGATCACTTGCCCGGCACGCACCACGACCGCGCCGACCGGCACCTCGCCCGCCGCCGCGGCATCGCGCGCGGCGTCGAGCGCGCGCCGCATCGGGTCGGGGATCGGAAACATGCCCCGCCCTGCCCTGCCTTCCCCATCAGGTAAAGCCGCCGGACAGGGCGGGTGCGGATCAGTTGGCGGGTACCTGGCCATTGTCCGCCGCGGTCCCCGGCTTGTCGACCGAGATCGTCGGCACTGCGACCGTCTTGGTCTCGGTCCCCAGCCGCACCTTGGCGACGTCCGCCTCGAATTTCGGCGTCTGGATCGCGCCGGCACGCGTCTGGTCGATGTTGATGATCCCGAAATACATCAGAGCGACGACGGCGAGCAGCGCGATCGCGACCAGAGACAAGAGCGTACGCATGGGATTCCCCTTATATAAGGCCACGACCCAATGCGGGCGTCGACCGGTTCGATGGCGTAACAACGTCGATCAACCCCGCGCGGTTGCACGCCGCGCCGTGCCGCCCCGTTCGCCGCATCTGCGCACTCGCCGATCGGCAAAAACGGGTGAATCGGTTGACGCGGCCGCGCTTGCCGGGTATCCGCGCGCCTTTCCGGGGTTCCTCCCGACACTTGATAGGTAGACAGATGTCGCGCATTTGCGAACTGACCGGCAAAGGCCGGATGGTCGGGAACAACGTGTCCCACGCCAACAACAAGACCAAGCGTACGTTCCTGCCCAACCTGCAGAACGTCACGCTGATCTCCGACTCGCTCGAGCAGAGCGTTCGTCTCCGCGTCTCGACGCACGGCCTGCGTTCGGTCGAGCATAATGGCGGCCTCGACAACTGGCTCGTCAAGACCTCGGACGACAAGCTCTCGCTCAAGGCCCGCCGCCTGAAGCGCGACGTCGTCAAGAAGATCGCCGCCGCCGCCTAATCGGCGCGACTGCGACACGGCCCCGGCCCGNTGTCGAGCGCAGTCGAGACACCGCCGCCCCGCTCGCCCCCCGCCGTTCGTGTCGAGCGAACCCCTCCCCGTTCGTGTCGAGCGAAGTCGAGACACCGCTACCCCGCTCGCCCCCCGCTACCCCTCCAGCCGAAACTTCAGCAACAACGTCCGCTCCAACGCAGTCTCGTTGTCGTCCGACACGATCCACACCACCGTGTCGTCCCCCTCGCGCACCACCGCGATCCCCTCGAAATTGTCGTGCACCAGCGGCGCCGCCAGCCGCGCGATCTCGCGCCCCCGCACCACCGCCCCCGCCCGAATCGCCCCCGATTCGATCACCGTAACAGCGTTGGAAAACGCGAACGGCGCGGCAAAGGCGCGATTGAGCACGATCAGCCGCCCATCGGGCAGCTCCGCAACATCGACCGGACTGAACCCGACCGGCGGCACATAGGTAAAGCCCACCCCGCGCGCGTTAAGCGGATCACCCGCAAACAGCAGCCCCCGCCGCACGGTCCCGCGCCCGACCCCGCCCGCGCTCGTCCGCACCCGCGGCCGCGCGGTCTCCGACAGCACGACGAATCGCCCGTCGCGCAACCGCACCATGCTTTCGGGCCCGCCATTGTCCGGCCATTCGCGCATCGCCCGCGGCCGGACCATCCCCTCGAATCGCGCCAGCAGCGTACCGTCGGCCCCCGCGGCATAGCGCCCGACCGCGTTCCAATATTCGAACCCGACCCAGGCGGTCCCCGTCGCGGCATCGATCGTCAGCGATTCGCTGTCGCGGTCGCGCTTCGACCAGCCCTGTCCGGGACCACCCGGCAGCGCGGCAAAGCCGATCCCCGCGGGCCGCCAGTCGTCACCGATATGAAAGCGGACGATATTCCCGCCATCGCTCAGCAGCGTCACCTGTGTCCGCGAAGCCCTGCGACGGACCGCAATCGAGGAATACCCCCCGAACGCCGAATCGCGGCTGCGCGGCACCACCCCGCCCAGATAGGTCAGCCCGCCGAGCCGCCGCCGCGACGGATCGCCCGGATCGATCCGCACCCGCGTCGCGGTCATGTCCGCCGCCGCACCCAGCAGCGGGAGCCGCGACGTGCCGCTCCATCCGGGCACCAGCAGGTGCACGCTCGCCAGCACGAACAACAGGGTCGGGATACGCCGCACGCCCACCCCATAGCCGCTGCCGCGCCCGGGGGCACCCGCTTCCACTCAGGCGCGCGCGATAGGGCGCGGGACCGGAGTCGCGCCTGAACCGTTGATAACGAACGCATTCAGGCTCGGCTCAATCCGACTCGACCATAAGGCTGTCATCAGGATCGAAGGGCCCGCCACCGGCGCACTCCCCCAGGTCCCAAATGGGAGACGTTTGATGTTCAAGACCTTCACCCTCGCCGTCAGCGCGCTCGCAATGGGCACCGCGACCCTGGTCCCCGTCGCCGCCGAGGCGCAGCGCTACGGCTACGAGCGCGGCTATGACCGCGGTTACGACGGGCGCGGCTATGATCGTAGCCGGGGCTATGACCGCGAATATCGCGGCAACGACCGCCGCTACAACTACCGCAACGACCGCAACAACCGTCGCGGCTGCGACAACACCGGCGGCACGATCGTCGGCGCGCTTGCCGGCGGCCTCCTCGGCCACACCGTCGCGGGTCGCGGCAACGGCACGATCGGCGCGCTGCTCGGCGCCGCCGGTGGCGGCCTCGCCGGCAACGCGATCGATAAGTCGGACAACCCGCGCTATTGCCGGAGGTAAGCGCGAAAGCGCGGGTGCTCGCACGGCGAGCACCTCCGGCACGGCCGGCGGGTGGCCCCAAGCCACCCGTCCGACGACGGCTTAGCCGGCGTCCGCTCCAGGCCCCAGTTCCCCCAGTTCCCTCGCGTAGCGTATCGAGGGCAGAGGCCGGTCCCCTACAAGGGGCCGGCCTCGTGTTCGTCCGGAGCCGCGCACCGCGCGGAGCCGGACCGGCCGGCGGGTCGCGCCAGCGCCAACCCGGCCGACGGCTTTGCCGACGGCAGGCCCGCCTACGCCAGTTGGCACCCCGTCATCACACCCCTCTTCCGTCATCCCGACGAAAGTCGGGACCCAGGGTACCATCCGCAACGCCCGCGGCTCTGGGTCCTGACTTTCGTCAGGATGACGAGAGCGAACGACGTCCACCACCAAACCCCGTCATCTCGACGAAAGTCAGGATCCAGGATACCACCCACCGTCCCCGGCCGCGCATCCCCGCTTCCGCCGCAACGCCGACCGCCCTACGCTGCGACATCCAGACCCCGGAGAGCCCCGTGATCCGCACCCTCGCGCTCGCCATGCTGACGACTCTTCCGCTGCTCGCCGGCTGTGCGGCCGGGCCGCACGCCGAAAAGCCCGTCCTCACCGCACACGCGGTCGCGCAGATCGCCACCCGCTGCGGCGCGGTCCGCGGCAAATTCCGTCCCAGCCGGACCCAGCTCCCAAGCGCAGATTTCACCCTGCGCGCCAACGATCAGGGCGACGCGCAGTCCTCCCCGACGGTCCGCTGCATCGGCACCGCGCTCGACGCGTACCGCCACGACTATTTCGGTTTCGCCCCCGAGACCGGAACGACCCCGTCATCCTGACGAAAGTCAGGATCCAGAGCCAAGGCCACCGTCCCCAGCAACCCGGAGAAACCCCAAGCCGTCGGCCGGACCGGGTTCCACCCGTCCGCCGGCCGTGACGGTTTTGCCCCGGCTGCCGCGCAGCCGGGGCAAAACCGTCAATACATATGCTGCCCGCCATTGATGCTCAGCGTCGAGCCGGTCACGAACCCGCCCTCTTCCGAGCACAGGAACACGACCCCGCGCGCAATCTCGCTCGCCTGGCCCAGCCGCCCGACCGGGATCTTCGCGACGATCTTCTCGAGCACGTCGGCCGGCACCGCCGCGACCATGTCCGTATCGATATAGCCCGGCGCGATCGCGTTGACCGTCACCCCGGCCCGCGCGCCCTCCTGCGCCAGCGCCTTGGTGAAGCCGTGGATGCCCGATTTCGCCGCGGCGTAATTGACCTGGCCATATTGCCCGGCCTGCCCGTTGATCGAGCCGATATTGACGATCCGCCCCCATTTGCGCGTCCGCATGCCCGGGAACACCGCCTTGGCCATGTTGAAGCAGCCGCCCAGATTGGTGTCGATCACCGCCTTCCAGTCGTCATAGCTCAGCTTCAGGATCGTGCCGTCGCGCGTGATGCCCGCATTGTTCACGACGATGTCGACATCGCCCAGATCGGCAGCGACCTTCGCACAGCCCGCCTGGCACGCGTCGTAATCCGCGACATCCCATTGATAGACCGCGATTCCGGTCCGCGCGGCAAAGGCCTCGGCGCGTTCGGCATTGCCCGCATAGGTCGCCGCCACGGTCAGCCCGGTCTTCTGCAGCGCAAGGCTGATCGCCTCGCCGATGCCACGCGTTCCCCCGGTTACGATCGCGACGCGTGCCATGCCTTCTCTCCCGCCATACGTGTTTTACCGGAGGCTAACCGCGGCGCGTCCAACCTTCAAGCTCGCGTGCAAGCAGCCGCTCGAGCATCGCGATCCCCGCGGGGCCGTCGTTCAGGCACGGCAGATAGGCAAAGTCCTTGCCGCCCGCCTCCTCGAAGCTCTCGCGCCCGCGAATCGACAATTCCTCGAGCGTTTCCAGACAGTCCGCCGAAAAACCGGGCGCAAAGATCGCGACCTTGGTCTTCCCCGCCTTGGCCAGTTCCACGAGGGTCTCGTCGGTCGCGGGCCCAAGCCAGGTCTGCGGCCCGAACCGCGACTGGAACGCCACCGTCAGCTCGCGCCCCATCGCCGCGCTCAGCAGCCGCGCGGTCTTCTGGCAGTGGCAATGATAGGGATCGCCCATCTCCAGCGTCCGCTTGGGCATGCCGTGAAAGCTCGCGACGATCGCATCGGGGACGAAATCGAGCGCGGCGAGCGACGTCTCGAGATCGGTCTTCAGCGCGTCGATATACAAGGGATCGTCATAATAAGGCGGCAGCGTGCGCAGCGCGGGCTGCCAGCGCAGTCCCGCCAGATGCGCGAACGCCTTGTCGTTCGCGGTCGCGGTCGTCGCCGCGCAATATTGCGGATAGAGCGGCGCGAGCAGGATCCGCTCGCACCCCGCCGCCTGCATCGCGCTCAGCCGCTCGGCGATCGCCGGCCGGCCATAGCGCATCGCCCAGTCGACCAGCACCTCGGGCCCGAACGAATCCTTCACCGCCGCCGCCTGCAACCGCGTGATCGCGGCGAGCGGCGAACCGTCCTCGCGCCATACCTGGCTGTACGCATGCGCCGATTTCTTCGGCCGCGTGTTCAGGATGATACCGCGCAGGATCGGCTGCCACGCGATCGCCGGGATCTCGACGACGCGCCGATCCGACAGGAATTCGCCGAGATAGCGTTTGACCGATCGCACGTCGGGGCCGTCGGGCGTCCCCAGGTTCATCAGCAGGACGCCGATCCGGGGCTTCGGAATCGCGGGATGGTCGGGGGGCAGGGTCATGTCGAGGGTCTTAAAGGCAAATCGCGCAGACGAAAGCCCGTTGCGGAGAAGATTGCATTCGCGATCGCCGGCGCGACCGCGGGCACGCCCAGCTCGCCGACCCCGCCCGGCGCCTCGTCGCTGCGGATCAGCTCGACGGTGATGTCGGGCGTGTCCGCCAGCCGCGGCAGATGCAGGTCGCCAAAGCCGCGTGCATCGGCCAGGTTGCGCGTGAAGCCGGTCGCCGCGCCCAGCGCGGTCGCCAGCCCGAAGATCAGCCCGCCTTCGATCTGCTGGCGGACCAGGTCGGGGTTGATCTGCACCCCGCAATCGACCGCCGCGACCAGCCGCTCGACCACCGGCCGCCGGTCCGCGCCCAGATGCGCCTCCGCCAGCACCGCGATGAAACTGCCGCGAAAGGCGTGGGCCGCGATCCCCTGGCCGCTGCCGGGGACGCCGCCATTCCACCCGCCCAGCGACGCCGCGGTCGACAGGCATCGCGCAAGTCTCGCGCCGCCGCCCAGCATGCCGATCCGGTAGGACATCGGCTCGGTCGCGGCGATCCGCGCGAGCTCGTCGACGAACGTCTCGGTGAAGAACGCGGTATAGCCATGCGCGCCACCGCGCAGCGCGCCCGTCGGCACGCCGATCTCGGCGGCATGATGCACGACCGCCACCGCCGGGATCGCATAAGCGGGCAGCGCACCGCCGACCGCATGCGGATCGCCGCGGGTCAGCGCGGTCGCCGCGCGGCTGGCGATCCCCGGCAGCACCCTCGCCGCGATCTCCGCGCCGGTCGCGGGCGCCGCGATCGCCGTGCGCCAGGCGAGAATCCGCCCACGCGCATCGAGTCGCGCCGCCAGCCGCGCCGCCGCCGCGGGCCGATAGCGGTCGTGCATCAGGTCCTCGGCCCGCGACCAGACCAGGCTGACCGGGCGCTTCAGCCGCACCGCCAGCACCGCCGCCTGTGCCGCCGCGTCATGCTCCAGCGCGGCGCCGAACGACCCGCCGACCGGCATCGGATGGATCACCACCTGCGCCTCGTCGATCCCCGCCGCGCGCGCCGCCGCCGCACGCGCGGGCCCCGGCGCCTGAGTCTGCAGCCACATCTCGAGGATTCCGTCGCGGTATGCCGCGGTCGCGCTGCGCGTCTCGATCGCCGCATGCACCGCGGGCGCGACGCGGTAGGCGGCGGTGACCACCCCCGCCCCGTCGAGCAGCGTGCCGATCTCCCCGCTGTGCGCCATCGTCGCCCCCGGCGCCTCGAACGCGGCGTCGAGCGCGGCGGCGATCGTCCCGCTGTCGACCACAGGCCCCCGCGTCGCGAACCGCGGCGCCATCGCGGACAGCGCCTGCTGCGCCGCCCAGCCGGTCGTCGCCACCGCCGCGACCCAAGTGGGCGTCTCGACGATCTGCAGCACGCCGCGCACGCGGTCCGCGGCGGCGCGGTCGACCCCGATCAGCCGGCTGTCGCCGACCGGTCCCTGCCGGATCGCCGCATGGACCATGTCGGGCAGGCGGACGTCGCCGGTGAAATTGGCGGATCCGTCGACCTTGGCGGGCGTGTCGATCCGCGGCACCGACCGCCCCGCGAGCGCGCCCGCGCCCGGCCCGCCGATATTGGGGTCGTCCGGCAGCGTCTCGCGCGCGGCGTCCTCGGCCAGCGCGGCGAAGCGGATCCGCCGCGTGCCCTGCACGACGAACCCCGCCTCGGTCCGGCAGTCCGCCCAGTCCGCATCCCAGCGCCGCGCCGCCGCCTTGCACAGCAGCACCCGCGCCGCCGCGCCGGCATCGCGGCACGCCGCCTCGAACATCCGCACCGAACTCGATCCCGCGGTCAGCATCGGCGCGGGGCCGGCGACCGCTGCGGGAACCACGCCCGGCATCCCCTCGAACAGCGCGTTCAGCCCGACCGGATTGGCATAAAGCGGGTTGAGCGGCGCGGGCTCGACGCCCACCGTCCGCCAGTCCGCACCCAGCTCGTCCGCGACGATCTGCGCCAGCGCGGTATAGACGCCCTGCCCCTGTTCGGCCTGCGGCACCGCGACCGTGACATGCCCGTCGCTGCCGATCTTCAGCCACGCCCCGAACGCGCTCTCCCCCGGATCCGCCACCAGCGTCGGCGCATAGTCGCGCGGCCACAGCCCCCAGGCCACGACCAGCCCGATCCCCACGCCGCCCCCCGCCAAAATCCCCCGCCGACTGATCATCCCGCGCCCCTACCCCGTCTCCCCCCCGCGGTGAAGGCGCCGCAAACCGCCGGATGCGGGGCAGCGCGCCCCACCCCCACCCGTCATCCGCCCTTCCGTCATCCCCCCTTCCGTCATCCCGACGAAAGTCGGGACCCAGAGTAACAGGACGCAACGCTGCTTGGCTCTGGATCCTGACTTTCGTCAGGATGACGAGCAGACGTGAGGCACGCGCACGCCCACCCACTCCCGTCATCCTGACGAAAGTCAGGATCCAGAGTACCAAAACGCACCGCTGCTGGGCCCTGGATCCTGACGTTCGTCAGGATGACACGAGAAGCGAGCTATCCCAGCCGCACCCCCCTCAAACCATCCCCCGATACCGCTCCCGGATCGTCACCTTGTCGATCTTCTCCGTCCCCAGCCGCGGCAGCGGCGCGTCGGCGATCCAGACCCGCTGCGGCACCTTGAACGCCGCGATATGCTGGTGGAGGAACGCGCACAGATCGTCGGGCGTCAGCGTCTCGCCCTCCTGCAGCACCACCACCGCGCCCGGCACCTCGCCGAACCGCTCGTCCGCCAGCCCGAACACCGCCGCCTCCGCGACCGCGGGGTTCTGGTACAGCGCCGCCTCGACCTCCTGGCACGAGATATTCTCGCCACCGCGGATGATGATGTCCTTCTTGCGGTCGACGATGAACAGATAGCCGTCCTCGTCGAGAAACCCGATATCCCCCGTCCGGAAATAGCCGTCCGCGGTGAACGCCGCCGCGGTCGCCTCGGGCCGGTTCCAATATTCCTTGAAGTTGCACACGCTGCGGATGCCCACCTCGCCACGCACGCCCACGGGCTGTGCACGCCCGTCATCGTCGAGGATCGCGAGGTCGACCAGCGGCGCACTCGCCCGCCCCGCCGAATTGGGCTTGGCGATATAATTGCTCCGCCAGTTGCCCGTCCCCACCGCGTTCGTCTCGGTGAGGCCGTAACCGATCAGCGGCGCGCTTCCCCCCATCTCCTCGCCCAGCCGCCGGACATGCTCGACCGGCCGCGGCGCGCCGCCTGCGGCGAAGTCGGTCACCGTCGACAGGTCGTAATCGCCGCGATCGGGGTGGTTGAGGATCTCGAAGCTCATCAGCGGCACGCCGACGAAATAGGTCACGCCCTCCGCCTCGATCAGCCGCATCGCCTCGCGCGCATCCCATTTGGGCATCAGCACCAGTTTGCGCCCCATCGCGAAGCTCTGCAGGAACACCGGCACCTCGCCGGTGATGTGGAACAGCGGGATCGTCAGCAGCGTAACCGGCTGGCCGACCGGCGGATTGCCCTGCGCGGTGGCGATGCCGAGCATCATCATCGCCTGGCCCAGATAGTTGAAGATCGCCTGGATGATCGCGCGGTGATCGCACAGCGCGCCCTTCGACTGGCCGGTCGACCCGCTCGTGAACAGGATCGTCGCATGGTCGTCGGGGCCCAGCGGCGGCAGCGCGACGCCGACCGGATCCTCCTTCAGCAGCACGTCGAGCGCGATTCGCAGCGGTAGCGTATCGTCGATCCCGATCACCGGCGTCGCCAGCCCGGCGATCTGCGCCAGCCGCTTCACGCGCGGCGGATCGGCGAACACCATGTTGCAGTCGACGTCGCGGATCGCCGCCTCCAGCTCGTCCGACTGCCACCAGCCGTTCAGCAGCGTCGCGACCCCGCCGGCCATGATGATGCCCATGTACAGCACGATCCACGACGGCGAATTGCGCATCGCGATGCCGATCCGGTCGCCGCGCTGGATGCCGTGCGCGGATACCAGCGCGCAGGCGACGCGCTCGGCGGCGTCCTCGACCTCGGCGAACGTCAGCCGCTCGTCGCCTGCGACAAGGAACACCTGGTCGCGGTGCTCGCCGGCATAATGCGCGAAATAGGCGTTGAGCGCGGGCGGCGCGACCGCGATCGTCGGCAGCGTCACGCCGAACCGCTCGATCGATCCGAGCCCGAGCATCCCCCCGGGCGCGGTCAGCGCCGCCATCGTCGAATCCATCGCCGCGTCTAGCTCGGTCCGCATCTCACTCTCCCTCTGGACTTATGGCCCCGGTCTTATCGCCTTGGTCTTATCGTCACCGCTCATTATGCAGGCGCGAACGCGTGGGGAAAAGCCATTGATCCTGTCGACCTTAGCCGCCGTAGCCGGTGGCCTGCCTAGCCCCGCTACGGGCCAACATATCCGGTTCGAGGACCTGGGGCTCCACCCCGACGTCTTCTCGATCGGGTTCTTCACGCTGCGCTGGTACAGCCTTGCCTATATCGGCGGGATCCTGCTCGGCTGGTGGTATCTGCTCAAACTGCTCGCCCAGCCAGGCGCACCGATGGCGCGGCGTCATGCCGACGACCTCGTCTTCTACGCGACGCTCGGCATCATCCTCGGCGGGCGGCTCGGCTATGTGCTGTTCTACGCGCCCGAGATGATCCTGCGACCGTTGCGCATCCTCCGGCTCTGGGACGGCGGCATGTCGTTCCACGGCGGCGTGATCGGCGTGTCGCTCGGGCTGATCCTGTTCGCGCGCAAGCACAAGCTCAACTGGCTGCGCGTCCACGATTACATCGCCTGCTGCGTGCCGTTCGGGCTGTTCTTCGGGCGGCTCGCCAATTTCGTCAACGGCGAGCTCTGGGGCAAGCCGACCGACGTCGCCTGGGGCATCGTCTTCGCGCGCACCGTCCCCTTCGGCATGATCGAGCCCGCCCGCCATCCGAGCCAGCTCTACGAGGCCGGGCTCGAAGGCCTCGCGCTCTTCGCCCTCCTCTGGTTCGCCTTCTGGAAGACCAAGGCGCGCTATGACCCGGGCAAGCTCGTCGGGCTGTTCGTGCTCGGCTACGGCCTCGCGCGCTTCACCGTCGAATTCTTCCGCGAACCCGATTCGCAGCTGCGCGCCTTTGCCGAGAAGACCGGGCTCCACATGGGCCAGTGGCTCTGCGTGCCGATGATCCTCGGCGGCCTCTTCCTGATCCTCACCGCCGCCCGCCGCCGCATCCGCGTCGAATCCATCGCCGGCTCGCAGAGCGTCGCGTAACGGACACCCCCTCACCCTCATCCCCACCCCGGCGGAGGCCGGGGCCCAGTTGGGAAGGCCCAGGTGACGAGCGTGCTGCCCCCCGTCATCACCGTCCCCCAACTGGGCCCCGGCCTCCGCCGGGGAGGTAGAGAAATACATGATGACTGACACCACCCCCGACACCGCCCTCCCCGAACGCCTCGCCCGCGCGATCACCCTCGCCGGCCCCGTCCCCGTCGCGCAGTACATGGCCGCCGCCAACGCGCATTATTACGCGACCCGCGACCCGCTCGGCACCGCAGGCGACTTCACCACCGCGCCCGAGATCAGCCAGATGTTCGGCGAGCTCCTCGGCCTGTGGTGCGCCGATCTGTGGGACCGCGCCGGCCGCCCGGACATTGCCTGGGTCGAGCTCGGCCCCGGCCGCGGCACGCTCGCCGCCGATGCCTTGCGCGCGATGGCCAAGGCCGGCCTGACGCCCCCCGTCCATTTCGTCGAGACCAGCCCCGCGCTCCGCACCGCGCAGGCCGAGCGCGTCCCCGCCGCGACCTGGCACGACACGATCGATACGCTGCCGACCGAGCTTCCGCTGATCGTCGTCGCGAACGAATTCTTCGACGCGCTGCCGATCCGCCAGTTGCTGAAGCGCGAGGACGCCTGGCACGAACGCCTCGTCGCCGCGCAGGACCTGCTGTTCCTTCCGATCGCGGGCAAGCCGCTTCCCGACGCCGTCATTCCCGAACCCTTCCGCGACGCGCCCGCCGGATCGATTCTCGAGACCGCCCCCGCCGCGGTCGGCATCGTCCGCACGCTCGCCAAACGCCTCGTCGCACAGGGCGGCGCGCTGCTCGCGATCGATTACGGCTATGAAGGCCCCGCGCTCGGCGACACGCTCCAGGCGGTCCGCGCGCACGCCTTCGCCAACCCGTTCGAGGCACCGGGCGAGCACGACCTGACCGCGCATGTCGATTTCACCACGCTCGCCGCCGCCGCGCAGGCCGATGGCGCGGTCGCCTGGGGCCCCGTCGCACAGCGCGACCTGCTCGGCGGCCTCGGCATCGACACGCGCACCTCCGCGCTCGCCAAGGCCTCGCCCGACCGCGCCGAGGCGCTCGCCGCCGACCGCCGCCGGCTGATGGACGACATGGGGTCGCTCTTCAAAGCGCTCGCGATCACGTCGCCCGGCTGGCCCAACCCGGCCGCCTTCGCATGATCACCTACCGCGACGCGGTCCCCGCCGACGGCCCCGCGCTCGCCGCGATGGCGCGCGCGTCGTTCACCGAGACGTTCGGCACGCTCTACCGCCCGCAGGATCTCGCCGCCTTCCTCGACCAGGCGTTCGGGCCGCAGGGCCTGCCGTCGCAGATCGGCGACCCCGCCTTCCGCATCCATGTCGCGCTCGACGAGGGTGCGATCGTCGGGTTCGCCAAGACCGGCCCGGTCGCCTTCCCGGGCGACTGGCCCGCCACCGCGGTCGAACTCTACCAGCTCTATGTCCGCGCCGACCAGCACGGCGCCGGCGTCGGCCCCGCGCTGATGGACTGGGCGCTCGCCACCGCGCGCGCCGACGCCCGGACCGAGATGATCCTCAGCGTCTATGTCGACAACCACCGCGCCCACCGCTTCTACCAGCGCTACGGCTTCACCGAGATCGGCCGCTACGTCTTCATGGTCGGCGAGAAGGCGGACGACGACCGCATCATGCGCCTGGCGCTATGACGCGGCACCTCCACCCCAACCTCCACCCCGGCGAAGGCCGGGGCCCAGTTGGGAAAGCCCCGGTAACGACGCGATGCCCCCAGTCACAACCGCCCCCCACCTGGACCCCGGCCCCCGCCGGGGAACCGCAGCACGCCGGTGCCTCACCCCCAGACCCCCACCCCGGCGAAGGCCGGGGCCCAGTTGGAACGTCCCCGGTAATGAAGCGCCACCCCCCGTCACGACCGTCCCCCAACTGGACCCCGGCCCCCGCCGGGGTGGCGCCAGAGCTTAAGCAGGACACAGGCGCATGACTGACACCACCGCCCCCACCCCCATCCGCGCAAAATCGCTCGCCCCCATCCCCCACGGCTTCCTCACCCGCACCGGTGGCGTCTCGACCGGCGCCTATGCCAGCCTCAACACCGGCACCGGCTCCGACGATTCCCCCGCCGCGATCGCCGAGAATCGCCGCCGCGCGACCGACGCCGTCCTCCCCGGCGCGCAGCTCGTCGGCCTCTACCAGATCCACTCGGCGGGGGCGGGGACGATCACCGCCCCCGTCGACGACACATTCCGCCCGCGCGCCGACGCGCTCGTCACCGACCGCCCCGGGCTCGCGCTCGGCATCCTCACTGCGGACTGCGCGCCCGTCCTCTTCGCCGACAGCGAGGCGGGGATCGTCGGCGCCGCGCATGCCGGCTGGCAGGGCGCGCTCGGCGGCGTGACCGACGCCACCCTGCTCGCGATGGAGGCGATCGGCGCGCGCCGCGACCGGATCGTCGCCGCGGTCGGCCCGTGCATCGCGCGCGCCAGCTACGAGGTCGACACCGGCTTCCTCCGCCGCTTCTGCGAGGCCGATCCCGAGAACGAACGCTTCTTCGCGGATGCCCGCACCGACCATTACCAGTTCGATCTCGAGGCCTATGTCGTCAACCGGCTCGCCGCCGCGGGGGTCGGCCGGGTCGAGGCGCTCGGGCGCGACACCTACACCGAAGACGATGCCTTCTTCAGCTATCGCCGCGCGACCCATCGCGGCGAACCCACTTATGGTCGCCAGATCAGTATCATCGGCCTCTGACGCCTCCCCAAACCGGCTGCGCATCGCTAGGCTCGCCGCATCGGCCCGCACCAGACGGGCCATGCAGGAGCCTAGAATGTCCGATACCCCGACCCCCACCGGCATGCCCGCCGAGACCGAAGCCGACCTCACCGGCGTCGCCGCGCGCGTCGCCCCCAAGCCCGAGGTCGAGAAGATCGGCGGCCGCAAGCTGAAGCCCTCGACGCTGATGATGGGCCATGGTTACGACCCGTCGCTGTCCGAAGGCTCGCTCAAGCCCCCGATCTTTCTCACCTCGACCTTCGTCTTCCCCAATGCCGCCGCGGGCAAGCGCCATTTCGAGGGCGTCACCGGCAAGCGTCCGGGCGGTGCCGAGGGCCTCGTCTATTCGCGCTTCAACGGTCCCAACCAGGAGATCCTCGAGGATCGCCTCGGCGTCTGGGAAGAGGCGGAGGACGCGCTCGCCTTCTCGTCCGGCATGTCCGCGATCGCCACCTTGTTCCTCGCGATGGTCAAGCCCGGCGACACCATCGTCCATTCGGGGCCGCTCTACGCCGCGACCGAGACGCTGATCGGCCGCGTGCTCGGCAAGTTCGGGGTCAAGTGGCTCGACTTCCCCGCGGGTGCCACGCGCGAGGAGATCGACGCGGTGATGACCGAGGCCGCGACCGGCAACGTCGCGCTCATCTATCTCGAAAGCCCCGCCAACCCGACCAACGCGCTGGTCGATGTCGAGGCGGTCGCCGCCAGCCGCGACGCGATCTTCACGGGTGAAAAGCCGCCGATCGCGATCGACAACACCTTCCTGGGGCCGCTCTGGTTCCAGCCGCTCAAGCACGGCGCGGACATCGTCGTCTATTCGCTGACCAAATATGTCGGCGGCCATTCGGATCTCGTCGCGGGCGGCGTGCTCGGCACCAAGGCGCACATCAACACGATCCGGACGATGCGCAACACGATCGGCACGATCACCGATCCCAACACCGCGTGGATGTTGCTGCGCAGCCTCGAGACGCTCGAACTCCGCATGAGCCGCGCGGGCGAGAACGCCGCCAAGGTCTGCGCCTATCTGCGGCATCACCCCAAGGTCGAACGCGTCGGCTATCTCGGCTTCCTCGCCGACGAACCCGGCGCCGAGCGTCAGGCCGACATCTATCGCCGCCACTGCACCGGCGGCGGCTCGACCTTCTCGCTCTACCTGAAGGGCGGCGAGCGCGAGAGCTTCGCCTTCCTCGACGCGCTCAAGATCGCGAAACTCGCGGTCTCGCTCGGCGGCACCGAAACGCTCGCCAGCCACCCCGCCGGCATGACGCACCTCTCGGTCCCCGACGCGCGCAAACAGGCGCTCGGCATCACCGACAACCTCGTCCGCATCTCGATCGGCGTCGAGGATGCCGACGACCTGATCGCCGACTTCACGCAAGCCCTCGAAGCGATCTGAGCCTAACCTTGTTCTCCCGCGAAGGCGGGAGCCCAGACTGGGTCCCCGCCTTCGCGGGGAAACACCCGGACCGGGCGCCCCGCCTTCCCCCCCGTCATCCTGACGAACGTCAGGACCCAGAGCCCAGCAGCGCCGCCCCACCGAACACCGGCTGGCCCCAGCGCCCCCCACCCGTTAAAGCGCAACGGATGCCGATCTTCACCCCCATCCCGCAGGACGACTTCGTCGCCGCGATCCACACCCTCGCCGCACAGCTGCGCGCGGACGCCGACTGGACCCCCGATTTCATCATCGGCATCGGCCGCGGCGGTCTCGTCCCCGCGGTCTTCCTCAGCCACGCGATCGGCCTGCCGACGCTCTCGGTCGACTATTCGAGCCAGGTCGAGGATTTCGCCGACCAGCCGCTCGTCAAGCTCGCCGCGCGCACCCAGTCGGGCGAGCGTCTGCTCTTCCTCGACGACATCAACGATTCCGGCCGCACGATCACGCATCTGCGCACCGCGCTCGCCGCCGCGGGCGCGACCCCCGGCGCGATCCGCTTCGCGACGCTGATCGACAATCTCAGCTCCGCCGAACGCATCGACTACACCGCCCGCACGATCGACCGCCGCGACACCAAGGACTGGTTCGTCTTCCCCTGGGAAGCCGTCGCCCCCGCCACGACGATCGAACACGACGCCGCCGAAGTCCCCGACCGCATCGCCTGACGCGCGGCACCCGCCATCCCTTCCCGTCATCCTGACGAAAGTCAGGACCCAGGGCCCCAAACGCCACACTCCCCCCACCCCGTCATCCTGACGAAAGTCAGGATCCAGAGTTACAGACGCTGCGCTTAATGGCTCTGGATCCTGACTTTCGTCAGGATGACGGAGGAGGGACGTCCGACGCCCGAAGCCTCACCCGTCGCTCGCCCGCTCGATATCCGCACCGACCGCGCTCAGTTTCTCCTCGAGCCGCTCATATCCCCGGTCGAGATGATACACCCGCCCGACCGACGTCTCGCCGTCCGCCGCCAGCCCCGCCAGGATCAGGCTCATCGACGCGCGCAGGTCGGTCGCCATCACCGGCGCGCCGACCAGCTTGTCGACGCCGCGCACCACCGCGGTGCGGCCGCGTACCTGGATGTCCGCGCCCATCCGCGCCAGCTCGGGCACGTGCATGTAACGGTTCTCGAAGATCGTCTCGGTCAGCACGCTCGCGCCGTCCGCCTTGCACAGCATCGCCATGAACTGCGCCTGCATGTCGGTCGCGAACCCCGGATAGGGCGCGGTCGACAGCGTCAGCGGCTGGAGATGCCCGTCCGACGCGACGCGGATGCCGTCCTTGGTCGGGGTGACGCTCACCCCCGCCTCGACCAGCGCGTCGAGCGTCGCGCCCATGTCCGACGCGGTCACGCCGGTCAGCTCGAGGTCGCCGCCGGTGATCGCCGCGGCGCAGGCATAGCTGCCCGCCTCGATCCGGTCGGGCATCACCGCATAGGTCGCGCCGTGCAGCCGGTCGCGGCCCTCGATCGTCAGCGTCTCGGTGCCGATCCCGTCGATCGACGCGCCCATCGCGACGAGGCAGCGGCACAGGTCGACGATCTCGGGTTCGCGCGCGGCATTCTCGATCACGCTGGTCCCGCGCGCGAGCACGGCCGCCATCACGACATTCTCGGTCGCGCCGACCGACACGATCGGGAAGCGATAGCGTCCCCCGGTCAGCCGTCCGCCAGGCGCGGTCGCCTTCACATAGCCCGCCGCCATCTCCAGCTCGGCGCCGATCGCCTCGAGCGCGCGCAGATGCAGGTCGATCGGCCGGTTGCCGATCGCGCAGCCGCCGGGCAGCGACACCGTCGCCTCGCCGCCGCGCCCGAGCAGCGGGCCGAGCACGAGGATCGACGCACGCATTTTCCGCACGATGTCGTAGGGCGCCTCGGTCGAGGTCAGGTTGCCCGCGCGGATCGTCATCACCCGCCCGAAATCCTCAGGGCGGGTCCCCTGGATCGCGGTCGACGCGCCCAGCTGGTTGAGCAGATGCCCGAACCCGTCGACATCGGCCAGCCGCGGCAGGTTGCGCAGCGTCAGCGGCTCCTCGGTCAGCAATGCGCAGGGCATCAGCGTGAGCGCGGCGTTCTTCGCGCCGGAAATGGGCAGGCGCCCGGTCAGGCGGTTGCCGCCGCGAATGAGAATACGGTCCATCCCCGGCTGTCTATCGCCCCGCACGATCCGCGCAAGCCCGGCCGCGTAGCGGGCCTGCCTCCGCAGGCGCGCTTGGCGGTCAACCAAATGTGGCTCAGACCGGCCCTATTGATCGACTTTAATGCGTAAAATCGGGGGGTTTGCTCTGTGGAGCAACGACGGGGAGCCGATCACAGTGCCGCACAGCTGCTTCGCCGAACGTCTCGGCGATTACATCACCTTGACCGAGAGCGAGACGACGGCACTGACGCGCCTCGAGGAGCGCCCGCGCGACCTGCGCCGCGGCACGATCCTGCTGCGCGAGCACGACCCGATGGCCGAGCTCTTCATCCTCCAGCGCGGCATGGCGATGAGCTATGTCCTGCTCGACGACGGCAGCCGCCAGATCCTGCGCTTCCTGTTTCCCGGCGACATGCTCGCGGTCTCGGCTTTGGTCTACCGCGACTCGCCCGAGACGATCGTCGCGATGACCGACCTGACCGTCTGCCCGTTCGACCGGACGCTGATGGCGGGGCTGCTGACCGAACATCCGCGGCTCGCCGCGGTCATCATGGTGATGAACCAGATGGAAAAGGTCGCGCTGACCGACCGGCTCGCCGCCCTCGGCCGCACCTCCGCCAAGGTCCGCGTCGCCGCGCTGCTGCTCGAGATCCGCAACCGCATCCGGCTGACCGGACAGGCCGCGACCACCGATTTCGCTCTGCCGCTGACGCAGGAGGAGATTGGCGACGCGACCGGGCTGACCGCGGTCCATGTCAACCGCATGCTCCGTCAGCTCGAGGAGGACGGGCTGATCGCGCGTGGTGCTGGCCGCGTGTCGTTCACCGACGAGACCGCGCTGCTGCGTGCCGCCAATTACGTGAACCGGTTCGACGGTCTCGACCTGCGCTGGCTCCCGCCCGCGCGCTGACCCGCCGGGCCTATCCTCCGACGCGCCCCCTAAAGCCGCCCGATCACGCCTTTTCGAGCGTGCACTGCAGCGGGTGCTGGTTCTGCTGCGCGAAATCCATCACCTGGCTGACCTTGGTCTCGGCGACCTCGTAGCTGAACGTCCCGCACACGCCGACGCCCTTCTGGTGGACGTGCAGCATCACCCGCGTCGCCGCCTCCATGTCCATGCGGAAGAAGCGCTGCAGGCACAGCACGACGAATTCCATCGGCGTGTAATCGTCGTTGAGCATCAGCACGCGGTACGGCGTCGGCTGCTTGGTGCGCGACCGCGTCTTGGTCGCGATGCCGACATTGCCCCGGTCGTTGCCGCCGGAATCCCCGGTGCCGTCGGAATTTCCGTCTTCGGCACGGATCCCGTCTTCAACACGGCTATAGCGTCGCTCGGTCATCGTCATCGGAACCAGTATTTTCGGTGTCAGCGCCATGACGTGAAAATATGGCACCTGATGGTCGAAGAGCAAGCCCCGCCCGCTAAAAGGGCAACCTATGAGGCCCGGCAAAAGGGCCCGGCAAAGGGGTAAGGCACAAGCGCCACGCAGAAGGGGCAGGCAAGGGATCCCCTGCCTGCCCCTCCCGTCTCGCGTCCGGCCGGAGACGACGCGTAGTGCCGACCCCGGTCACCGGCTCAGTTGGCGATCTTCATCTTCTCGGTCGCGATCGCGACCCGGTTGGACAAAGGCTGCGTGATCTCGCCCGCCATCTTCATCATCATCTCGGTCGAACGCGCGCTGTCCGCGATCAGCGTGTCGAACGCGGTGCGCATGTAATCGCCCTGCAGCTTCATGAACTCGGTCGGCGACTTGGCCGCGGCGAGCGTCTTCATCGCCTCGGTCGCGCCCTCGAACGATGCCTTGGCATAGGCCGAAACTTCATGCCCCAGCGTCTCGGCGCCTTTGGCGGCAATCTTCGACGATTCGACGATCGCCTCGATATTGCCCTTGGCGAACGCATTGGCGTCCTCGAACGCAGCCGCGCTCTTCTCCATCGCGCCCTTCGCGCGGGTCGAGAGGTCGGCGAACATTGCCTGGGTCTTTTCGATCGTGCCGGTGTCGAAATTCATCATGCCATCCTTTCCTGTACGCGCCGCTCCGACGGGAACGACGATGTCTGCTGGTGTCGAAACGGGTGTTGCAAGCGGCACCGCGACGCCGGTCACGGCGGGCTGCGCGTCTTCGGTGCTCACAGGCTGCGCGTCGTCGGACGCGGCGGTCTGCGGCTCGTCGGGGCTTGCGGGCTGCGCGGCGATGTCCGCCGCAGCAATCCCAGCCGCCCCCTCGACCGCGGCGACAGCCATCTCGGGCACAGTCTCGGGAAGCGCGACGGGCGCGGTCTCGGGCGGTGTGATTTCGAGGGCTTGCACGGCTGCCGGAGCAGGCTCGATGATCGGAGTCGTCTCGACAACCGGGGCCGTCTCGACCGCCGCGACCGTCTCGGCCGGGGGCAACGCGACGGGCTTGGCGACTCGCTTGGCTCGCGCCGGCGCGACGGATTTGACCGTCCCGCGATCGCCCGACTTCGAACCAGACCCCCGCATCACATCTGCCCCCGCCTTATCGTGTTGCGTCGCAATATATCACAGTTGCAATGCCCCGACAATCGCCATTGTGCAGTGCAATATATTCCCCGATTCAACGTGTTGGTTAACGGGCGCTCGAGGCGGCCTGTGCTCACCGCATCCGCACATAGTCTCCCGGCGACTCGCCAAGCGCGGGCAGCGCCCCTTCGCCGGGGATCCGCGCCCCCGTCGCCGCAACGGTTTCGTCCCCTATCGCGCGCAGCCACGCGACCCAGTCGGGCCACCAGCTCCCCTTGGTCTCGACCGCCGCGGCGACGAATTCATCGAGGCTCGCCGGCGTGTCGGTGCTGGCCGGATCCAGCGTCCAATATTGATATTTCCCCGCGGCGGGCGGGTTGACCACGCCCGCGATATGCCCCGACCCCGCCAGCACGAAGCGGACCGGCCCCGACAGCGCGGTCGTCAGCTTCCACACGCTCGCCGCCGGCGCGATATGATCCTCGCGCCCCGCCTGGACATAGGCGGGCGTCGTCACGCAACTGAGGTCGACCGGCGTGCCGTCCACCACCATCGCGCCCGGCTCGACCAGCAGATTGTCGCGGTACAGGTCGGTCAGATAGGCCCTGTGCCATTTCGCCGGCAAATTGGTCGTGTCGCCATTCCAGTGGAGCAGGTCGAACGGCACATAATCCTTGCCGAGCAGATAGTTGTTGGTGACGTAATTCCAGATCAGGTCGCGCCCGCGCAGCAGGTTGAACGTCGCCGCCATGTAGCGCCCGTCGAGAAACCCCTCGGGCGACAGCGTGCCGAGCAGCGCGATCTGCTCGTCGTCGATGAAATGCGCGAGCTCGCCCGCATCCGCGAAATCGACCTGCGCCGTGAAGAAGGTCGCGCTCGCGACGCGGTCCGCCTGCCCCCGCGCGCTCAGCACCGCCAGCGTCGCGGCCAGCGTCGTCCCCGCCACGCAATAGCCGATCGTATGCACCGCGGGCACCTCGAGCAGGCCGCGCACCGTCTCGATCGCCTCGATCTGCGCGGCGACATAATCGTCCCAGATCACGTCCTTCATGCTCGCATCGGCGGACTTCCACGACACCATGAACACGCTCAGGCCCTGCTCGACCGCCCAGCGGATGAAGCTCTTCTCGGGGTTGAGGTCGAGGATGTAGAAGCGGTTGATCCACGGCGGAAAGATCACCAGCGGGGTCGCCTGCACGCGCTCGGTGGTCGGCGCATAGTGGATCAGCTCGTAGAGCGGCGTGCGCAGCACGACCTTGCCCGGCGTCATCGCCAGGTTGCGGCCCAGCTCGAAACTGCCCTGCGCGGTGTGGCTGAGCTGCCCGCGGCCGATGTCCGCCATCATGTTCTGCAGGCCCTGCAACAGGTTGGCGCCGCGCGTCTCGATCGTCTTCTCGATCACCTCGGGATTGGTCAGCGCGAAGTTGGTCGGGCTCATCGCATCGACGAAGCCGCGCGTCGCAAAGCGCAGCTGCTCCTTCTGCCGCGGCTCCAGCCCCTCGACCGCGTCGACGCTGCGCAGCATCTGGTCGCCGATCGTCTGGTAACTCTGCCGGATCAGGTCGAACACCGGCTCGCGCCACTGCGCCGCCTTGAACCTTTTGTCGGTCGCGGGCCCGGGCTCGGGCTGGGGCGCCGCGCCGCCCCCCGGGGGCACCAGCATCTGCTGCCACAGCGCAAAGCCGTCCCGCCAGAAATCGCGCACCCGCGCAATCGTCGCCGGATCGTTGAACCCCGGCACCACCATCGCCTCGGGCACCGCCGCATCGAGCGGCGCGGTGATCGCATCGAGCCCCTGCGCCATCATCATCTGCTGCGCCCGCCCCATCACCCAGGTCCAGTGCTGCAGCTCGGCCAGCGTCGGTGCGGCAATCCCCGGCGTCTCGGACATGGGCAACCTCTCCTTTTGCCCAAGCCTAACCCACTCCCCCACCCGGCGAAAGCACCCCAGCAACCCTCCCCCCCCTTCCGTCATCCTGACGAAAGTCAGGATCCAGAGCCAAGCAGCGTACACGCCCGCCGCTCTGGGTCCTGGGTCGAGCCCGGGATGACGAAGAAGGGCAGGCACGCCCCCCACCTTTCCCGCCACAACCGAAACGCGGTGGATGACGCCCCCCGCGGCATACGGTACAGCACCTCTTCCTCCAGCTCGGGGCCGATCATGTCCGACGATTTCTACCGCATCAAACGCCTGCCACCCTATGTCATCGCCGAAGTGAACGCGATGCGGGCGGCGGCGCGGGCGGGCGGCGAGGACATCATCGATCTCGGCATGGGCAATCCCGACCTGCCGCCCCCCGAGCACGTCATCGCCAAGCTCGTCGAGGTCGCCAGCAAGCCCGGCGCGCACGGCTATTCGCAGTCGCGCGGCATTCCCGGTCTCCGCAAGGCGCAGGCCAATTACTATGGCCGTCGCTTCGGCGTCGACGTCGATCCCGAGACCGAGGTCGTCGTGACGATGGGCTCGAAGGAAGGGCTCGCCAGCCTCGCCACCGCGATCACCGCGCCCGGCGACGTCGTGCTCGCGCCCAACCCGTCCTATCCGATCCACACCTTCGGCTTCATCATCGCCGGCGCGACGATCCGCGCGGTGCCGACCACCCCCGACGACGCCTATTTCGAGAGCCTCGAGCGCGCGATGGCGTTCACCGTGCCGCGCCCGTCGATCCTCGTCGTCAACTATCCGTCCAACCCGACCGCGGAGGCGGTCGACCTCGCCTTCTACGAACGGCTCGTCGCCTGGGCGAAGGAGAACAAGGTCTGGATCATCTCCGACCTCGCCTATTCCGAGCTCTATTACGACGGCAATCCCACCCCCTCGATCCTTCAGGTCAAGGGCGCCAAGGACATCGCGATCGAGTTCACCTCGCTCAGCAAGACCTATTCGATGGCGGGCTGGCGGATCGGCTTCGCGGTCGGCAACAAGACGCTGATCGCGGCGATGGCCCGGGTGAAGAGCTATCTCGACTACGGCGCCTTCACCCCGATCCAGGCCGCCGCCTGCGCCGCCCTGAACGGCCCGCAGGACATCGTCGCGCGCAACCGCGAGCTCTATCACAAGCGCCGCGACGTGCTGGTCGAAAGCTTCGGCCGCGCCGGCTGGGACATCCCCTCGCCGCGCGCCTCGATGTTCGCCTGGGCGCCCTTGCCGCCCGCGCTCGCGCATCTCGGCAGCCTCGAATTCACCAAGCAGCTCCTCACCCACGCCCACGTCGCGGTCGCGCCCGGCGTCGGCTATGGCGAGAATGGCGAGGGCTATGTCCGCATCGCGATGGTCGAAAACGAACAACGCCTCCGCCAGGCCGCGCGCAACGTGAAACGCTATCTCCAGAGCATGGGCGTCAACACCCCCGCCCAGGGCGCCGGCTGACCCGCCGCCCGCCCCCGTCATCCTGACGAACGTCATGACCCAGAGCCACGCAGCACCACCCCCGCGGCTCTGGGTCCCGGATCAAGCCCGGGATGACGGCGTGAAGAGCAGCACCCCTCCCCAAACCGTCATCCTGACGAAGGTCAGGATCCAGAGCCAAGCAGCGCCACTCCCGCGGCTCTGGATCCTGGATCAAGTCCAGGATGACGGCGGGAAAAGCGGCATCTCCCACCCCCACCCGTCATCCTGACGAAAGTCAGGATCCAGAGCCAAGTAGCACCCCGCCCGCGGCTCTGGGTCCCGGATCAAGTCCAGGATGACGAAGGAGGAAGCAGCCCCCCCCGAAAGGTTGACGCCACCCCCCGCCCCAGCCATCCCCAAGCCATGACCCGCCCCGGCTTCGCCTTCTCCACCAACCTGCGCGTCCGCTACGCCGAGATCGACGGGCAGAAGATCGTCTTCAACTCGCGCTATCTCGAATATGCCGATGTCGCGATCACCGACTTCTGGGACTGGAGCGGGATCGCCGCCGCGGTGCCCGGCTGGGACGACACCGAATTCAACGTCCGCCGTACCGAGATCGACTATCTCGCGCCCTTCCGCCTCGGCGACACGATCGCGGCGCATGTCCGGATCGAGCGGGTCGGCACGTCGAGCCTCACCAAGCGGATCGAGCTGACGCATGCCGAAACCGGCGCGCTCCACACCGTGATCATGATGGTCAGCGTCCATGTCGATCTCGCGACCGGCCGCCCCGCGAGCCTGCCGCCCGCGATCCGCGACCATATCGCGCGGCTCGCCACCCCCGTCTGACCGCTCAGTCCGTCGCGCCGATCTCCCCCGGCAGCGCCCAGATCAGATCGCCCCGGCCCAGCACGCGGCCGTCATGCGCGCGCACCGCGACCTGTTCGATCGGCTGCCGGTCGCGCGCATCGACCAGGATCGGGAAGGCCGGGATCCGCGTCTCCCACCGCTCGCCCCATTGCCGGAGCGCGATCATCGTCGGCAGCAGCGCAAAGCCCTTCTCGGTCAGGCCATAGGCGATCTTGCGGCGATCCTCGGGCAGCGGCCGCCGCGCGAGGATCCCGTGCTCGACCAGCCGCGCGAGCCGGTTCGCCAGGATGTTGCGCGCGATGCCCAGCTCGGCCTGGAATTCCTCGAAATGATGCAGCCCGTTGAACGCCGCGCGCAGGATCAGGAACGACCAGCGCTCCCCCATCGCCTCGAGCGCCGCCGGCAGGCTGCATTCCCGCAGCGGCTCGCGCAAAATCCCTCGCGAAATTCCTCGCGAAATCCCCCGCGAAATTCCCCCCGAAATCCCCATCGTCCCGGCTCCCCCCGACCCCGGTCTAGCCTATAGCATTCCGCCGCGCGATGCGCTCATCGAGTGCGTCTATCACGGTGACCGGACGCTTTTGGTTGCAAAGCAACACGCTGCGGCCCCATCTATGTTCCGTGTTGCGCCAATATGAACTCGTCGATCGAGTCCTCGATTACGATCCCGATGCCGACGAGGCCCTGCTGAACCGCGCCTATGTGTTTTCGATGCAGGCGCACGGGTCGCAGAAGCGTGCGAGCGGCGATCCCTATTTCAGCCATCCGATCGAGGTGGCGGGCATCCTCACCGACCTGCATCTCGATGACGAGACGATCGCCACCGCGATCCTCCACGACACGATCGAGGATACCGTCGCCACGCCCGAGGAGATCACGCGCCTGTTCGGCCCGTCGGTCGCGCGGCTGGTCGACGGCGTCACCAAGCTCAGCAAGATCGAGGCGCAGACCGAGAATGAGCGCGCCGCCGAGAACCTGCGCAAGTTCCTGCTTGCCATGTCCGACGACATCCGCGTGTTGCTGGTGAAGCTCGCCGACCGGCTGCACAACATGCGCACGCTGCATCACATCGCCAAGCCCGAGAAGCGCCGTCGCATCGCCAAGGAAACGATGGACATCTACGCGCCGCTCGCCGAGCGGATCGGCATGTACGAGTTCATGCGCGAGATGCAGACGCTCGCCTTCGAACAGATCGAACCCGAAGCCTCCGAATCGATCAACCGCCGGCTGGAGCAGCTGAAGGACGGCGACGGCAACCGCATCGCCAAGATCGCCTCGGGGCTCAAACTCGTGCTGTCGCGCGCCGGCATCGAGGCGGAGGTCGCGGGGCGCGAGAAGCATCCCTATTCGATCTTCCGCAAGATGTCCGAACGGCACATCAATTTCGAACAATTGTCCGACGTGATGGCGTTCCGCGCGATCGTCCCGACCGAGGCGGACTGCTACGCCGCGCTCGGCATCATCCACCAGCGCTGGCCGATGGTGCCCGGCCGGTTCAAGGATTACATCTCGACGCCCAAGCGCAACGGCTATCGCTCGCTCCACACCAGCGTGATCCATGCCGACAATGCGCGTATCGAGATCCAGATCCGGACCGAGGCGATGCACGCCCAGGCCGAATTCGGCCTCGCCGCGCACTGGGCCTACAAGCAGAAGAGCGGCGGCCAGACGATCGGCGGCGGCGAGCATCAGGTCAGCTGGATCCGCGACCTGGTCGAGATCCTCGACACCGCCGAAAGCCCCGAGGAGCTTCTCGAACATACCCGGATGGCGATGTACGCCGACCGCATCTTCGCCTTCACCCCCAAGGGCGAGCTGATCCAGCTGCCCAAGGGCGCGACGCCGATCGACTTCGCCTATGCGGTCCACACCGATCTCGGCGACCAAGCGGTCGGCGCGAAGATCGACGGCCGCGTCGTGCCGCTCTCGACCGTGATCGAGAACGGCAACCAGGTGCAGATCCTGCGCTCGAAAGGCCAGTCGCCGCAACCGCACTGGCTCAACGTCGCGACCACCGGCAAGGCGCTCGCCGCGATCCGCCGCCATCTGCGCCACAAGGAACGCGTCGAGCAGGAGGCACTCGGCCGCACGCTGTTCGACGACATCGCCTCGCGCCTCCCCGCGCCGATCGGCCCCGACGCGACCGAGCCCGCGCTCAAGCGGCTCAAAATCGCCGACGAGGGCGCGCTGATGGTCGCGATCGCGCGCCGCACCGTGTCCGACGAACAGGTGATGGAGGCGCTGATGCCGGGCTCCACCGGCGCCGATCTCGGCCATGCGGTCGCCCCGCAGTCGAGCGCGATCTCGATCAAGGGGCTGACGCCGGGCGTCGCCTATGACCTCGCGACCTGCTGCCACCCGGTGCCGGGCGACCGCATCGTCGGGCTGCGCCGCCCCGATGCGGGGATCGAGGTCCATGCGATCGACTGCCGCGTGCTCGCCGAACTCGCCGAGCGGACCGAAAACGAGACCGACTGGGTCGACGTCGCCTGGGGCGAAAAAACCGAAGGCGCGGTCGCGCGCATCTCGGTGATGGTCAAGAACGAGCCCGGCTCGCTCGGCGTGGTCGCGTCAATCATCGGCACGCACATGGCCAACATCATCAACCTCCGCCTCGACACGCGCGACACCAGCTTCCACACCAACGAGATCGACGTCGAGGTCCACGACATCCAGCAACTCATGCGCCTCATGGCCGGCCTCCGCGCCGCCGACGCCGTCAACACCGTCGAACGCGTGTAACCGCCGCTCCACACCGTCCCCCGCGCCGTCCTCCCGACGAAAGTCGGGACCCAGAGCCCAGCAGCACCACCGCCCGCAACCCTGGATCCTGGGTCAAGCCCAGGATGACGAAAGGGGAGAGTCACCCCTCCCCCGTCATCCCCGCGCAGGCGGGGATCCCGACTGGCGAACGCCCGCGATCCGGCGGCACCCGCATAGCCTATGGATCCCCGCCTCCGCGGGGATGACGACGCGGGGGACAAGCCCCCCCGCTTGCCCCGCACAATTCCCCGGCTACTATCCCCCCAAACCCCGGGGGACCATCACATGAACCGTCGCGCCTTCCTCTCGTCCGCGAGCATGCTCGCCACGCTCGCCCTCGTCCCGCGCGCCGCGCTCGCCGCCGGCGCCACCCCCGGCGACGCGAAGCTCGACGCGCTCCTCACCTCGATCTTCGACGCGAACCTCAAATACGCCCCCGAATTCGCCACCCAGCTCGGGCTCGACAAGGGCGCCAACGCCGCGCTGAAAAGCCGGCTCGGCGATTACACCCCCGGCGCGGTCAGGGCGAACCTCGCGCGCACCACCCGCACGATCGCGCAGATCGAGGCCGTGCCCCCCGCCACGCTCTCCGACGCCGGCCGCCTCAACCGCGAGGTCGTGCTCTATTCGCAAAACCAGCAGCGCACCGCCGCCGAAAAATTCGGGCTCGGCTCCCCCACCAACCCCTATGTCATCAGCCAGCAGGACGGCGCCTATTTCGACGTCCCCGACTTCCTCGACAGCGCGCACGTCATCAGGACCGCCGCCGACGCCGACGCCTATTGCGCGCGCCTCGACGCGTTCGCGACCGCGCTCGACGGCGACACCGCGACGCAGGCCGAGCGTGCGAAACGCGGCCTCGTCGCCCCCGGCTTCTCGCTCGACCTCGCGCTCGGCCAGATGGCGGCGCTGCGCGCGCCTGCGCCCGCGCAGAGCGGCCTCGTCACCTCGGTCGCGACGCGCACCAGGGCCGCCGGGCTGACCGGCGACTGGGACCGCCGCGCCACCGCGCTGGTGACGGACAAGGTCTATCCCGCGCTCGACCGCCAGATCGCGCTGGTCAAGCAGCTCCGGACCACGGCCCGCGCCGAGGCCGGGCTCTGGGCGGTCCCCGGCGGCGACGCGATCTACGCCGCCGCGCTCGCCCAGGCGACCACCACCAACTTCACCCCCGACGAAGTCCACAAGCTCGGCCTCGACCAGGTCGCGCAGATCGGCGCCGAACTCGACACCATCCTCAAGGCGCAAGGCCTGACCAAGGGCAGCATCGGCGCACGCCTCGCCGCCTTCAACGCCACCCCGGCACAGCTCTATCCCGACACGCCCGCCGGCCGCACCGACCTCATCGCCGGGCTCAACACCGGGCTCGCCGCGATGCAGGCCAAGCTCCCCCAGGCGTTCATAAACCCGCCGTCCGCCCCGCTCCAGATCCGCGCGGTCCCGACCGATATCCAGGACGGCGCCTCGAACGGCTATTACCGGCTCGCCGCGCTCGACGGCTCGCGCCCGGCGATCTACTTCATCAACCTGAAAAGCGTCGCCGACTGGCCCAAATACACGCTCCCCTCGCTCACCTATCACGAGGGCGTGCCGGGGCATCATCTCCAGCTCAGCCTCGTCGCCGGGCTCGACACGCCGCTGCTGCGCAAATTCTCGTTCTTCGGCGCCTATGTCGAGGGCTGGGCGCTCTACGCCGAACAGCTCGCCGACGAGCTCGGCGGCTATGCCGGCCCGATCGAACGCGCAGGCTATCTCCAGTCCTTCCTCTTCCGCGCCGCGCGCCTCGTCGCCGACACCGGCCTCCACGCCAAGCGCTGGACGCGCGAACAGGCGACCGACTATTTCGTCGACACCGTCGGCTTCGCCCGCCCCCGTTCGCAGCGCGAGATCGAGCGCTACTGCACGATGCCCGGCCAGGCGTGCAGCTACAAGCTCGGCCACATCAGCTGGCTCCGCGCCCGCGACTCCGCGAAGAAGATTTTGGGCGACAAGTTCGACGTGAAGCAGTTCCACGAAGTGCTGCGCGACGGCGCCGTCCCCCTCACGATCCTCGAACGCCTCGTCGAAGCCCGCGCCACCGCGCTGGCCAAGGCCTGACGCTTAATCCTCCCCCAAGAACAAACGATGACGCCGCGCGCGGGGGCGGCTAGAGAGCGGGGATGCACCGTCCCGCGCTCTCGATCGTCGTCCCCTGCTACAACGAGGCCGCCTGCCTCGACCTCCTCCACGCGCGCATATCGGGCGCGGCGCAGAGCGCGGTCGGCGAGGATTACGAGATCGTCCTGATCAACGACGGCTCGCGCGACGACAGCTGGTCGGTGATGCAGCGTCTCGCCGCCGCCGATCCCCGGCTCGTCGCGATCAACCTGTCGCGCAACCACGGGCATCAGCTCGCGCTCACCGCCGGGCTCGATCTGTGCGCGGGCGCGCAGATCCTGATCATCGACGCCGATCTCCAGGATCCCCCCGAGCTCCTCCCCCAGATGCGCGCCGCGATGGCCGAGCAGCAGGCCGACGTCGTCTACGCCGTCCGCCGCCAGCGCGCGGGCGAGACCGTGTTCAAGAAGGCCACCGCCGCCGCCTTCTACCGCCTGCTGACCAAGATGACCGACACGCCGATCCCGGTCGACACCGGCGATTTCCGGCTGATGAGCCGGCGCGCATTGGATGCGTTCCTCTCCTTGCCCGAACAGGCCCGCTTCATCCGCGGCATGGTCGCCTGGATCGGTTTCCGCCAGGTCCCCTTCGCCTATGACCGCGCCGAGCGGCATGCGGGCGAGACCAATTATCCGCTCGCCAAGATGATGCGGCTCGCCTTCGACGCGGTCACCGGCTTCTCGACCGCCCCCTTGCGCTTCGCCAGCCATGCCGGCCTCGCGCTCACCGGCGTCTCGCTGCTGCTGTTCGTCTACATCGCGATCGGCTGGCTCTCGGGCAGCGCGGTGCAGGGCTGGACCTCGACGATGCTGGTGACGGTGTTTCTGGGCGCGGTGCAGATGTTCGTGCTCGGCATGATCGGCGAATATCTCGGCCGGCTGTACGTGGAATCCAAACGCCGCCCCCTCTACATCGTCGCCGACATCGCCGGCCCCATTCAGGGCAAGGCCACCCTCGGCTTCCGCGCCGAACCCACAGAAACCCCCCTCACGTAACCAAAAAGCCCCTCCCCTTCAGGGGAGGGGTTGGGGTGGGGGCCCACCCCGCAAGCACCCGCCCGACACCAATATTGACGCGCCCTGCAAAGCGGCACAGCCTTCCACCCGCAAGAGGGAGGCAGCGTGATGCTAAGGCTCATCGTGTCGATCATGGCCGGCCTGGCCATCGCGGTCCTGCTCATCGTCGCCACCGACACGCTGTTCCACACCGTCTCGACCACGCCCCCGCCCGATCCTGGCAACGCCGACGCGATGCGCGACTATGTCGCCCGTCAGCCGCCGGCCCTGCTCGGCGGGATCGTCCTGGGCTGGTCGCTGGCGGCCTTTTCCGGCGCGGCCGTGGCGGCGCGCGTCGCCGGACGACGGCAGGGCGCGGGCTGGAGTGTCACGCTGCTCGTCCTGCTTGCGACCGCGGCGAATTTCGTCCTGGTCGAGCATCCCGCCTGGATGGTCGCAACCGCGATCCTCGCCATTCCCGCCGCCGGCGCCCTAGCCACCCGCCTCGCCACTCCCCGCCCCAACCCCACCCCGGCGAAGGCCGGGGCCCAAGTGGGAAAGCCAAAGTAACAAAGCGCAACGCCCGTCAACACCGTCCCCCAACTGGACCCCGGCCTCCGCCGGGGAGGAATTGGAGAGACGTCACGTGCGAACCACACCCAACCGCAGCACCGCCCCAAACCCCCGTTCGTGCTGAGCGAAGTCGAAGCACCCCCCCGGCACACACCCTACACCTGAGCCCCCACCCCGGCGAAGGCCGGGGCCCAGGTGGGAAAGCCAGAGTAACGAAGCGCCACAGCAGTCAGCACCGTCCCCCAACTGGACCCCGGCCTCCGCCGGGGAGGGATCGCAGAGGAATCGGGCTAACCCACCCAACCGCACCACCGCCCCCACCCCCCGTTCGTGCTGAGCGAAGTCGAAGCACCGCCCCCCGACCCCCACCCATCGACTGCGCTCAGGGCGAACGGACATGGGGCGGCGCCTGGCCCGATTGCGGACAGAAGACGGTCGTGACATGTCTTCGCGCAGAGGAGATTGGGATGGCGACGGTAACAGCACGGTTGGCGAACAGGCTGCCCCCGCGGCTGCGTATGGCCATGACGCCATTTCTGTCGTTCGCGATCGGTTGGCTCGCGCTCACCGGCCTGATCGAGACCGTGCAGAACGGCGACGCTTTTGACCTGGTGAAGCTTGGCGCGCTGATCGTCGGATGCGTCCTGGCGGCGGTCGTCCGTCCGATCCCGGATAAATATCGGCGATCACCCGACCAGCAAGAGTGACGGAGAGCGCAGACACAGTGTCGCGCTCTCCCCCAACCCCCTAGCCCGGTACCGCCAGCGTCACGATCGAAACCCCCGGCGTCATCGGCACGCGCCCGACCAGATGCCGCTCCAGCCGGAAGATCCGCTCGAACAGCGCATTCAGCGGCTTGGCGGGCGGGGAATCGTCGCTGTCGTCGCGACCCGACAGCCGCCCGGCGATCCGCGCCGCCGCCGCCAGCGGGAACAGCAGCGAATTGAAATAGCCGAGCTTGTCGGGCTTCAGCCCCGCCGCCGCGATCGCCGTCTTCAGCGTCGCCTTCGAATAGCGGCGGTGGTGATGGTTGACCGTGTCGTGCGCACTCCACAGCCACTGGTGCGCCGGGACCGCGATCAGGATCTTGCCGCCGGGCGCGAGGCACTGCGCCATCGCCTTCAGCGCCGCGACGTCGTCCGCGATATGCTCGACCACGTCGAGCACCGCGATCAGGTCGTAATGCCCGCGCGGCACCCCCGGAAGCTCGGGCAAGGGCGCCGCCCCGACCGGCTTGCCGAGCCGCGCGCTCGCGATCTCGCGCGCCGCCGGATCGATCTCGATCGCGTCGATCTCGCCGAACCCCGCCAGCATCGGCAGATTATGCCCGGTCCCGCAGCCGATCTCGAGGATCTTCGCATCCGCCGGCAGGCCGCCATAGCGCGTCAGATAATCCGCCAGGATGTCGCGGCGCGCGCGGTACCACCAATGCGTGGAATCATGCGCGGCCATCCGGTCGTAAACGATGCGGTCCATCAGCAATCGGCCATAATCAAGAGAATACCCAGAAGCGGTTGAGCACGAACGTCACGATCGCGGCAAGGAACACCGCGGGGACCAGCGGCACCCAGGGGTGCAGATGGAGGAACGCGGTCCCGACCCAGGTGATCAGCGCGTTGAGCGCGAGCCCCGTCCCCTGCACCAGCACGAACTTGACGTGCTTCGCCCCGCCCGGCTCGGCGGCATGCCCCTTGAAGCTCCACCGGCTGTGCAGGAAATAGCCCGCGGTCACCGCCACCGCAAAGGCGAACGGCACCGCCGCGACCGCCTGCTCGGGCGGAAACACGAACCTGGTCAGCGGCAGATAGACGAGCGAATAGATCACGCTCGACAGCCCGCCCGCAATCCCGAAGCGGAAGAGCTGGCCGAGCACGCCGCTCGCCCGCATCTGGTCCATCTGTCGCCTGATCGCCTGCATGCCCGCCTTGTTCTTTACACGCGCGTCGATACAGCGGCGCTCAACGTCACGCCCCGCGCATTAGTCCGCGCGCGGTCAGGAGGAAAGCGTTTTGGATCAGCCCCACCAGTCCCCATGGCAGCGGGGGCGCGACCTGCTCGATCGCCACTGGGTCGCGTTGACGCTGCTGGCATGGCTCGGCGTCGCCGCCTGGTCGCTGGCCGACCGCTGGGGTCAGGTCCGCTGGCTGTCGCTCGGCGACACCGACGACAATATGCGCCTGATGCAGGTCCGCGCATGGCTCGACGGCCAGGGCTGGTACGACCTGCGCCAGTACCGGATGAACCCGCCCGCGGGCTTCGACATCCACTGGAGCCGGATCGTCGACCTGCCGATCGCCGGCCTCATCCTCTTCTTCCGCCTGTTCACCAGCAACAGCTGGGCCGAACGGCTCGCCTGCGGGATCGCGCCCTTGCTGCCGCTGTCGATCGCGATGCTCGGCATCGGCGCGACGGTGCGGCGGCTGATCCACCCGCTCGCCTGGCCGCTCGCGATCCTGTTCCTCGTCGGCGCGACCGCGACGATGCTGATGTACATGCCCGAACGCATCGACCATCACGGCTGGCAGCTCGCGATGCTCAGTCTCACGCTCGCCGGCCTGTGCGACCCGCGCGCGAGACGCGGCGGCGCGCTGGTCGGGATCGCCAGCGCGGTGTCGCTGTCGATCGGGCTCGAACTCCTCCCCTATGCCGCGATGGCCGGCGCGATCATCGCCCTGCGCTGGGTCTGGGACCGCGCCGAGGCGCCGCGGCTCGCGGTCTATGCGCTGACCCTGGGCGGCGGCAGCACGCTCGGTTTCGCACTCTTCGCCTCGAACGCGAACCAGGCGATGCGCTGCGACGCGCTGACGCCCGTCTGGCTCAGCGTCATGATCGCGGCCGGGATGCTCCTCTTCCTGCTCGCGCGCTTCGGCCCGGCATCGCGCGGGGTGCGTCTCGCGCTCGCGGTCGCGGCGGGCGCGGCGATCGTGATCGGCTTCGCGCTGATGTTCCCGCAATGCCTCGCCCGGCCCGAGGGCGTCTCGCCCGAGCTTCAGCGCAACTGGCTGAACAATGTCCGCGAGGCCAAGCCGATCTACAAGCACAGCTGGCGCACCGGCGTCGCGATCGCGACGCTGCCGGTGATCGGCCTGCTCGGCGCGCTGTTCGCCGCGTGGCGCGCACGCCGCCGCCCGAGCGCGATCGGCTGGGTCGCGGTCGCGCTGTTCACCACCTTCGCGGTGCTGATGCTGTTGTGGCAGGTCCGCGCCGGTCCCGCAGCCCAGATGCTCGCGGTCCCCGGCGGCGTCGCGCTCGCCTGGGTGATCGTCCCCCGGCTGCTCGGCCACCGCTCGATGCTGGTGCGCGTGCTCGGCACCGCGGGCGCGCTGGTGATCGTCTCGGGCTTCTTCGTCGGCATCGCGCTGAAGTACGTCCCCGTGGGCAAGCCCAAGGGCTATGAAAAGCGCGTCAACATGGCGACCGGCAACTGCCTGCGCACCACCGTGCTGCTCGCGCTGAACAAATACCCCGCGCAGACGATCTTCACCTTCGTCGACATGGGCCCGCGGCTGATCACGATCACGCACCACAACGCGATCGCCGGCCCCTATCACCGCAACGGCGCCGCGATCCTCGACGTCCAGCACGCCTTCGGCCGCACCCCCGACGAAGCCCACGCGATCATCAAGCGCCACGGCGCGACCCTGTTGCTGCTCTGCCCCAACGCCGCCGAATCGACCAACTACAAGGCCCGCAGCCCCAACGGCTTCTACGCGCAGATGGCGAAGAACGAGGTCCCGGCGTGGCTCACCCCGCTCCCCCTCCCGGCAAAATCCCCGCTGCGGCTCTTCAAGGTCGACTGACACACCCGTCATCCTGACGAAAGTCAGGATCCAGAGCCAAGCAGCACCACCGCCCGCAACCCTGGATCCTGGGTCAAGCCCAGGATGACGGGAAAAAGGGCCATCCCCCCGCCCCGGCAATCGGCGCACCGCGCACGCCGACCCCAGCCTACCGCAACACCACCGACAACCCATCCAGCACGAACTGCACCGCCAGCGCCGCCAGCAGCACGCCGAGCAGCCGCGTGATCACCGCCTCGATCTTCGCGCCCAGGATCCGCATGATCGGCCCCGCCGCGAGCAGCGCGACCAGCGTCAGCAACAGGATCGTCACCATCGCTGCCAGCACCACTGCCGAGCGCTCGATCCCGCTGTTGCGGCTCATCAGCAGCATCACCGACGCGATCGATCCCGGCCCCGCGATCATCGGCATCGCCATCGGGAAGATCGACACGTCGTCGGCTTCGGGATCGCTCGCGACCTTGGCGGCGCGGTCCTCGCGGCGTTCGGTGCGCTTCTCGAACACCATTTCGAGCGCGATCAGGAACAGCATGATCCCGCCCGCGATGCGGAAGCTCGCCAGGCTGATCCCCAGCCCTTTGAGCAACGCCTCGCCGAACAGCGCGAACACGAACAGGATCGCCGCCGACACGCCGACCGCGCGGAACGCCATCGCGCGCTTCTGTGCCGCCGACGCGCTCGCCGACAGCCCGGCATAGATCGGCGCGCAGCCCGGCGGATCGATCACCACGAAGAAGGTGATCAGCGACGAGATATAAAGCTCGATCATGCGCCGGCCCGGTCGAGCGCCGCCTCGTCGATCGCCACCCCTTCGCGACGCCCCGCCGAGACGAGCGTATTGCGCAACAGGCACGCGATCGTCATCGGCCCGACGCCGCCCGGCACCGGCGTGATCGCGCCCGCGACCGTGACCGCGCTCGCGAAATCGACATCGCCGACCAGCCCCGCCTCGGTCCGGTTGATGCCGACGTCGATCACGGTCGCCCCGGGCTTCAGCCAGTCGCCCTTGATCATCTCGGGGATCCCGACCGCGGCGACGACGATGTCCGCGGCGCCGACATGCGCGCGCACGTCGCGCGTCCGGCTGTGCACCACGGTCACCGTGCAGCTCTCGCGCAGCAGCAATTGCGCCATCGGCTTGCCGACGATGTTCGACCGGCCGACGACCACCGCCTCCATCCCGCTCAGGTTCGGCACGACGCTTTTGAGCAGCATCACGCAGCCAAGCGGCGTGCACGGCACGAACCCCGCCGAACCCGTCGCGAGCCGCCCCGCATTGATCGGGTGGAAGCCGTCGACATCCTTGTCGGGATCGATCGCCGCGATCACCGCCTGCTCGTCGATATGTCTGGGGAGCGGCAACTGGACGAGGATCCCGTCGATCGTCGGATCGGCATTGAGATCGGCGACCAGCGCGAGCAGCGTCTCGGCGCCGACATCGGCGGGCAGCCGGTGCTCGACGCTCACCATCCCCGCCTCGCGCGTCGCCTTGCCCTTCGACCGGACATAGACGTTGGACGCAGGGTCCTCGCCGACCAGCACCACCGCGAGCCCGGGCGCGCGGCCCGCCGCTGCGGCAAAGGCGGTGACGCCGGTGGCGATACGGGCCCTAAGGCCGGCGGCGAAGGCCTTGCCGTCGATGATGGTCGCACTCATGCCCGCCGTCCTAAAGCGCGGCGGCGATTTCCGCCAGCGCAGGCGTGTCGCCCGCGACATGCAGGCGTTTCAGCCGCGCGGTCTCGCCCGCGACGATAGTGACCGCGCGTTTCGGCACGCCGAAGCTCTTGGCGACCAGCGCGATCAGCGCGGCATTCGCGGCGCCATCGACCGGCGCCGCCGCCAGCCTTGCGGCCAGATGCTCCGGGGTCCCCGCCATCAGCGCATCCCGCCCGCCGCGCGGCGTCACGCGGACCGCGATCGCCAGACCGCCGTCCACCGCACGCCAGGCGGCCGCATCGCTCACAGCCCGGGGGCGAGCAGGCTCTGCGCGATGTTCGGCACGACGATGTTGGTCAGGATGTACAGGATCAGCAGCACGACGAGCGGCGACAGGTCGAGCGTGCCGAAATCGGGCAGGATCCGCCGGATCGGCCGATAGAGCGGCTCGGTGATCCGCTGCAACGCCTCCCATACCGACCGGACGACATTGCTCTGCGTGTTGATGATGTTGAACGCGATGAGCCACGACATCACCGCCTGGATCATGATGACCCACCAGACGAGGTTGAGCAGCAACTGGACGATCTGAAGAAGGGCGAGCAAGGCAAGGGTCTCCGCTGGTGTATGCCTTATATAAGGCAGCGGACCGACAACGAGAACCCCGCCCCCTCCAAACAACCCCCTTCCGTCATCCTGACGAAAGTCAGGATCCAGAGCCAAGCAGCGTCGGCCCCCGTAACCCTGGATCCCGGATCAAGCCCGGGATGACGGGAGAAGAACCCCCTACCGCGCCCGCCCGTTCGCACTCACCAGCGTCCCCGCCCCCTGCCGCGTGAAAATCTCCAGCAGCATCGCATGCGGCACGCGCCCGTCGATGATCACCGCCGCGTCGACGCCCGATCCGACCGCCGCGACGCAGGTCTCGAGCTTGGGGATCATCCCCCCCGTGATCGTCCCGTCGGCGCGCAGCTCGGCGATCTTCGCGGGATCCAGATCGGTCAGCAATTCGCCCTGCTTGTCGAGCACGCCGACCACGTCGGTCAGCAGGAAAAACCGCGCCGCGCCCATCGCCGCGGCGATCGCGCCCGCCATCGTGTCGGCGTTGATGTTGTAGGTATGGCCGTCCGCACCGATCCCGATCGGCGCGATCACCGGGATGATGTCCGCGGCGATCAGCGTGTCGAGGATCGTCCGGTCGACCGCGATCGGCTCGCCGACGAACCCCAGGTCGACATGCCGCTCGATCCCCTGGAGCTTGTCGGGCTCGCGCCCGTGCCCGACCTTCTGCGCGAGGACGAGGCCGGCGTCCTTCCCCGAAATCCCGACCGCGCGGCCGCCCGCCTGGCCGATCCAGCCGACGATTTCCTTGTTGATCGATCCCGCCAGCACCATTTCGGCGATCTGCGCGGTCTCCTTGTCGGTCACGCGCAGCCCGTCGACGAACCGCGATTCAACCCCCAGCCGCTTGAGCATCGAGCCGATCTGCGGCCCCCCGCCATGCACCACGACCGGGTTGATCCCGACCGCCTTCAACAGCACCATGTCCTCGGCGAAATCGCGCTGCAGCTCGGGGTCGCCCATCGCGTGCCCGCCATATTTCACGACGAAGGTCTTGCCGGCATAACGCTGCAGATAGGGCAGCGCCTCGGTCAGCGTCTCGGCCTTGGCGAGCAGGGCGGGATCGGGCGTATGATCGGTCATCCCGCCCCCTTAGCCAGTGCGAGGGGTTAGCGAAAGCCGCGCTGCCACCCTTCCGTCATCCTGACGAACGTCAGGACCCAGAGCCAAGCAGCGTCACCGTCCGCGACCCTGGGTCCTGACGTCCGTCAGGATGACGGACGCAATCAAACCCGGTCCAGCCGCCGCCCCAGCCGCACGAAGAACGTGATCGCGAACGGCACCAGCACCACCGACAGCACCACCTTGGTCAGCATCTGCCCCGCCATCAGCTCGACGATCGGCCGCGCGCCGAGGAACGAGATGGTGATGAACAGCACCGTGTCGATCACCTGCGACACGATGCTCGCGATCATCCCGCGCAGCCACACCAGCCGGCCCTCGCCGCCGACCGGCCCCGCCAGCCGCGCGAAGATCAGCACGTTGAGCGTCTGCGAGATCCCGTAGGAGATCAGCCCCGCCATCATCATCCGTGCGCCCTGCCCGACGACGACCGGAAACGCGTCGACCGCGGGCGGGTACATGCCCGGATCATGCGGCAGCGCGAGCACCAGCTGGATCAGCGCCGCCGACACCAGCAGCGGAATGAACCCCAGCCGCACCAGGAACGTCGCGGTCTTCTGCCCGTGCAGTTCCGAAATCGCGCTGCTGATCACCACCAGCAGCAGGAACGCGAAAATCCCCGCCTCGACCGCGAGCGGCCCGAGCGCGACCTGTTTCACCCCCAGCACGCCGGCGATGCACACCATGCCGCCATAGAGGACGGAGAAAATGAAGAGCGAACGCGGGAACGCGGGAAGGTCTGTGGTCATCGCGCCGGACGCTAGCGAAATGCCGCGCGCCGTCAAATGCCTAGCCCTTCTGAAACCGCGCCATGAAAGCGTGCAGGCGTCAAATGACTGGCGAGCACGGCGTACCCGTGTCATGTCGGCCGCTTGCGCAGCCGGGGGGCCGCGTGTGTCACCGTACCAAAACGCAGGGCGTCCATGGAAAGACTGATCATCGGCCTTGCAGGCATCGCCGTCATCCTCGGCATCGCGGTGCTGCTGTCGAGCGACCGCCGCGCGATCCGGCTGCGGATCGTCGGCGCCGCCTTCGCGCTCCAGGCGGGCATCGCGATCCTCGTGCTCTATTCGAGCTTCGGCAAGGTCGTGCTCGGCAGCATGTCGGGCGGCGTCGCCAATCTGCTCGGCTATTCGCAAAAGGGCACCGAATTCCTGTTCGGCAAGATGGCGACCCCCGAGATCGGCGGCCAGAGCTTCGCGATCGCCGCGCTCCCCGTCATCATCTTCTTCGCCAGCCTCGTCTCGATCCTCTATTATCTCGGCATCATGCAGTTCGTGGTGCGCTGGGTCGGCGGCGGCATCGAGAAGGTGATCGGCGTGTCGAAGGTCGAATCGCTCTGCGCGGCGGCGAACATCTTCGTCGGCCAGAGCGAATCACCGCTCGTCATCCGCCCCTATCTCGCAGGCCTCACCCCCGCCCAGCTCTTCACCGTGATGACCAGCGGGATGGCGGGCGTCGCGGGCACGATCCTCGCGGCCTATGCGTCGATGGGTATCCGCATCGACTATCTGCTCGCCGCCAGCTTCATGGCCGCGCCCGGCGGGATCCTGATGGCGAAGATCATCATGCCCGACCGCGTCACGCCGCCCGAGGGCGAACTCGCGCTCGGCGACCTGCCCGGCGAATCCTCCGCGGGCGAACCCATGCCGCAGGCGACGCATGACGAGGAAAAGCCCGCCAATTTGATCATGGCCGCGGCGCAGGGCGCACAGACCGGCGTCCGCCTCGCGGTCGCGGTCGGCGCGATGGTGCTCGCCTTCGTCGCGCTGGTCGCGCTCGCCAACGGCCTGCTCGGCGGGCTCGGCAACATGATCGGGCTGCCGGGGCTGAGCTTCCAGGGGCTGCTCGGCTATGTCTTCGCGCCGATCATGTTCCTGCTGAACGTGCCGTGGAGCGAGGCGGGGATCGCCGGCGGACTGTTCGGGCAGAAGATCGTGCTGAACGAATTCGTCGCCTATATCTCGCTCGGCACGCAACCGGGGCTCAGCCCGCGGACGATCGCGGTGATCACCTTCTCGCTGTGCGGCTTCGCCAATTTCTCGTCGATCGCGATCCAGATGGCGGTGACCGGCAGCCTCGCCCCCAACCAGCGCCCGATGATCGCCAAACTCGGCCTCCGCGCCCTCGCCGCCGGCAGCCTGGCGAACCTCATGTCCGCCGCCCTAGCCGGCCTCCTGATCAGCTAAAAAACCCGTCATCCTGACGAAAGTCAGGACCCAGAGCCAAGCGGCGACACGCCCGTGACCCTGGGTCCCGGGTCAAGCCCGGGATGACGAAGACGCAAAACCCCTCTCCCCCAGGGGGAGAGGGAGGGGCCCACGCAAAGCGTGGGAGGGTGAGGGCACGTGAGGCTCGAGACCACCCGTCATCCTGACGAAAGTCAGGATCCAGAGCCAAGCAGCGCCACGCGCCGTAACCCTGGATCCTGGGTCAAGCCCAGGATGACGGCGAGGGGGGGGACACCCTACCCACCCCCGTCACCCCGCCAGCGCAGCGCGCGTTACGGCAGCATCACCGTATCGATCACATGGATCAGCCCGTTCGACTGGCGCACATCGGCGATCGTGATCCGCCCCTTGTGCCCCTTGCCGTCCATGATGCCCCAGCCGCTGCCCGACTTCATGAACATCAGCGGCTCGCCCTGCACGGTGGTGTAGCTGGCCGTCCCGCCATCCGCCTTGGCCTTGGCCGCGATGTCGGCGGCCATGATCGTCCCCGGCACGACGTGATAGGTCAGCACGCCCGCCAGCTGCGCCTTGTTCTCGGGCTTGAGCAGCGTGTCGACCGTCCCCGCGGGCAGTTTGCCGAACGCGGCATTGGTCGGCGCGAAGACCGTGAACGGCCCCGGTCCCGACAGCGTCTCGACCAGGTCGGCGGCCTTGACCGCGGCGACCAGCGTCGTGTGATCCTTCGAATTGACCGCATTCTCGACGATCGTCTTGGTCGGGTACATCGCGGCGCCGCCGACCATCGGGTTGGTCTGCGCGGCGACCAGCGCGGTGCCGCTGACGGCGACAGCGGCGGCAATGATCGTGGTACGAAACAGGGGGGTCATGACAGTCTCTCCTGATCGGCGCCGATGATCCGGCTGCCGCGGCGAAGATACGGCCACCCCGGCCGCAACGATGCACACGCTTTTTTACATTCCGGTGCGCAATGTTTCCCAGGCGGCAATCTCTTCGTCATGCCGCCGCGCGATCACCAGGTCGCGCGCACCCGTTTCCTCCGGATCCAGATCGACCGTCACCGACCCGGTCCATTCGACCGTCGCATTGCCCGACAGCGTCACCATGCCGTCCGCCCCCGCCTCGGCGCGGACCAGCCCGCCGCGGTTGAACACCGTCGTCGGCGTGTCGTACGCGATCCGCCCCGTCAGGCACGCGGCAAAGGTCGACGCCGCCATCGCGCTGCCGCAACTGTCGGTCAGCCCGACCCCGCGCTCATGCGTGCGGACGAACAGGTCGGTCCCGCGCACCTCGACAAAGCTCACATTGGCGCGGTTGGGCAGCCAGTCGGGCGCCGCCTCGCAGGCCTCGCCGACGCGGACCAGCTCGGCATCGTCGACCGCCTCGACGAACGCCACCAGATGCGGGTTGGGCATCGCCACCGCGGTGAACGCGCGCGTCGAGGGCAGTCCGGCCAGCGGCGCCTCGACGATCTGGTCCGCATCGACATGCATCGGCCACGCCGCCACGTCGAGCGACGCCGGCCCCGCGGTCTCGCGCACCGTGAACACCCCCGGCGCAATCTCCGCATCGCGCACGACCAGCGCATCGCTCGTCTTCAGCCGAGCGGTCGCGCGCGTCAGCCCGGTCGCGGCGAACCCCGCACGCGCGACACAGCGCAGCCCGTTGAGGCACGTCTCCGATTCGCTCCCGTCCGAATTGAACATCCGCATCCCGAACGCCCGCCCGTCCTCGTCACCCGCGGTCAGCAGCAGCAGCCCGTCGCCCCCGACCGGCCCCGCGCGATCCGCCAGCGCCCGCGCGACGCGCGCCCAATCCGCATCGCCCAGCGACAGCGCACGCGCGTCGATCAGCGGGAAATCGTTGCCGGAGCCATGACATTTGATCAGATCGAAGCGCATGCCGCGCCCTTACCCGCGTCGCCGCGCAAAGGCGAGCCGCCGCCCCCCTCGCGCCCTCGAACGTCCCCGCCCTCATAATGTGTCGCGAGCCGGTCGAGCGCGAGCGTCAGCACCAGCCGCCCGGCGCGCGCCGGCCAGGACAGCGCGCGTTCCGCCGCGGGCAGCCCCTCACCCGCACACACCACCCGCCACAGGATATCCGCCAACCCCGGCCCCGCCGCCGCGATCGCCGCGTCGAACCGCCGCTTAGCCGCGATCTGCGCGGCGGTCGGGTCGAGCGCGTCGTGCCCGCCGCCATCGACCCGCGGCGTCCAGCGCATCGTCACGCTCGGCGCGAGCGACGCGGTCTCGTACGCCGCGCGCAAACGCTCGCCCGCCGCAAACTGCCGCGCATCGATCAGCCCGCGCGACCGCAGCCAGGTCAGCGGCGACTCCGCCCGGTTGACCGTCACGCTCCGCCCGCCCCGGGTGACACCTTCCCTATGCACCTCCCGGCCAGAGTCCCGCTCAACCACCCTGTCACCTTCCCTGTCAGCATCCCGCCGCATGCCCCGCCCGTCGATCGCGACCTCGATCAGATCCTGCATGCGCCGCCCTTTCCATTTGCCGAGTCCCGATTGTCTTGCCATATTCGACCAGAAATTGCAAGAGAAACTAACCTATCTGGTTTGTAGAAGCGACGGAGCCTGTCGATGATCACTGCTATCCGTGCCGTCCGCCGCGCCAAGGGACTGACGCTCGACGACGTCGCAAGGCGTTGTGATCCCCCGACAACCGCGCAGACGATCGGCCGGCTCGAGACGGGGACGCGGACCGTGTCGGTCGGCTGGCTCAACCGGATCGCCGCCGCGCTCGACGTCGCCGCGGTCGATCTCGTGACGATGCCCGAACGCGCCGATCTGCCCGTCGTCGCGATCCTGGATTCGACCGGAATTCAAGCCCCTACCCGCCCCAACCTCGCCACGCCGCCGCATGTCGAGCCGGGTCAGGTCGCAGTGACGGTGGCCGCCGGCGTCGGCGACTACCGCACGGGCGACGTGCTCTGGTGCACCACGCTCGGCCCCGACGACTTCGAGAGCGCGCTCTACCGCGACGTGCTCGTCCCCCGCCCCGCCGGCCGCTTCGCCTTTGGCCGTCTGGTCGCGCTAACCGACGGCAGCCCCACGCTTATTCCGGTCGGCGACGATGCCGCGCCCCAGCAGATCGAGCGCCCCGTCTGGATCGCCCGCGCGGTCCGCCTGATCCGCACGCTCTGAGTCGCCGCCCGACATTGACGGCCCGGAGGCGGCGGGCCATCGCTGCCGCATGATCCGCGGCTTTTTCCTCTCGCTCGGCCAGCTCGGCGATCCGCCGGTGCTGCGCGTCTTTGCCAAGTCGATGGCGGTGACGTTGCTCGTCTTCGCCGCGCTCGGCCTGCTCATGTGGTTGGGCGCAAAGGCGATTTTCGCGGCCTGGCTGGGCAGCGACCAGGCCGGGATCGCCGCCGCGGTCGCGCTGTTCCTGACCATCCTCGCGGTCTGGATCCTGTTTCGCGCGGTCGCCATCGCGGTCGTCGGGATCTTCGCCGACGATGTCGTCGCCGCGGTCGAGGCGCGCCATTATCCCGCGAGCCTCGCCACCGCGCGGCCCGTGCCGTTCGCGCGCAGCCTCGTCATGGGATTGCGCTCGGCGCTGCGCGTCCTGCTCGTCAACCTGTTGATGTTGCCCGTCTATATCGGCCTGCTCGTCACCGGTGTCGGGACCGCGGCGGCGTTTTTCGTGGTCAATGGCTGGCTGCTCGGGCGCGATCTGGGCGACATGGTCGCCGCGCGCCACATGGACGCCGCGGCGATGCGGGGCTGGCGTGCGACGACGCGGGCGTCGCGGTTCATGCTGGGTCTTGCGAACACCGCGCTGTTCGTGGTTCCGATCCTCAACATCGCCGCCCCCGTGCTGGGCGCGGCGATGGCGACGCATTTTTATCACGGGACGCGCGCGGCGGTGCGCGCCCGGGGGACCAGCTGATGACGAGATCACGTGTCAACGCGTTGAAAGGCTTCGAAATCTCGCGGCCCGGTGCGGGCCTGGCGATGGCCCTCGGCCTCGCGCTCGCGGGCTGCGCCGCGCCCGTCGCGACCGCGCCGGTCGGTCGCCCCGCCATCCCCTATACCAGCGTCGGGCTCGAACGCGTGATCGGCCAGACCGCCGCCGGGCTGACCCGGCTGTTCGGCGATCCCGACGCCGATGTCCGCGAGGGCGCGGCGCGCAAGCTCCAGTTCCAGAGCGGAATTTGCGTGCTCGACGCCTATCTCTACCCCGCCGGATCGGGCGAGCCCAAGGTCACCTATATCGACGCGCGCGAGCTCGACGGCAGCACGATCGACCGCGCGAGCTGCGTCGCCGCGCTCACCCGCCGCGACGGCGGCCGGTAAGCCGCTCAGGGCCCGGGCGGCGGCACCGTTTCGGTCGCGCCCGCCGCGCCGACCGGGATCCGCGTCGCGGGCAGCGCCGCTTGGCATTCGGGCGGCGGCGCCGGCGGCCGGCGGTGGAGATGATCGATCTCCGCCTGTCGCCGGTGGAGGTAAAAGGCGCGCGACGATGCATAGGGATCGCCCACATCGTCATGCAAACACTTGAGAGTTTCGTCGAAATCGGCGCGGTGGTCGAGCGCGCCGAGCACCCCGGCCGGCACCGTGTAGCTCGCATCGGTGAACGGCGACCCGATCGCAGTGGGCAGCAGCAACCGGTCGAGCGTCCCGCCGATCAGGTCGCGCACCGTCGTCGGCCCGACCAGCGGCAGGAACAGGAACGGCCCGTTGCCGATGCCGTGATAGCCCAGCGTGTTGGCAAAGCCGTTCGACCGGCGCGGCAGCCGGAACGGCCGCTTCTTGGCGACGTCGATGACCCCCGCCGCGCCGACCGTCGAATTGATCACGAACCGCCCGACCGTCTCCGCCGCCTTGCCCGGCTTGAACTGCAGCAGGAAGTTCACGAACACGATCGGCTCGCGCAAGTTATAGAGAAAATTGTGAATACCCTTGCGGATCGGGCTCGGCACCTTGCGCTTGTAGACCCGCGCCACCGGGCCGACGACCGCGCTGTCGACCGCCTGCGTCGCCCCGAACGCCTGGGCATTGACCCCACGGAGCGGATCCCCGGCATCACGCGACTGCCCGACGACGACGATGTCCTTCTGCGCATTCGGCTCGGCGGGCACGGGCGCTGGAACCGGGACAGTCTGGGGCGCTGCAACCGGCGCTACGGGCACCACGGGCGGCGATACCGGCACGACGGGCGATTCGGGCATGCGCTGCTCGTCCGCGACCACCGCTGACGGCGCGACCGGGACCGGCGCGACGGGCAGCGGGTCGACGGCCTGCACCGCCAGCGCGGCGACCATCGTAGCAGTGGAAAATGCCAACATATGCAATCATCGCCCCTTGGACCGCCACCGCTGTCCGCATTGCCCCCGCAAGGCAAGTCTCGAATGCGCGCCCCTACACCGGCGTTCGTGAATAATTTCCCCTGTCGCGCGTCACTTGGCCCGCGTCAGCTTAAGTTCGCCCGATCCCATTCCGCGCGGACGCCGTCGTCATTTTCGCCGCCACGACGATCCGCCTTCTCGACCGCGAATCGCACCGCGTCGAGTCGTGACAAGGCCCACACCGCCGTCCCGCGCACCACCGGCGCCGGGTCGCCCAGCAACGCCGCGACGCCTTCCGACAAGGCCGGATCGCCACTATTCCCCGCCGCGATCAACGCGTTGCGCACCATCTTGTCGCGCCCGATCCGCTTGATCGGCGATCCGGCAAAGACCTGGCGGAACCCCGCATCGTCGAGCGCGATCAGGTCGGCAATCTCGGGCGCGACCAGCTCGGCGCGCGGCGCAAAGGCGAGATTGGCGTTCGCGGCGGCGGCGAACTTGTTCCACGGGCACACCGCCAGGCAATCGTCGCAGCCATAGATGCGGTTGCCGATACCCGCCCGAAATTCATGCGGAATCACACCCGCATGCTCGATCGTCAGATACGAGATGCAGCGCCGCGCATCGAGCCTGTAGGGCGCCGGAAACGCATCGGTCGGGCACGCGCGCTGGCACGCGTCACAGCTGCCGCACAGATCCCGACCCGCGGCATCGCCCTTGAGCTCGAGCGTGGTGTAGATCGCACCGAGGAACAGCCAGCTGCCCTCTGTCCGGCTGACCAGATTGGTGTGCTTGCCCTGCCACCCCAGCCCCGCCGCCTCCGCGAGCGGCTTCTCCATCACCGGGGCAGTATCGACGAACACCTTGAGATCGAACGGATACTCGACACCGACCGCGTCGCTCGCCAGCCACCGGCCGAGCGCCTTCAGCTGCCGCTTGATGACGTCGTGATAATCCGCGCCCTGCGCATAGACCGAGATCCGGCCGACCTCGCCCGCGTCGGCCAGCCGCAGCGGATCGTCCTTCGGCGCATAGCTCATGCCCAGCGCGATCACGCTGCGCACCGCGGGCCACAGCCCGGCGGGGCTCGCCCGCTGCGCGCGCCGCTCCTCCATCCAGATCATGTCGCCATGCCGCCCTTCGGCCAGCCACTGCTGCAGCCGTTCGCCCGCCAGCGGGGCCGCATCCGCGCGCGCGATCCCGCACGCCGCAAAGCCCAGTTCGGCCGCCTTGGCCTTCACGCGCGTTTCGAGGTCGGATGGCTTGTCGTCGGGCACGTCCGCCCGCTACCACAGCCGCTCGGCTTGAAGGAAGTTTACGCGTGGGCGAGGAATGGGCGGTCAAGGCCAGCGGGCTGGTCAAGCGCTTCGGCGACCGGCGGGTGGTCGACGGCGTCGACATCGCCGTGCCAACCGGCGCGATCTACGGCGTGCTCGGCCCCAACGGCGCGGGCAAGACCACGACGCTGCGCATGCTGCTCGGGATCATCGAGCCCGATGAAGGCCACCGCACCCTGCTTGGCTTCGACAGCCCGCGCGACGCTTCGGATCATGTCGGCTATCTGCCGGAGGAACGGGGACTTTATCCCGCGATGAAGGCACGCGAGGCGATCGCGTTCATGGGCGCGCTGCGCGGTCTCGACTGGAAGACCGGGCGTGCGCGCGCGGTCACGCTGATGGAGGGGGCGGGGCTCGGCCATGCGGTCGACGAGAAGATCCGCAAATTGTCGAAGGGCATGGCGCAGCTCGTCCAGCTGCTCGGCTCGGTCGTCCATCAGCCCGATCTGCTCGTGCTCGACGAACCCTTTTCCGGGCTCGATCCGGTCAACCAGGAACGTCTTGAAAAGCTTATCCTTGTCGAGCGCGATCGCGGCGCGACGATCCTGTTCTCGACGCATATCATGAGCCACGCGGAACGGCTGTGCGACCGGCTGGCGATCATCGCCGGCGGCAAGCGCCGGTTCGAGGGCACCGTCGACGACGCGCGCGGCGTCCTGCCCCAGCGCGTGCATTACACCCCGCACCGCCCCGACCCCGCGATCCGCGGCGTGCTGCCCCCCGACGCGCTGCCCGATCGCGACGGCTGGCGGTTCGAACTGCCGGGCGGCGGGATCGAGACGCTGCTCATCCGGCTGATCGACGCAGGATACGGCATTTCCGGGCTCTCGATCGAACGCCCCGGGCTGCACGAGGCGTTCGTGCGAATCGTCGGCCAGCAGGAGGCGCAGCCATGACCCGCTTCCGCCGCACGCTGCGCCAGACCTTCACCATCGCCCGCCGCGATTTCACCGCGACCGTCTTCACCCCGATCTTCCTGCTCTTCCTGTTCGCGCCGCTGATCATGGGCGCATTCGGGGCGGTCGGCGGGCTCGGCGCGGCCAGCGTCACCGACGGCGCGCAGGACAAGGCGCAGATCATCGCGATCCTCCCCGCCGCCGAGTCGCGCATGATGGCCGAGGCCGACACGCAGCTGCGCGGCATCTTCCGGCCAGGCGAGGGACCACCCGACCTGACCACGCAGCCGGCCGCTGCCGATCCGGCGGCACAGGCGCGCAACGCCTTCGACCGCAACGATATCGACGCCGCCGCAGTCCTTTACGGCCCGCTCGCGGCACCGCAGATCCTCTATGGTCCACGCGGCGACCGCGCCGCGGGCTATCTCGCGACGCTCGCGCAGACGACGCTTGCCGCGCAGCAGGCGGGCGGCACGCTGCCCCCGATCGACGTGACCAAGACCCGGATCACGCGGTCGCGCGGCTCGGTCGGCGGCCAGCATCAGTCCGCGTTCTTCGCGGTGTTCGGAATCTTCTTCCTGACGCTGTTCCTCTCTGGCCAGGTCGTCGGCACGATGGCCGAGGAGCGCAACAACAAGGTGATCGAGGTGCTCGCCGCCGCGGTCCCGCTCGAATCGGTATTCTTCGGCAAGCTGATCGGCATGTTCGGCGTCGCGGTGCTGTTCGTCGCCTTCTGGGGCACCGTCGTCGGACAGGTCACGACATTGCTCCCTGCAGGCGCGGCGGCGGCGATCGGCGATCTCCGTCCCGCGGTCGGCGGACCGATGTTCGCGCTGCTGTTCGCGGGCTATTTCACCATGGCCTATCTGCTTCTGGGATCAGTGTTTCTCGGCGTCGGCGCGCAGGCCTCGACAATGCGCGAGATCCAGATGCTGTCGCTGCCGATCACGATCCTTCAGGTCGCGATGTTCGGTCTCTCCTCCGCCGCGGTCTCGCGCCCCGGCAGCTGGATCGCGACGCTCGCCGAGCTCTTCCCGCTCTCCTCGCCCTTCGCGATGGCCGGGCACGCGGCCAATTCCCCCGAGCTCTGGCCGCACGTCGCGGCGCTGGCCTGGCAGGCCCTGTGGGTGACGATCTTCATCGTCGTTGGCGCACGACTGTTCCGCCGCGGCGTGCTCCAGTCGGGCAGCGCGCGGCCCTTCTGGCGCCGCGCGAAACCGCACTGACACAGGTTGTTGACATCGCTGTCAGTACTTGGTCTCCTGCCTGAAAACAGGAGAGTGATGGGTGGCGACGCTTGCAGGCGAAATCACGACGGCTCCGATCAGCGAGCGCGTAACCAACGGGGCGGCAACCGGAAAACCCCCGATCGACCCGCTCGATGTCAGTCGCGCGGACCTCTACCGCGACGATGTCTGGCACGCGCCCTTCCGCCATCTTCGCGCGCATGCCCCGGTCCACCATGTCGCCCGCTCGGATTACGGCCCCTATTGGTCGGTCTCGAACTACCGGGGGATCGTCGAGGTCGAGTCGCTGCCCGACCTCTACTCCTCCGAAGCCGGCGGCATCACGCTCGCCGATTTTGACCGCGATCGCGACGTTCGCATGCCAATGTTCATCGCGCGCGATCGCCCGATCCACACCAGCCAGCGCCGCACCGTCGCCCCCGCCTTCACGCCGAGCGAGATGACCCGCATGGCGCCCGACATCCGCCAGCGTACCGCGGAGATCCTCGACGGGCTCGACTGGAACACGCCGTTCGACTGGGTCGACCGCGTCGCGATCGAGCTGACGACGCAGATGCTGGCAATCCTGTTCGATTTCCCCTGGGAGGATCGGCGCAAGCTGACGCTGTGGTCGGACTGGGCGGGCGACATCGAGCTCGTCAAGAACGAGGAGACGCGCAAGCAGCGGCTCGCGCATATGTTTGATTGCGGGGCCTATTTCCAGACGCTCTGGAACGCCAAGATCGACCGGCCGCCGACCCCCGACCTGATCTCGATGATGATCCATTCGGATGCGATGGCGCATATGGAGCATCATGAATTCATCGGAAACCTGATCCTCCTGATCGTCGGAGGCAATGACACGACCCGCAACTCGATGTCGGCGCTGGCCTATGGCCTCGACGCATTTCCCGACGCCCGCGCCATGCTCGAAGCGGATCCGGCGCTCATTCCCAACGCGGTGAGCGAGATTCTCCGCTGGCAGACGCCGCTCGCGCACATGCGGCGGACCGCAACGCAAGATACTGAATTGCAGGGCCAGTCGATCAAGGCCGGCGACAAGCTCGCCCTTTGGTATCTCTCGGCGAATCGCGACGAAAGCGTGTTTGGCGACGATGCCGACGCGATCCGCGTCGACCGTCCCAATGCGCGCCGCCATCTCGCCTTCGGTCACGGCATCCACCGCTGCGTCGGGGCAAGGCTCGCCGAGATGCAGCTCGCGATCCTGCTCGAGGAAATGGCGAAGCGCCGCATGCGGATCAACATGGTCGGCCCGCCGACCCGTGTCGCCGCCTGTTTCGTCCACGGCTATCGTTCGCTCCCGGTCGAGATCAGCCGCTACTGACTTTCATCGCCCGCCTCTGCGCGCATCCTGTTCGCGGCAAGGTTCGTACTTATATCATGACCATGACACACACACCGCCCGATCGCCGCACGTTCCTCACGCTCGCCGGCGCCGGCGCCGCTGGCTTTGCCCTCTGGGGCTGTTCGTCGCAGTCCGCCCAGGCCGCCGAACGCTTCGAGGTCACGCTGAGCGATGCACAGTGGCGCAAGAAGCTGTCGCCGGATGCCTATAACGTGCTGCGCAAGGAAGGAACCGAGCGACCCTATTCAAGCCCGCTCAACGGCGAACATCGCGCGGGGATCTTTTCCTGTGCCGGCTGCGCGCTGCCCGCCTTTTCGTCGAAGACCAAGTTCGAGAGCGGGACGGGATGGCCGAGCTTCTGGCAGCCCTTGCCAAATGCCGTGCGGACCCGGGTCGATTCGACGCTCGGGATGGCGCGGACCGAGGTGCATTGCCGACGCTGCGGCGGGCATCTCGGCCATGTGTTCGACGACGGCCCCAAGCCGACGGGAAAGCGCTATTGCATGAACGGCGATGCGCTGACGTTCCGGGCAATGGCGGCCCGGTAATCGCTTAACGGGTTCAGCCCGGGTCGTTTACGAGCGTGAAGATGCCGCGGGGGTCGGTCGGGCCATGCTGCACCGTGGCGAGCTGGGCGGCGTTGGCACGCTGCGTCGCGCTGGGCGCGCTGACCATCTGAAGCGACGGCTGCGCGGGGGCGTCGAGCATGTCGCCACGCGGCGCATGGCCTGAATAGATGAAGCCCTTGGTCGGATAGGCCGAGGTGCCGAGATCGCCCTGCGGCCCGTACCAGACCTTGACCATGCTCCAGTCACCCGCGTCGGACACGTCGATCGCGCGGACATTGGTTTCAATCGCACCGCGACGCGACCAATTGGCATGGGTCAGGAGCACTTCGCGGTCGCTGACGACCTTCGAGACCATCGCGACATGGCCGACGCGCATCCGCGAGGTGGGCGAGAAAGCGAGGACGGCACCGGCCTTTGGTGCATGGCCACGCTCGTAGCGGCCCTCGGCCTGGCTCCACCAGGTGTTGGCATTGCCGCGGATCTCGATGCCCGACACCGAGCGGGCAAACGTCACGCACTGCCAGAACTGGGCCGCTGCCGGTGTGGCCGTCATCAGGCCGCACGATACCACCAGCGCAAAACGCGCTGCTAACGCCTTGAAATTCATCGAGACCCCCCGGTCAAAACCCGTTCGTCACAGTCTGGCTACGGGAGGTTCGATTTAATTGAAAGTCGCCGCGGAACCATATCCGACGAAGCGTGTTGCCGCGCCGACGAGCCCCTTTTTAGCCCGGCCACGCTGCCCCCTTGCCCGCTGCTCTGCCGTCGATGCCGCGGACAAGCGCATGCAGGCAGGGATCCTTGTCCCGCACGGAACAAAAGAGCGCACGATCGCCGGCTTTGCGATGACAGTACGGCGCACCACCTCGTCAAACCACGCCGATTCGAAAAACGGGTTTGCGGCGCAGGCCGCGCGGCGATACCAGTCGCAAAAATCTCTGGAGGATGCCGCATGGATACGACCACCCTGTTCCGTCTCGACGGCCGCGTCGCGCTGATCACCGGCGGCAGCCGCGGCATCGGCAAGATGATCGCGGCGGGCTTCATAGCACAGGGCGCGAAGGTCTATATCTCGTCGCGCAAGGCCGATGTCTGCGAAGCCGCGGCGGCCGAACTTGGCCCTAACTGCATCGCGCTGCCGCAGGACGTCTCGACCGTCGCCGGCTGCAAGGCGCTCGCGGCGCAGTTCGCCGAGCATGAGAGCCGGCTCGACATCCTCGTCAACAATGCGGGCGCGGCCTGGGGCGTCCCGTTCGAGGAATTTTCGGAGGTTGGCTGGGACAAGGTCATGGACCTGAACGTCAAATCGCCCTTCTTCCTGACCCAGGCGCTTCACGCCGCACTCAAGGCCTCGGGCTCGCGCGACCGGCCGGCCAAGGTCATCAACATCACCTCGATCGACGGCCAGCGCCTCAATCCATGGGAAACCTACAGCTATCACGCGTCGAAATCGGCGCTGATCTATCTGACCAAGCGCATGGCCGCGCGGCTCGTGACCGATTCGATCAACGTCACCTCGATCGCCCCCGGTGCGTTCGCCAGCGACATGAACAAGGCCGCCCGCGATCACGGCGACGCTGTCGCGCAGGGGATCCCGGCCAAGCGGGTCGGTGTCGACGAGGACATGGCCGGCGCCGCGATCTACCTCGCCAGCCGCGCCGGCGATTACGTGATCGGCGAAACCATCACCGTCGACGGCGGCCTCGTCCACGCCTCGCTAGGCACCAGCATCGACGCTTGATCACAAACCCCTCTCCCCCCGGGGGAGAGGGAGGGGCCCGCCGCGCAGCGGTGGGAGGGTGAGGGCACGTGGTGAAGCGCAAGGCTCCCCAACGTGCCCTCATCCGGCGCTTNACCCGCCGCGAGCACCGCCAGCGTCACCAGCTCGCTCGCCGTGCTCGTCATCGGTGCCACCTGCACCGGCTTCTCCATGCCGATCAGCATTGGCCCGATCACCGAATCGCCACCCAGCTCGCGCAGCAGCTTGGCCGAGATATGCGCCGACTGAAGACCCGGCATGATCAGCACGTTCGCCGGCCCCGACAGCCGCGCGAACGGATAGTTCGCCAGCTGCTTCGGGTTGAGCGCCACGTCCGGCGCCATCTCGCCCTCATATTCGAACCCGACCTGACGGCCGTCGAGCACGGTCACCGCGTCGCGGATATTGTCGAGCCACTCGCCCTTCGGGTTGCCGAAGTTCGAATAGCTCAGGAACGCGACGCGCGGCTCATGCCCCATGCGACGCGCGACCGCCGCGGTCTGCTCGGCGAAATCGGCGAGCTGTTCGGCGGTCGGACGTTCGTTGACCGTGGTGTCGGCGATGAACACCGTGTGGCTCTGCCCGACGAGCAGGTGGATGCCGAACGGCGTCTTGCCCGCCGCCGGATCGATCACGCGGTAGATCTGGCGCATCGTCTCGCCGTACGTGCGCGTGATGCCGGTGATCATCGCATCGCCCTCGCCGAGCTGCAGCAGCAGCGCACCGAAGATGTTGCGATCCTGGTTCACCATCCGCTCGCAGTCGCGCCGCAGGTAACCGCGACGCTGGAGCCGGGCATAGAGCAGCTCGACCATCTTCGGCACGAGCGGCGAGACGCGGCTGTTGTGCAGCTCGAAGCTCTCGGGGTCGGTGACGCCCAGCGCGCGCAACCGGTCGGGCACGTCGTCGCGGCCGACCAGCACCGGCGTGCCATAGCCGCCCTCCTTGAACGCGATCGCCGCGCGCAGCACGACCTCTTCCTCGCCCTCGGCGAAGATCACGCGCTTGGGATGCGCCCGCGCGCCCTCATAGGCCATCGACAGCACCGAGGTGGTCGGGTTGAGACGCGCGCGCAGCGACTGGCGATACGCCTCGATGTCGAGGATCGGCTTGGTCGCGACGCCCGATGCCATTGCCGCCTTGGCAACCGCGACGGGAACGACCTCCATCAGCCGCGGATCGAACGGCGCAGGGATGATATAGGCAGGGCCGAAGCTGTGGCTGACGCCATAGGCCAGCGCGACCTCCTCGGGCACACGCTCGCGCGCGAGCTCGGCGATCGCATTGGCCGCGGCGATCTTCATCGCGTCGTTGATCCCCGTCGCGCGGACGTCGAGCGCGCCGCGGAAGATGAACGGGAAGCACAGCACGTTGTTGACCTGGTTCGGATAATCCGACCGTCCCGTCGCGACGATCGCGTCGGGACGCGCAGCCATCGCCAGTTCGGGGCGGATTTCGGGCTCGGGATTGGCCATCGCGAAGATGATCGGCGCGGCCGCCATGTCCTTGACCATCTCGGGCTTGAGCGCGCCTGCCGCCGACAGGCCGAGGAACACGTCGGCGCCGACCAGCGCCTCGGTCAGCGTCCGCGCGCTGCTCGTCGTGGCATGCGCCGACTGCCACTGGTTCACATCGTCGCGACCCTGGTAGATCACGCCGGTACGGTCGCACATGATGACGTTGTCGGGCCGCACGCCCATCGCCTTCATCAGCTCGGTGCACGCAATCGCCGCCGCGCCCGCGCCGTTCACGACCAGCTTGATGTCGCCAAGCTTGCGCCCGGTCACGAGGCAGGCGTTGATCAGCCCGGCCGCACAGATGATCGCGGTGCCGTGCTGATCGTCATGAAATACGGGGATATTCATCCGCTCGCGCAGCGTCTGCTCGATGATGAAGCATTCTGGCGCCTTGATGTCTTCAAGGTTGATGCCGCCGAACGTCGGCTCCATCAGCTCGACCGCATCGATGAAGCGATCGACATCCTCGGTCTTCAGCTCGATGTCGATCGAATCGACGTCGGCGAAGCGCTTGAAGAGCACCGCCTTGCCCTCCATCACCGGCTTCGACGCGAGCGCGCCGAGATTGCCCATGCCGAGGATCGCGGTGCCGTTCGAGATCACCGCGACCAGATTGCCCTTGGCGGTATAGTCATAGGCGGTCGAGGGATCGTCGGCGATCGCCTGCACCGGAATCGCCACGCCGGGCGAGTAGGCGAGCGCGAGGTCGCGCTGCGTCGCCATCGGTTTGGACGCAATGATCTCGAGCTTCCCGGGACGGCCTTCCGAATGGAACAGCAGCGCTTCGCGTTCGGAGAACTGGAGATTATTGTCGTCGGACATAAGCGAGGCCTCGGGGGTATCTGCAGGGGGAGCCCCTGCCTTTACGGAACGCGTGGCTGTTCGTCACCCCTTGGGAACCCTTCGCAGTGCTATTGGACGTGCGGACGGTTTTCGCTACCCCGCGCCGATGTCCACTCCCGCCGCTACCCCGATGATGACGCAGTATCTCAGCCTCAAGGCCGAGGCGCAGGATTGCCTGCTGTTCTACCGCATGGGCGATTTTTTCGAGCTGTTCATGGACGATGCGCGCATCGCTGCGGCGGTGCTCGACATCGCGCTGACTGCCCGCGGCGAGCATGAGGGCAAGCCGATCCCGATGTGCGGCGTGCCGGTGCACGCGGCCACCGCCTATCTCCAGCGGCTGATCAAGGCCGGACACCGCGTCGCGATCGCCGAGCAGGTCGAGAGTCCGGCTGAGGCAAAGGCGCGCGGCGGATCGAAGGCGCTGGTCGCCCGCGCGATCGTCCGCGTCGTGACCGCGGGCACGCTGACCGAGGAAGCCTTGCTCGACGCGCGCAGCGACAATTGGTGCGTGGCGATCGGTGAAGCCGGGGGATCCGTCGCGATTGCCGCAGCCGACGTGTCCACCGGCCGGTTCGAGGTCATCGACGTTGCGGACGACGCGGTCGGAGCCGAACTCGCGCGACTTGCCGCGGCCGAGATCGTCGTCGCCGAGACGAGCGGTTTTGCAGAGGCCGCCACGACGCTGCGCCCCAGGAGCGATTTCGACAGCAGTGCGGGCGAAGCACGGCTCAAGCGGATCTACGGCGTCGCGACCCTCGACGGCTTCGGACAGTTCGGGCGGGCCGCGCTGGCCGCGGCGGGCGGTCTGGTCGCGTATCTCGAACATAATGCGAAGGGCGCGCTGCCCTTCCTGCGGCCGCCGCGAATCGGGCGGGCAGCACAGGTGATGGCGATCGACGCCGCGACGCGGGACAGCCTCGAACTGACCTGCACCACCGGCGGCGTCCGCAAGGGGAGCCTGCTCGACGCGGTCGATCGCACCGTCACCGGTGCCGGTGCGCGACTTCTCGGTGCCGATCTCGGCGCGCCGCTGATGGACAAGGCCGCGATCGACGCGCGGCTCGACCTCGTCCGGTTGTTCCATGACGACCAGGCGCTGCGCGAACGGTTGCGCGCGACGCTGCGCGCGCTGCCGGACATCGGCCGGGCGCTCGGCCGCCTCGCCGCGGGTCGAGGATCACCGCGCGATCTTGGCCAGTTGCGCGACGGTCTCGACGGCGCCTGGAACCTGGGGGAGCGGCTCGATGCACTTACCGATCCGCCGCGCCTGCTCAGCGACGTCGCACCGCTGTTGCGCGGGCATGGCAGCCTGATCGACCTGCTCAAGCGTGCGCTCGTACCATCGCCACCGATCGAAGCCTCCGACGGGGGGTATATCGCGGCGGGATATGACGCCGCTCTCGACGACCTGCGCGATACCGGCGCTGGGGGACGCCGCGCGATCGCCGCACTGGAGGCCGAGTTTCGCACCTCGACCGGCGTGTCCGCGCTCAAGATCCGCCACAATGGCGTGCTCGGCTATCATGTCGAGGTCCCTGCACGAGCTGCCGATTCGCTCATGAAGCCCGACAGCGGTTTCACGCACCGCCAGACGCTCGCAGGTGTCGTACGCTTCAACACGCCCGCGCTGCACGATGTCGCAACGAAGGTGTCGCAGGCGGGTGCACATGCCACGGCAGCGGAGTCGGCCCATCTCGAGGACCTCACCGCACGGGCGCTCGCCGGCCGCGAGGCAATTGCCGCGACCGCCGATGCGCTCGCTCGGCTCGATGTCGCCGCCGGTCTCGCCGAGCGCGCGGCCGAGGGGCAGTGGTCGCGCCCGATCCTGGTCGACCATGCCTGTTTCGAGATCGAAGGAGGCCGACACCCGGTCGTCGAGGCCGCCGTCGCCAAGTCGGGCGACCGGTTCGTCGCCAACGACTGCAACCTGTCGGAATCCTCGCGACTGTGGCTCGTCACGGGCCCGAACATGGGCGGCAAATCGACCTTCCTGCGCCAGAATGCACTGATCGCGGTCCTGGCGCAGGCCGGAAGCTATGTGCCGGCGACCAAGGCCACGCTGGGTCTCGTCGACCGATTGTTCAGTCGCGTCGGCGCGTCGGACAATCTCGCGCGCGGCCGCTCGACCTTCATGGTCGAAATGGTCGAAACCGCCGCCATCCTCGCACAGGCGACGCCGCGCAGCTTCGTGATCCTCGACGAAGTCGGTCGCGGCACCTCCACCTATGACGGCCTCGCGATCGCCTGGGCCGTGGTCGAGGCGATCCACGAGGACAATCGATGCCGCTGCCTGTTCGCGACGCATTATCACGAGCTGACCCGGCTTGCCGAACGCTGCGAGGCGCTGTCGCTGCATCACGTTCGCGCGCGCGAGTGGAAGGGCGAACTCGTCCTGCTCCACGAACTCGCCGACGGGCCGGCGGATCGCAGCTACGGTCTGGCCGTCGCGCGCCTCGCCGGCATGCCGCCGGTCACCGTGCAGCGGGCGAAAGCGGTGCTTGCCAAGCTGGAAGCCGGGCGTGCCAAAACTGGCGGCCTGGCGGCGGGGCTGGATGATCTTCCGCTGTTCGCGGCCGCCGCGCAGATCGAGGAGGTGGCGTGCGACGTGCTGCGCGAAGACCTGGCGAAGCTCGACATCGATGCGATGAGCCCGCGCGACGCGCTCGGCGCGCTTTACCGGTTGAAGGCGCTCGCGACCGAGGGCTGAGCGCAAACCCGGCGAAAACCACTGTATTGCCGATACTTGCCCCCGGCCTGCAATCCCATCGCGCGGCGTCCTAGTATCACATGCAAGACGGATGCTACGCGCCGGCCGAATCATTGGAGCATGGGCTTTGGGCGGACACGGGCACGGGCATGCACACGGGCATGCAGGACATGGGCACGCACATGCACACAGCCATGCTCCGGCATCGTTCGACCGCGCGTTTGCGATCGGGATCGGGCTCAACGTGGCGTTTGTCGCGGTCGAGGCCTTGGTCGGATTGCGGATCAACTCGGTTTCGCTGCTCGCGGACGCCGGGCATAATCTCTCCGATGTACTTGGCTTGGTCGTCGCCTGGGGGGGAACGATGCTCGCGCGAACCGAGCCGACCAAGCGCTTTACCTATGGGCTGAAGGGGTCGACGATCCTTGCCGCGTTGACCAATGCGCTGCTGTTGCTCGTCGCGCTCGGGGCGATCCTGCTCGAGGCGACACAGCGTTTCGCAGACCCAACGCCCACGGCGGGCCTAACCGTATCGATGGTGGCCGGGATCGGCATCGCGGTGAATGCGATCACCGCCTGGATGTTCGCGCGCGGTCGCAAGGGGGACGTCAACATCCGTGGCGCCTATCTGCACATGGCCGCGGACGCGCTGGTATCGGCGGGGGTCGTGATCGCGGGCGTGCTGATCTGGCAGACCGGGATCTCATGGATCGACCCGGCGGTCTCCATCGTCATCGCGGTCCTGATCTTCTGGCAAACCTGGGGATTGCTGCGTGAGACCGTCGAAATGGCGCTGTCCGCGGTGCCGCGCGGGATCGAATTCGACCAGGTCGACGAGGCGCTATGCACCCTGCCCGGCGTGACGGCGATCCATGATCTGCACATTTGGCCGATGAGCACAACGGAGCCCGTCCTGACCGCGCACCTGGTCATGCCGGGCGGCCATCCCGGCGATCCGTTCCTCACCTCGACCCGCACGATGCTGCAGGAGCGTTTCGGGATCGGCCATGCCACGTTGCAGGTCGAGACGGGCGACGGTCAGCCATGCTCGATGACGCGCCACACGGCGATATGAACCTTTGGGGCGTTGCGCGGGTTATCCTAGTATAGTTCTGGAGTAATACCCGATGAAGAAGCATTTTATCGCTGCATTGATGTCCGTTGCCGTCGTCGCCCCCGCAATGGTGCCTGTCGAAGCCGCTGCCCAGCGCCATGACGACCGCCGGGGCCATGACGACCGCCGGAACAACGACTCGCGCCGTGGCAACGACCGCAACTGGCGCGGTGACGATCGCAACTGGGATCCGTCGCGCAGCTATCAGAACGGCAATTACCGCGAGCGTCGTCTCGGCCGCAATGATCGCATCTATCGCGGCAACGATGGCCGGGCCTATTGCAAGCGCAACGATGGCACGACCGGGCTTGTGATTGGCGCACTCGGTGGCGGCGTTCTTGCCAATCTGATCGGCGGCGGCACGCTTGGAACGCTGGCGGGTGCCGGTGGCGGTGCACTGCTCGGACGGTCGGTCGACCGCGGTAACGTCAAGTGCCGCTGAGCTTTTTTGCTCGGTAAACGAAGATGCGGCGGCCGAGCGATCGGCCGCCGTTATTGTGTCTGCCTCAGCCGGTTGAACTTAATAAGCGCGAGCCACCGCAAACTCGACCGCTTCGATCATCGCGTCCTTCGCCTCGCCATTGGCAAAGCCCGCAATCGAATCGATCGCCCGCTGACCATAATGTCGCGCCCGCGCAAACGTGTCGTCGATCGCGCGGGTTGCCCGGATCAGGCGCACGGCATGCTGCAGGTCGGCATCGGTGTCACGACGCCCCTCGACCGCATCCTTCCAGAATTGACGATCCTCGGCCGACCCGCGCGCATAGGCGAGGATCACCGGCAGGGTCATCTTGCCTTCGCGGAAATCGTCGCCCGCATCCTTGCCCATCGTGTCCGCATCCGAAACATAGTCGATCGCGTCGTCAACAAGCTGGAAGGCAATGCCGAGGTTGCGGCCATAGGCGTCGAGTGCCGCCTCTTCATTCTCGGGCCGATCGGCCACCACGGCGGCGATTCGGCAGGCGGCAGCGAACAGCGCTGCGGTCTTTGCGCCGATGATGTCGAGATAGCGCTCCTCGCCCAGATCGACGCGGCGGGCCGCCGTCAGCTGGTTGACCTCGCCCTCGGCGATGACCGCGCTGGTCGATGAAAGGATCTTGAGCGCCTTCAGGCTGCCCGCCTCGACCATGAGTTCGAAGCTGCGGCTGAACAGGAAGTCGCCGACCAATACGCTCGCGGGATTGCCCCAGATGATGTTCGCCGTGCGGTTCCCACGCCGCAGGTCAGAGCCATCGACGACGTCGTCATGCAGCAACGTCGCGGTGTGGATGAATTCGACGGCCGCCGCGAGCAGGTGATGCTGCGTCCCGGCATAGTCCAGCAGCTGTGCACTTGCGAGCGTCAGCATCGGGCGCATCCGCTTGCCCCCGCCCGCGATCAGATGACCCGCCAGTTCGGGGATCAACGGAATATCGGAGGTCATGCGCGCGACGATCACCGCATTGACCTGGTCCATGTCGGTGGTGACGAGCTTGACCATCGGGTCCAGCGAAGGCTGTGGCCCGGGATTCGAACGAGGGGAGTCGAGGCGGTGGACGGTGGCGCTCATCTGCCCGTGCCTCTGACGGTTACGGCCTCGCAAAGCAACCCTTGCCGGCTTGGCAAACCCTCACCAAAAGGCAGGCGACGGCAATAGGTGGAGGTTACACGATGCCCGACGACCTGCTGAGCGGCTATCGCCAGAGCATCGACAACATCGATGCGGCACTGATTCATATGCTTGCCGAGCGATTTAAGGTGACGCAGGCGGTTGGCCGGCACAAGGCGGAGCACGGGCTGCCGGCTGCCGATCCCGGACGTGAGGAGCGTCAGATCGCGCGGTTGCGTCGGCTTGCCGAAGAAGCCCAGCTCGATCCGGAATTCTCCGAAAAGTTTTTGCGGTTCATCATCGACGAGGTGATCCGCCACCACCAGAAACTTTGCCAATGACGCGCTGGGCGGTGGTGGCCGATTGAATGATTCGCGGCATCGCCAAGGGCGGCCGACATCTCCGCCAGGCCGCACTTCCCGTATATTCGCTTCAGCACAGCTTTATCGACCTGCACGCGCCGGTCGGTTAGGGGAGCGCGATGAGCTTCCTCCTCGCTATCGAAGGTGCCGACGGCGCCGGTAAGGCCACGGCCTCCGCACTGGTCGTCGAGCAGTTGCAGGCCGCCGGGCGCAGCGCCGCGGTCATTTCGTTCCCGCGCTATACGGACACGGTCGGCGGCTGGGCGCTGGGGGCGATGCTCGCGGGCACACTACCACGCGGCACGACGCCAAAGGCCGCCGCGGTGCTCTACGCGCTCGACCGGATGGAATCGCGCGATCACCTGATGGCAACGATGGCGGCGAACGACGTCGTCGTGTTCGACCGTTATATCGCGTCGAACATGGCGTATCAGGCGGCGCAGGTGCCCGTCGACGAAGCGGATACGATGATGGCCTGGATCGCGGATCTCGAGACGCGCAGCTTTGCCCTGCCGACGCCGGATCTGTCCGTCTACCTCGATACCCCGGCAGACATTGCACGCGGGCTGATCCGCCAGAAGCGCAAGCGATCCTATACCGACGATGCGTTCGACGCTTACGAAGCGGATACCGGGCTCCAGGACCGCGTCCGCGTCAACTATGCCGCGATGGCGGCGGCAGGCCTGCTCGGCCGCTGGGCGACCGTATCGACGGTCGAGGCCGGCGCTTCGCGACTGCCAGCGGACATTGCACGCGATATCGTTGCATTGCTGCGCTGAACGCCCCGGAAGGAGATCGGCATGGCCGTCACCGATATTGCCACGCGTACCTATGACCACGGCTTCCGGCTCGATCCGATCGTCCGCAGCCTGCTCGATACCGATTTCTACAAGCTGCTGATGTTGCAGATGATCCGTCACCTGCATCCCAAGGTGCAGACGACCTTTACCCTGATCAACCGCACGACGAGCGTGCGGCTGGCGGACATCATCGACGAAGGCGAACTGCGCGCGCAACTCGATCATGCGCGCACGGTGCGGTTCGGGAAGAAGGAGCTGATCTGGCTCGCTGGCAACAGCTTCTATGGCCAGGATCGCATGTTTGCGCCCGAATTCCTGCAGTGGCTTGCCGCCTTCCGGCTGCCCGAATACGAGCTGCGGACCGTCGACGGACAGTTCGAGCTGCGCTTCGAGGGCTGCTGGGCGGAAACGACGATGTGGGAAATCCCCGCGCTCGCGATCATCAATGAATTGCGCGCGCGCGTGGCGGTCCGCGATCGCGGACGTTTCGCGCTCGACGTGATCTATGCCCGTGCGAAGGCCAAGTTGTGGGACAAGGTCGAACGGCTGAGGGATCTGCCCGATCTGGTCTTGTCCGACTTCGGTACGCGCCGCCGCCATGGCTTCCTGTGGCAACGCTGGTGCGTCGAGGCGCTCAAGGAAGGGCTTGGCAGCCGTTTCATCGGCACGTCGAACGTCTTGCTGGCGATGGACAACGATCTGGAAGCCATCGGCACCAACGCGCATGAATTGCCGATGGTCTATGCCGCACTGGCCGACGACGACCGGGGGATAGCGGATGCCCCCTACCGGGTGCTCGATGACTGGCGACGCCATTATGGCGGCAATCTGCTGATCGCGTTGCCCGACGCGTTCGGCACGAGCGCGTTCCTCGCCAACGCGCCCGACTGGGTCGCCGACTGGACGGGCTTCCGCCCCGACAGTGCACCCCCGATCGCCGGTGGCGAGGCGATCATTGCTTGGTGGAAGGCACAGGGTCGCGACCCGAAAACGAGACTCTTGATCTTCTCGGACGGCATGGATGTCGACACGATCGAAGAGACCTATCGGCATTTCCACGGCCGAGTGCGGATGAGTTTTGGCTGGGGGACCAATCTGACCAACGATTTCCGAGGATGTGACCCCGATGGCATGGCCGGACTCGAGCCGATCTCGCTGGTCGCCAAGGTGACGCAGGCCAATGGACGCCCGGCGGTCAAGCTGTCGGACAATCCAGCCAAGGCGACCGGCGATCCAGGCGAGATTGCTCGGTACCTGCGAATCTTCGGCGACGAGGGCCGCACGAACGCGAAGGTCGCGGTCTAGACCCTGCGCCACCGCCCTAAAATGGCCATGCCCTGCCGCCACGGGTAGCGCCCATGGCTGTTTCGCGATTCCCCCTCGGCGCGTCGATTACCCGGTCGGGACGCATCGCGCTGCTCTTCGCCGCGCTGCTGCCGCTCACCCCGGCACAGGCCGACCCCGCGGCCTTCGACCTGTCCGGTCCGGCGCTGAACGTCATGGTGACGCACGGCGCGACGACGTTGCCGATCGGGCAGGTGCCCAATCTCAGCGAAGGCGACCGGATCGCGGTGAGTGCGGATTTACCCCGCGATCAGGGTGTCCATTACCTGCTGGTGGCCGCATTCCTGCGCGGCGCGACCAATCCGCCCCCCAAAAACTGGTTCACACAGGCCAAGACGTGGGAGCGGAAGAAAAACACTCTCGACCTGACCGTGCCCGCAGGCGCACGCCAGCTGATCCTCTTTCTCGCGCCGGAAACCGGCGGGGGTTATGACTCGATCGTCGACGCCGTCCGCAAACAGCCCGGCGCGTTCGTCCGCGCCTCGCAGGAACTCAATCAGGCGTCGCTCGACCGCGCGCGGCTCGACACGTTTCTGGACTCCATCCACCGCCTCGAGCGCACGCATCCCGAACGCATCGAGGCCGTATCACCCGTCCTGACCCGCAGCCTGTCGATCACGCTCAAGGCCGAATGCCTCGAACAGGCGATCGATCTTCAGGCGGCCTGCCTGACGCAGAGCCGGAGCTCGCTGCTGCTGGCCGACAGTCACAGCGCATCGCTGACCGAAACTCTCGTCGGCGCCCCCACCGATCTGGCCTTGCAACTCGCCGCAACACCCGAGGCCGGATACGGCTATTACAGCTCCTATATCGGCGTCGTTCGCGATCTTGCCCGGATTTTCGGTGCATTCCAGTCGACCCAGTTCCAGTATATTCCCGCCCTCGGCCGCGCGGCAGAGTCGCGCCTGTCGCTGTTGCTGAACGCCGCCCCCTCCTTTGCAAAGCCAAAGTCGGTCATGGTCGCGGCGCTTCCGGCGATCGAGGCGCCCGAGCCGCCGCCGCTGCGCACGATCGCGCCCGGTCGCGCGCTGTGTCGGGCACGAGAGGGTGTGCTGCTTCCGGTTGAAGGCGCGCCGCTGATCTATGCCACGCGCTATGCGCATGCCATGGCGGTGCGCGTGACGCGTGCCGACGGCAGCACGCTCGATCTCCCGGTCAGCGCCGATGTCGAACGCGGGGGTTTCCTTCTCGCCGGCCCGGGCAGCGACGGCGGCGAGGTGCGAGCTGGTTTTGACGCCACGCTTCATGGCGTATGGGGCTTCACCCCGTTCGACGGTCCACGCTTTCGCATCCAGAATCCGCGCGCGAACAGCTGGCGCGCGATCGAGGGCACCACAGTGATCGCCGGACGCGATAACAGCCTGACGATCGAGGGCGGAGCAGCCGCCTGTGTCGAGGACATCGCGCTCGCCCGCACGTCCGGCACGACCGAGCCGCTCAAATGGGCCGCATTGCCGGATGGCCGGATCACCGCAACGATCCCGAAGGCGCAGATCGCGGCGGGGCAGGTCAGCCTGCTCGTCCGCCAGCAGGGAATCGCTGACGTCGACACGATCGCCCTGACCGCCTTGACGGAGACGGGGCGGATCGACGCGTTCACGCTGCACGCCGGCGATCTTCATGGTGTCCTGACGGGCACGCGGCTCGACACCGTCGCCTCCCTGAGCGTCGATGGCGCGGTATTCAGCCCTGGTGCGGTGGTACGAACCGGCAAAGCCGACGAACGCGTCATGACGGTCGACACGCCTGCTCCGGTCGCCGCCTGGACCGCAGACCAGGATCGATCGGGGCGGGTGACGCTGAAAGATGGTCGCGTGCTGCCGGTCACCGTGCATGTCGCTCTAGCGCGGCCTTCGGTCACACTCATCGACAAGACCATCGCCCCGGCGGCGCACGCAGCGTCGCTGCCGATCATATTGCCGTCGAGCACCGTCATGCCGCTCGATGCCAGCCTGACCTTTTCGATCCGCGGCGCGGGGGCGACCCGGTTCAGCGGACGCGAACAGGTCGAGATCGCCACGGTCGACGGACGCGCCTCGACCGTCATCGCCGCCGCGAACGGCTACCGCGTCCAGAGCGCACAGGTCGCGATTGCGACGATCGAACCGGCCAGGGCGCTGGGCGTATCGGCCTATGGCCCGCTACGCTACCGCCTGCTGCAAGACGGTGTGGAAAGCGATTGGGCGCCGCTCATCACTCTCGTCCGCCTGCCCATACTCGCGGGCGTGACTTGCGACAAGGGCGCGCCGCGGTGCCTGCTGACCGGTGACGCGCTGTATCTGCTCGCCGCGGTTGGCGGAGACGCGCAGTTCACCGGCGGTGCGGCAATTCCCGACGGCTATACCGCCAATACGGTCGCAATTCCGCGCCCGACCGACACGCTGTTCCTCAAGCTGCGCGACGACGATTCAGTCGTTGCGACCGCCAAGCCGAACGTCGCCGACCGCTAGCCCAGCGAGGCGTAGAGCCTTGTCACCGATCCTTTGGCTCGCGTGAGAGGCGGGCCATCAGGATCGCGGCGCGTTTGGCCTGACGGCGAATGCTCGCAAGGTCGACCGTCTCCCCCGGTGCATGATCGCCGCTGCTCGCGGTTCCGAGCCCGATCAGCCCGTCGACATCGCCCGCAACGAATGCAATGTCGCCCGCACCCCGCTTGAGCGGATCGAGCGCTGCCATCTCGGGCAGCCCCATGTCGCGATTGACCAGATTCAATCGGTCGAGCAGCGCGCGATTTCCCACCGTCGGCGGCATGGCGGGATACCCGCTTTCGAACCGGATCGTCGCATTCGTGCCCGGCGCATGCGCCGCAACGATCCGCTCCATCTTCGCACGGACCCGCATGGTCTGATCTTCGCTCAGCGTCCGAAAGTCGCCACGGGCGACCGCGGTTGCAGGGATGATATTGCCCTTGCCCGTCGCGCTCGCCCGGACGCCGTCGCTGTCGAGCGTCGCCGTCGCACCACCCGCAACCACACCCGTATTGAAGGTCAGGTTGGGTTCGGGCAGATCCTTGCGAAATGCCGCCAGGATCCGGGCCATCTCGTTGATGGCGCCGTCACCATAGGCGTCCGAGAAGATCAGCGACGAGTGCCCGGTCTTGCCCGACGTGGTGAGCACCCATCCGTTCGACGACCGTCGTGCGATCGATCCCATGTCGCGACCCTCGACGACCGACAGGCCTTCGAAGTCGAGCGCGATGTCGGCGCGCTTGCCCGCTGCGATCAGATCGCCCCGCGCGATCGCCACCGGGTCGCCCGCATCTTCCTCGTCGCCGGTCAGTACGATCTCGATATCGGCGGCCTCCAGCAGGCCGGCGGCCTTCATCGCGCGCAGCGCCGACAGCATCACGACGATCCCGCCCTTGTCGTCGCCCGCACCTGGCCCCGCCGCGCTCTCGCCTTTGCGTTCGAACCGTTGAAACGGCGAATCCGGCTCAAAAACGGTGTCGAGATGACCGATGAGCAACAGGCGTTTGGCGCCAGGCTTGCCCGGGTGCCGCGCAATCAGATGTCCCGCCCGCTGCGTCTGTGGCATCGGTTTCCAGGTCACCGCAAAGCCGAGTGGTTCGAGCTCAGCACGGACCATCGCGCCGACCTTGGCGACCCCTTCGAGGTTCATCGTGCCGCTATTCTGGTCGACGAGCGTCTTGAGCATTGCGATCGAGCGCTCATGCTCGGCGTCGACGGTCGCGACCGCCCGCATTTCTGCCGGCGTGAGGCGAGCCTGTGCCGCCCCTGCCAGAAGGATACCCCCGACCACCGTCGCAACCCACCGGAATTTCTGTCGTGCCATAAGCGTCTCAACTCCCTTGGCAGCATGAAAGCGGGGTTCGGCCGCCGCGTCCAGTGTCGGGAGATATGGTGGGCGCTGACGGGTTCGAACCGCCGACCTACTCGGTGTAAACGAGCCGCTCTACCAGCTGAGCTAAGCGCCCTCTCGGGATGAGGCCCTGAGGTGAGAGTCCGATGCCAAAGCTACGGCGTCGGGGCAAGCCCCAAAGCACATGCGTTCAGGCGATCCGCAGTTCGTTGCGCAGGACCGCGCCGAAATAGCCACGCATTGCGTCGCGCGCGGGCGGCGACAGCGCCATATAGGCGCGGCGGCGATCATGCGGATCGGGCTGGCGTTCGAACAGCCCGCTATCGGTCATGCGCGCGATCCAGCGCAACGCCGTCGTCGGCGCGACCGCGGCGGCGATGCACAAGCTCGATACCGACACACGGCGCCGCTCGAGATCGGCGGCGTAGAGATCGAGCAGCATGTCCCAGCCCGGATCCTCGAACAGCGTGCCGCCGAAAAACTGGTCGCGCAGCCGCCGCGCGCGGATCGCGCGTCGAATGTCGGTCGCGTCGTGTTGCGTCGCCCCGGGTGCCGCCTGATAGGCGACCGATCGATCGCCGACGATCGCCGGGGGATCGGACGGTCGATCATGATCTGCCTGTGTCAGCCGGGCAAGCGCCTCGGCAATGCGCCCGACCTCCGCGCTCAGACGCTCCAGCCGGGCCCCGTCGCTTTCGCGGGTGACGTCGAAGACCCCGGCAGGCTGGCGCGATCGTTCGATCGCGATCGCCACCGCGGCCACGCACTCGCCGATCCCGGGATCGACGAGCAGCGATGTCGCACCGCCCAGTGTCAGCGCGGTGATCGCGTCGATCTGGTCGGGCCGCAGCGCCACCACCAGCGCAGCATCGGTATCGGCAGCCCAGGCCACGATCTGGGCCATCCGTTCGGCGAGCAGCGGCGCGTTGATCCCCACCGTATCAACCAGAATGATACGCGGTGTCGCGGACCGATCGAGCGGGACGTGCCAGTCGATCCGGGCAATCAGGCGCCCGCCCAGCGCACCCAGCGCGGTCGCGAGCCGATCCCCTGCCCCCGCACCGCCAAGGTCCGCAATCAGAACCGCAGCGGCACCGCCATCATAGCGTATGTCCGCCGATAGCGCGTCGATCGCCGTCATTGCCGCATCCCCCGCCAGACGCGATTAGGCCATGGATCGTACCGGATTCACACGCCAAATGGGTCGGTTCTCGGCGGATCCGGCGGACAGGCGGACGCCGTCAGTCGAGCGCCTTGACGATGTCTTCGACCATCTTCTTCGCATCCGCCAGAAGCATCATCGTATTGTCGCGGTAGAACAGGTCGTTGTCGACGCCGGCATAGCCGACCCCGCCCATCGACCGCTTGATGAACAGCACCGTCTTCGCCTTCTCGACGTCGAGCACCGGCATGCCATAGATTGGCGACGATTTGTCGGTCTTGGCCGCCGGATTGGTGACGTCGTTCGCGCCGATCACGAAGGCCACGTCGGTCTGCGCGAATTCGCTGTTGATGTCCTCAAGCTCGAACACGTCGTCATAGGGCACGTTCGCCTCCGCGAGCAGCACGTTCATATGCCCCGGCATGCGCCCGGCGACGGGGTGAATCGCATATTTCACGCGCACCCCTTCCGCCTTCAGCTTGTCGCCCATCTCGCGCAGGACGTGCTGCGCCTGGGCGACCGCCATGCCGTAGCCGGGCACGATGACGACCTGTTCGGCCTGGCTCATCAGGAAGGCGGCATCCTCCGCCGAGCCGCGCTTCCACGGGCGGTCGGTGGCGGCCGCGGGGCCGCCGGCATCGGCCGACTGTCCGAACCCGCCGGCGATCACGCTGATGAAGCTGCGGTTCATCGCCCGGCACATGATGTAGCTGAGGATCGCGCCTGACGAGCCGACCAGCGCACCGGTGATGATCATCGCGGTATTGTGCAGCGTGAAGCCCATCGCCGCGGCCGCCCAGCCCGAGTAGGAATTGAGCATGCTGACGACCACCGGCATATCGGCGCCGCCGATCGGCACGATCAGCAGGAAGCCGATCACGAAGCTCAGGGCCGTGATCGTCCAGAAGATCCACGGCTCCTGATTGGTGACGAAATAGGCGATCAGCCCGAGGATCGCGGCAAGCAGCGCGATGTTGATGACGTGGCGCCCGGGCAGCATGATCGGCTTGCCGCCCATGTTGCCGTTGAGTTTCAGGAAGGCGATGACCGAGCCCGAGAAGGTGATCGCGCCGATCGCGACGCCCAGCCCCAGCTCGATCCGGCTGACCGGCCGGATGATCGCGACCGGATCGCCAAGCAGCGGGATCATCAGGTCCGAGATGCCGAATGCCTGCGGGTTGAGATAGGCCGCAACCCCGACCAGCACTGCGGCAAGCCCGACCAGCGAATGGAACGCGGCGACGAGCTGCGGCATCGCGGTCATCGCGATCCGCCGGGCGGTGACGAGCCCGATCGCGGCACCGATGCCGATCGCGACGACGATCTCCCAGATGCCAACGTTGAGATGCGTGACCAGCGTCGTGACGACCGCGATCGTCATGCCGATCATGCCAAACCGGTTGCCGCGCTGGCTCGTCGCCGGGCTGGACAGACCACGCAGCGCGAGGATGAAGCACATGCCGGCGACGAGATAGGCCAGCGCGACCCAGGGGTTCACGGCTACGTCATGCATCACTCAGTTCCCCTCGGATCCGTGACGGTCACTTGGCGACCGGCCGTTCCTTTTTCTTGTACATCGCCAGCATTCGCGCGGTGACTGCAAAGCCGCCGAAGATGTTGACGCTCGCCAGCACGACCGCGAGCAGCCCGAGATATTTCGCGACCGGCGATCCCGCCGCGGCGGATGCGATCAGCGCGCCGACGATGATCACGCTGGAAATCGCGTTGGTCACCGCCATCAGCGGCGTGTGGAGTGCGGGTGTCACCGACCAGACGACATAATAGCCGACGAAACAGGCCATGACGAAGATCGACAGGATCGCGATAAAGTCCATCTCAGCCCTCCTGAGCCCCGCGAATGTTGCGAATGTTGAGACGCAAACGGGGTTTTGTATCGTGCCGGGTCATGGCTGCAAACGCGGATTGACGATCGCGCCGTCGCGGGTCAGGCGGATCGCGTCGCCGATTTCCGCATCGAGCACCGGCCGCCCCGTCTCCCTGTCCCAGAAGGCACTGAGAAAGTTGAACAAATTTCGGCTGAACAGCGCACTGGCATCAGCAGCGAGCCGGCTCGGGACGTTGCGGTGGCCGACGATCCTGACGCCGTTCACCTCGACGATCTCGCCCGCGACCGCACCCTCGACATTGCCGCCCTGTTCGACCGCGAGATCGACGATCACCGACCCGGGCTTCATGCTCACGACCTGCGCGGCCGAGATCAGCCGCGGCGCGGGGCGGCCGGGGATCAGCGCGGTGGTGATGACGATGTCCTGCTTGGCGATGTGCCCGGAGACGAGTTCGGCCTGCGCGGCCTGATATTCGGGGCTCATCTCGCCCGCATAGCCGCCCGTCCCCTCGCCCTCGATCCCGGCGACGCTTTCGACGAAGATCGGTTTCGCGCCGAGCGACTGGATCTGTTCGCGCGTCGCGGCGCGGACGTCGGTGGCGGAGACCTGCGCCCCGAGCCGGCGCGCGGTCGCGATCGCCTGAAGCCCGGCGACGCCGACCCCCATCACGAACACGCGCGCGGCGCTGATCGTCCCCGCGGCGGTCATCATCATCGGAAAGGCCCGGCCGTATTCGGCCGCGGCGTCGAGCACCGCCTTGTAGCCCGACAGGTTCGACTGCGAGGAGAGGATGTCCATCGACTGCGCGCGCGTGATCCGCGGCATGAACTCCATTGCCAGCGCCTCAAGGCCCGCCGCGGCATAGGCATCGACCCGGGCGCGCTCGCCAAAGGGATTGAAGCTCGCGACGACCCAGGCGCCGGGCGCGGCGCCTGCCAGCGTTGCCGGATCCGGCGCCTGCACGCCGAGCACGATGTCCGCACCCGAAATCGCCGCCGCCCGGTCGGTGATGCTCGCCCCCGCATCGGCATAGGCGGCGTCGGCGATCGACGCGGACTGGCCGGCCTCCGCCTCGACCGCGAGCGTCGCGCCCAGCGCGACGAACTTGCGGACGGTTTCTGGCGTCGCGGCAACCCGCCGCTCGCCGTCCACCTGCTCCTTGAGGACGGCGATCTTCATCGGATCAGGAAATCAGCCAGATGACGATCGCGACGATCACCGCACAGGCGATCGCGCCGATCTTCATCACGCCGATGACGCTGTCATAGGTCGCAGCATGACCCTTGATGTTTGCATCGTCCGCCATGATCCGTCCCTCGCCATTCTGTTATCGGTACGACCTTATCGGGCCGGTGCCCCAGCCTCAACCCCCGCACTTCCAAACCCCGGCTTCGTGCCGTCGTGCAGCCGCGGCGGCACGGTCGGGGCGCATCGCAACCGCCCCAAAGCGATATTTAAGTCGCCCTTTACCTGAAAACGCTAAAGACTGTCCGCAAACGGGACAGGATTCGCCATGACGCGCAACGGGCAGCGCCTGCTACTATTGATCGACAACGAGCCTGCACAACGGCGGCTGGTGTCCGCACTGGCGTCGCGTGGCGGCTGGCGGACCGTGTTCGCGAGCGACGGCGAGATGGCGATCGCCACGCTCGGCACGCAGGACGGGATGCAGCTCGACGCGATCATCCTCGACCATTCCGCACCGCATGAGGACGCATCGGCGGTGATCGCCGAGCTGCGCAATCGTCGCCCGGCGCTGCCGATCCTGATGCTGACCGCGAACGGTTCGGTCGAGCATGCGGTGAACGCGATGCGCGCAGGCGCGACCGACTTCCTGGTCAAGCCGCTCGCGCCCGACCGGCTGCTCGCCTCGCTCGACGCGGTCGTCGCCGGGACGACCGCGGGCGAGCTGCGGCCGCTGACCGAGAAGATCCCCGCGCTGCTCGCGTTCGACGAGATCGTCGGCTCGTCGCCCGATTTCCGCGCGGCGCTGGCGATCGCCGCCAAGGCCGCGCGCGGCCGCGTCGCGATCCTGCTCGAAGGCGAAAGCGGGGTCGGCAAGGAGGTCGTCGCCGAGGCGATCCACGCGGCATCGCCGCGCGCCAAACGCCCGATGATCAGCGTCAATTGCGGCGCGATCCCTGCCAATCTGGTCGAGAGCGAGCTGTTCGGGCACGAGGAAGGCGCGTTTACCGGCGCGTTCGAGCGCAAGATCGGCCGGTTTCGCGAGGCGGACGGCGGCACATTGTTCCTCGACGAGATCGGGGCGATGCCGATCGACGCGCAGATCAAGCTGCTTCATCTGCTCGATACGGGCGACGTCCATGCACTCGGTGCGCGGCATCCGCAGCAGGTCGACGTCCGGGTGATCGCCGCGAGCAACACGACGCTGATCGACGAGGTCGAGGCGGACCGGTTTCGCGAGGACCTCTATTACCGGTTGAACGCGGTGCAGGTGACGATCCCGCCGCTGCGCGAGCGGACCGGCGACATACCGGCGCTTGCCCGCCACCTGCTCGCGCGGATCGCGCAGCAGCCGGGACTGCGTCCGCTCGGCATCACCGACGATGCGCTGGCGCTGCTGGTCCAATATGACTGGCCGGGCAATGTCCGGCAGATGCAGAATGCGCTCTTCCGTGCCGCGGTGCTGTGCGAAAGCGATGCGCTGACACGCGCCGATTTCCCGCAGATCGCGGCGCTCGGCAGCCGTCGCCGGCCCGAGCCCGCGACCGCGGCCGGTGGCGGCGGGGTGACGCTGTTCAGTGCCGACGGGCATCTGCGCACGCTGGAGGAGATCGAATCGGACCTCATCCGGCTCGCCATCGGTCACTATCGCGGGCGGATGACCGAGGTCGCGCGGCGTCTCGGGATCGGGCGGTCGACGCTGTACCGCAAGCTCGCGGAGCTCGGGATCGACAACGTCGCCTGACCCCGGGCGACGTTGTCCTGGAGCCGGATTAAAGGCAGCGACCTACCAGAGCACGCCCTTGACGGGCTTCAGCGGCTCGGGGGCCTCGTCGCCGATCGCCTGGAGCAGGTCGATCTCGATCGTCCGGCACATCGCGTTCAGCGGTACGTCGTGGATCGTGTCCGCGAACGGATCGACGAGATCGTCGCCGATCTGAAGCACCGCGAGGAACATCAGCCCTGCGATCGTCGAGCCGATCGGGGTTGCGAAGCCGAGCGTCTCGACCAGCCCGATCGGCAGCAGGATGCAGAACAGCCGGGTGAAAAGCGTCGGGAAAAAGCGGTACTGGTTGGGCAGCGGGGTGTTTTTGATCCGCTCCATCCCGCCCTGTGCGTTGGCGATATCGACCAGCAGCCGTTCGAACGACGCCTGCTGGATCGTGTCGATCCAGCCGTTGCGGCGGGCGATGTCGATCCGCCGCCCGGTGCCGTCGAGCAGGCCGTTGGCGGGATTGGTCCGCGCGAGGGCGAACGACGCCTCGTCCTCCGACAGGAACCGCAGGACATCGGGCGCGACCGGCTGGCGACGGAGCTGACAGCGCAACGCGTTCACATAGGCGATCTGGCGCAGGACGATCGTCCGCTTGAGATCATGGCCTTCGGGTTCGGGCAGCAGGTTGCGCGTCATGCGGGCGAGGCTGCGCGAGGCGTTGGTCATCAGCCCCCAGAGGCCGCGGCTTTCCCACCAGCGCTGATAGGCGGAATTGTCGCGAAAGCCGAGGAACAGCGCGAGCGCGGTGCCGAACAGCGTCAGCGGCAGCGACGGCGCATGAAAGGGCAGGACATAATAGGTGATGGTCACCACGACGTCCCAGACAAAGAGCCCGAGCAACGGGCGCCAGACTTCGCTGAGGATCTGGCTGAGGCGCGGTGTTGCGGTAACGATCAAACGAAAGGCTCCTTGCTGACGCCTTGTCTAATGCGCGATCGCGCATTTCGCTGCAATGCGGCGATATTCCGCCCCGAACATGTGACCAGAAGATCGGCGCCGGGTCAGCCGCCGACGAGTGCGAGGTCGCGCATCCCGCGCCAGACGCGCAGCGCCTGGACGGTCTCGGCGACGTCGTGGACGCGCAGGATCTGGACCCCCGCCTCGACGCCCTTGAGAGCGAGCGCGAGCGATCCGGCGAGCCGGTCGCCGACCGGGGCCTCGTTCGACAAAGCGCCGATCAGCCGCTTGCGGCTCGCCCCGAGCAGGATCGGGCAGCCAAGCCCGTGAAACATCGCCAGGCCGTTGAGCAGCGCGAGATTGTCGGCGAGCGTCTTGCCGAAGCCGATGCCGGGATCGACGATGATCCGCGTGCGATCGACGCCGCCCGCGACGACCGCGGCGATCCGCGCCTCGAGCCAGTCGAACACGTCGGTGACGACGTTTCCGTAGCCGGTCCGCCCGTGGCCGCCCTCGCGGGGGTCGGGCGAGTGCATCAGCACGACCGGACAGCCGCTGGCGGCGACGACCTCGAGCGCGCGGTCGTCCCACAGCAGGGCGGCGACGTCGTTGACGATATGCGCGCCGGCGGCGAGCGTCGCCGCCATCACGCCGGCCTTGCGCGTGTCGACCGAGACGATCGCGCCGGCGCGGGCAAGCCGCTCGACGACGGGGACGAGCCGGGCGATCTCGTCGCCTTCCCAGACCACCGCCGCGCCGGGGCGGGTCGATTCGCCGCCGACATCGATCATCGTCGCGCCCGCCGCGGCCATGTCGATCCCGGCGGCGGCGGCGGCGGCGGGGTCGTCGACATGCTTGCCGCCATCGGAGAAGCTGTCCGGGGTGACGTTGAGAATAGCCGCGACGAGCGGCTGGTCGAAGCGCAGCATGCGCTCGCCGAGCGCGAGCGGCGCGCGCGGCGCGGTGATCAGCGCGTGAAGATGCGCCGCGCGCTCGCCCTGCGTGGCGACGTCGGCGACGGGGATCGTGCGACGGGTCCCGCGCTCGATCACCTCATAGGCGGCGAACCACTGCATTCCGCCCGCGAGCCGCGCGACGCTGCCGTCGGGATGGCCGATCGGGGTGTCGACGAACTGGACGGGGCGGAGGTGGAGGCTGGTCATGCCCCCCTTTTCCCCAAATCCGCATGCCGTTCAAACGGCTAATCCCGTTCGTCCCGTATAGGCATCGAGCACGTCGAGATGCCGTATCGAGGGACATGTACCTCGATACGAGCCCTCGACTACGCTCGGTCTCTACTCGGCACGAACGGCAATTCGCTAGACCGTCGTCGCCAGCAAATAGGTCTGGCGGAGGTCGTCGATCGGCTTCAGCCCCTTGTCGCTCTCGTAATGCCAGAAGCTCCAGCCATTGCAGGCGGGCGCGTTCTGGAGCGTCGAGCCGAGCTTGTGGATCGAGCCGATCGTGCCGCAATCGCTGAGCAGCGAGCCGTCCGCGCGGATCGTCGCGCGCCAGCGGCGCTTGCCGTCGGTCAGCACCGTGCCGGGCGCGAGATAGGCATTCTCGACGAGCACGCCGAACGCGACCTTGGGCTGTGCGCGCGGGCTCATCATCGTCGCCAGCGCGGATTCGTCGAGCGGCAGCGCGGCCTCGATCCGCTCCTGCGCCGCCTCGATATACTCGCCCTCGCGGTCGATCCCGATCCAGCTGCGCCCGAGCCGCTTGGCGACCGCGCCGGTCGTGCCGGTGCCGAAGAACGGGTCGAGCACCACGTCGCCGGGCTTGGTGCACGCGAGCAGGATCCGGTAGAGCAGCGCCTCGGGCTTCTGCGTCGGATGGACCTTGGTGCCGTTCTTCTTGAGCCGCTCGGGGCCGCCGCAGATCGGGAATTCCCAGTCGCTGCGCATCTGTAGCTCGTCGTTGAGCGTCTTCATCGCGCGGTAGTTGAAGGTGTATTTCGCCTTCTCGCCCTTCGACGCCCAGATCAGCGTCTCGTGCGCGTTGGTGAAGCGGGTGCCGCGGAAATTGGGCATCGGGTTTGTCTTGCGCCAGACGATGTCGTTGAGGATCCAGTAGCCGAGATCCTGCACCGCCGCGCCGACGCGGAAGATGTTGTGATAGCTGCCGATTACCCAGATGCTGCCATCGTCCTTGAGGATCCGGCGCGCTTCCTTCAGCCAGGCGCGGGTGAAGCGGTCATAGGCGGCGAAGGTGTCGAACTTGTCCCACTCGTCGGTGACCGCGTCGACATGGCTGCCATCGGGGCGATAGAGTTCGCCGCCGAGCTGGAGATTGTACGGCGGATCGGCGAAGATTATGTCGATCGAGTTCGACGGCAGCGCCTTCATGCGCTCGATACAGTCGCCGCGCAGGATCTGGTCGAGCGGCAGCGTGGGCTGCACGGCCGGCGCCGCTACCTTCTTTACCGCGCGCGGCCGCGCGATCGTGTCGATCAAACCCATGTTTTTGCGCCCCTTGTCGACCCCCATAGCTGCGGAATTGTCCGACTCCGTCAAGCAGAGTTTGATGAACGGCGCGCGGGCGCGAATCCGTCGGTGCGACCAAACGAGTCGCCGTCGCCCAGATGTTGAGTCGTGACAGACTCGCGCCTCAAGCCCTTGGGGTGTGGCGCGAAAGACTCAGCTCGTCGTTTCCTTCGCGAAAAGGCCCTCGCGCGTCAGATAGGCCGCCGCGACGGGGGCGAAACTGCGGCGATGAATCGGTGTGGGGCCATGATCGCGCAGCGCCTTCATGTGATGCGCGCAGCCATAGCCCTTGTTCGAATGCCAGTTGTACTCGGGGTGGACGTCGGCGGCGGCGATCATGATCAGGTCGCGCGTGTGCTTGGCGACGATCGAGGCGGCGGCGATCGACAGCGATTTTGCATCGCCCCCGACCAGCGGGGTGGCGGGGTAGCTCCAGCGCGGCAGGCGGTTGCCGTCGACGAGGACGTGGCCGGGCGCGTGGCCGATTTCGGTGGCGAGCGCGTCGACCGCGAGCGTCATCGCCTTCATCGTCGCCCAGTAGATGTTGAGCGTGTCGATCTCGTCGGGCTCGACGATGCCGATACCGACGATCGCACAGCTTTTCAGCCGCGCGCAGAGCCGTTCGCGCTCGGAGGCGGAGAGCTTCTTCGAATCGTCGATGCCGCGGGGCACGCCCTTTGCAGGCAGGATCACCGCGGCGGCGACGACCGGGCCGGCGAGCGGACCGCGACCGGCCTCGTCGACGCCGGCGACGGGGCCGACGCAGAGCTTTTCGTGTTTCATGCCGGGCATGTGCGGTCTTTCAGCTGGTCGAACGGGCTGACGCCGAGCGCGTGCCCCATCGGCCCGTGCCCTGCGCCAAGCCCCGGCGGCTGCGCAAGTGCGGCGCGAACGAACGCGATCGCGCGCGCGATGGCTGCGTCGAGCGGCATGCCTTGGCCGAGGCCGGTGGCGATGCCGCTGGCGAGCGTGCAGCCGGTGCCGTGCGCGTGGCGGGTTTCGATGCGGGGGTTGGTCCACCGCGTTTCGCCGGCGTCGGTGACGAGGCGGTCGGTGACGCGCGGGCCTTCGGCGTGGCCGCCCTTGACGAGCACGGCGGGCCCGAGCGCGCGCACCGCCGCCTCGCCGCCGAGTGCGGCGAGTTCGGGGAGATTGGGGGTGACGAGCGTGGCGATCCGCATGAGGCGGGCGAAGGCGGCGATCGTGTCGGGGTCGGCGAGCACCGAGCCGCTGCTGGCGATCATGACCGGGTCGAAGATGATCGGTATCGGGTCGCGGGAGAACATTGACGTCAGGCGGTCGGCGACGGCGTTGGCAGTTTCTGCCGAGCCGATCATGCCGATCTTCACCGCGTCGACGCCGATGTCGGCCACGACCGAGTCGATCTGCGCGAGGACGATGTCGGTGGGCACGGGGTGGACCGCCTGCACGCCGAGCGTGTTCTGCGCGGTGATCGCGGTGATGGCGGTCATCGCGTGGCCGCCGAGCATCGTGACGGTCTTGATGTCCGCCTGGATGCCGGCGCCGCCGCCTGAATCGGAGCCGGCGATGATGAGGAGTCTCGCGGTCATTGGCGGTGCCGGGCGGGGTTGGAGGTCATGGGTCGGGCTATGGCATAGTCGGTGCGGTGCGGGACAGGGCCCCCGCCACCTCCCCGGCGGAAGCCGGGGCCCAGTTGGGGACTGCTCCTGACGGAGGGCAGCGATCCGTTACCTCGACCTTTCCAACTGGGCCCCGGCCTTCGCCGGGGTGGTTGAGGTTTGGAGAGGGGTCTAGTGCCGCCGGCCCGAGGCCGGTCTCTGTGGCGGGGCGTCGCCGAACCGGGTCGGGCGGTCGAGGAGTTCGCCGCCGCAATTGGGACAGCGCTCGTCGAGCGCGTCCGCGCAGGAGGCGCAGAAGGTGCATTCGTACGAGCAGATGAACGCGCCGGGCGCGTCGGCGGGAAGCTCGGCGGCGCAGCGTTCGCAGGCGGGGCGCATCTCGAGCATCAGGCGGCGACCTTGCGGACGGCGTCGCAGATCCGGTCGACGACGCGCCCGACCTGGCCCGGATCATCCCCTTCCGCCATCACGCGGATCACGGGTTCGGTGCCCGACGGGCGGATGACGAGCCGCCCCTTGCCGGCGAGCTCGGCCTCGGCCTGCGCGATCACCGCTTTCACCGCCTCGTCGTCGAGCGGCTTGCCGCCGCCGAACCGGACGTTCTTCAACAGTTGCGGCAGGGGCTCGAACCGGTGGAGCACCTCGCCCGCGCGCGCGCCCGAGCGCTTGACCTCGGCGAGGATCTGGAGGGCTGCGACCAGGCCGTCGCCGGTCGTGGCATAGTCGCTCAGGATGATGTGCCCCGACTGCTCGCCGCCGACATTATAGCCGCTGGAGCGCATCTTTTCGAGCACGTGGCGATCGCCGACCTGGGTGCGGACCAGCCCGAGCCCCTGCGCGGCGAGATGGCGTTCGAGGCCGAGATTGGACATCACGGTGGCGACGAGGCCGCCGCCCTTGAGCCGCCCCTGCCGCGCCCAGCTTGCCGCGATCGTCGCCATCAGCTGATCGCCGTCGACGATCGTGCCGGTCTCGTCGACGACGATCAGCCGGTCGGCGTCGCCGTCGAGCGCGATGCCGATATCCGCGCCGCTCGCGACGACCGTCTCGGCGAGCGCCTGCGGTGCGGTCGAGCCGACGCCATCATTGATGTTGGTGCCGTCGGGCGTGACGCCGATCGCGACGACGTCCGCGCCGAGTTCCCACAGCGCCGAGGGGGCGACCTTGTAGGCGGCGCCGTTCGCGCAATCGAGCACGATCCGCATCCCGTCGAGCCGCAGATTTTCCGGGAAGGTCGACTTGGCGAAATGGATGTAGCGCCCCTGCGCATCGTCGATCCGGCGCGCGCGGCCGATCTTGCTCGACGCGACCAGCGGCACGTCGCCGTCGATCAGCGCCTCGATCGCGGTCTCGGCCTCGTCGGACAGCTTGAAGCCGTCGGGGCCGAACAGCTTGATCCCGTTATCGGCATAGGGGTTGTGGCTGGCGGAGATCATCACGCCGATATCCGCGCGCATCGACTGGGTCAGCATCGCGACCGCAGGCGTCGGCATCGGCCCGACCATCACCACGTCCATGCCGACGCTGGTGAACCCTGCGACCAGCGCGGATTCGAGCATATAGCCCGACAGCCGCGTGTCCTTGCCGATCACGACGCGGTGGCGATGATCGCCGCGCAGGAAATAAGCGCCCGCCGCCATCCCGACCTTCATCGCCATCTCCGCGGTCATCGGCGATGCGTTGGTGGCACCGCGAATGCCGTCGGTGCCGAAATATTTCCTTGCCATCGTCAATGCTTTCCGTCCGGTATCGCTCTCTGGCATCGCTGATAGCGCGGTGGAACACGAAGGGCGAGCATGTCGCAGACTACACGGATACTCGCAGCGCTGTTCGGCGGCATCGGGATCGGCATCGCCGCGGCCGCCTGGTCGCCGGCCCACGCGCTCGCGGCGACGGCGGTGACCCAGCCGATCGGCGCGGCCTGGCTGCACGGGTTGCAGATGGTGATCGTGCCGCTCGTCGTCGGGCTGCTCGTCACCGGGATCGGCGCGACGACCGAGGCGGCACGCGCCGGGCGGATCACGATGCGGGCGATGGTGATGATCGTCGTCATCCTGTGGAGTTCGACGATCATGTCCGCGCTGGTCATGCCGCTGATCCTCGATGCCTTCCCGCTGCCACGCGGACTCGGCGCCGCGCTGCGCGCCGCGCTGACCGGTGCCGCCCCGGTCGGGCCGGTGCCCGGGATCGGCGCGTTCTTCGACACGATCGTGCCGACCAACATCGTCGCCGCGGCATCGAGCGATTCGTTCCTGCCGCTCACCGTGTTCGCGCTGACGTTCGCCTTTGCCGTGACGAAGCTGCCCGACGATCGCCGTCGCGTGCTGACCGGCTTCTTCCAGGCGGTCGTCGACGCGCTGCTGATCATCATCAAATGGGTGCTGAAGCTCGCCCCGATCGGCATCTTCGCGCTCGCCTACGGGGTCGGTGCGCGCACCGGGACGGCGGCGTTCGGCGCGCTGCTGCACTATATCGTCTGCGTCTCGGCGATCGGCTTCATCGTCCTGCTGAGCGCCTATCCGATCGGGATGATCGGCGGCCGGGTCAGCCTGGGCCGGTTCGCGCGCGCGGTCGCGCCGGCGCAGGCGGTGGCGATCAGCACGCAGTCGTCGCTCGCCTCGCTGCCGGCGATGCTGAAGGCCTCGACCGAGCTCGGCGCGTCGCCCGCCACCGCCGGGATCGTCCTGCCGCTGTCGGTCGCGGTGTTCCGCGCGACCAGCCCGGCGATGAACCTCGCGGTCGCGCTCTATGTCGCGCACTGGCTGGGGCTGCCGATCGGGCCGGGGCAGATGGCCGCGGGCGTCGCGACCGCGGCGATCACGACGATGGGATCGATCTCGTTGCCCGGCACGATCAGCTTCGTCGCCTCGGTCGCGCCGGTCGCACTGGCGATGGGCATCCCGCTCGAAGTGCTCGGCCTGCTCATCGCGGTGGAGACCATTCCCGACCTGTTTCGCACCGTCGGGAACGTGACGATGGACACCGCCGTCACTATCTCCGTCGCGGCGCGGTCCGATCACGGCGGCGGCGCCGAGGAGATTCCGCATGAAATATCGCACGCTCGGCCCTGATTTCGAGGTTTCCGCGCTCGGTCTCGGCTGCATGCCGATGGCCGGGGTCGGCAAGGACATGTACGGCAGCGCCCCCGCCGACGAGAGCATCGCGACGATCCACCGCGCGATCGAACTGGGCGTGACGCTGTTCGACACCGCCGAAATCTATGGTCCGCTGATCAACGAGGAGCTGCTCGGCAAGGCGATCCGCGGCAAGCGCGATGGCGTCGTGATCGCGACCAAGTTCGGCTTCCGCTATGACGACAATGGCATGACCGGCGTCGACAGCACGCCTGCCAATGTGCGGCGTGCGTGCGAGGGATCGCTGAAGCGGCTCGGCGTCGAGACGATCGACCTGCTCTACCAGCACCGCGTCGATCCGGGCGTGCCGATCGAGGATACGGTAGGCGCGATGGCCGAGCTCGTGCGCGAGGGCAAGGTGCGGCATCTGGGACTGTCGGAGGCCGGGCTCGACACGATCCGGCGTGCCGCGGCGACGCATCCGATCGCGGCATTGCAGAGCGAATATTCGCTGTGGGAGCGCGGGGTCGAGGACGCAATCCTGCCGCTATGCCGTGAGCTGGGGATCGGGTTCGTGCCCTATTCGCCGCTCGGCCGCGGGTTCCTGACCGGGCAGATCACCGCGCGATCGGACCTGCCCGAGGGCGACTATCGGCGGAACGATCCGCGCTATTCGGACGCAAACTTCGCCAAGAACATGGAGATGGTCGCGGTGGTGAAGGCGATCGCGGACACGCATGGGGCGAGCCCGGCACAGGTCGCGCTGGCGTGGCTGCTGGCGCAGGGCGACGACATCGTGCCGATCCCGGGGTCGAAGCGCCGCGTCACGCTGGAGGACAGCATGAAGGCGGCCGACGTCACGCTGTCGGCGGACGATCTGGCGAAGCTCGATGCGGCGGCGCCGAGGGGCAGCACCGCGGGGCCGCGCTATGGCGAGAAAGCGCTGTCGATGACGCGGATCTGATCGGGCCCTACCCTCTCATAATTGTCATCCCCGCGCAGGCGGGGATCCAGACTGGCGACCCGTGGTCACTTACGAACCGCAGAGTGTCTGGATCCCCGCCTTCGCGGGGATGACGTATCGTTAGGCGATGACGGATCATGGGGAATGATGCGTCGGTAGGTCCAGCGGCCTTACTGGACCCCGTGCATCCACTTCTTGATCAGCGGCGAGATCAGCAGCAGCAGCACGCCGATCCCCGCCGAGACCAGCCCGATCGTCCAGAACACGCCGGCATAGGTGTCGAGGCTGACCTTGAGATTGGTCACCTGACCGCCGACCGTCTCGACGCTGGCGACCTGCGCGACGATGCCCGCGACATATTGCGCGACCGAGATCGACAGGAACCACACGCCCATCATCAGCCCGACGACGCGCGCGATCGACAGCTTGGTGATCATGCTGAGCCCGACCGGCGAGATGCAGAGCTCGGCGAAGGAGTGGATGAAGTAGAGCCCGGCGAGCCACCAGATCGCGACCTTGAACGTCGGGCCGACCATGCTCGCGCCCCAGACGAGGAACAGGAAGCCGACGCCGACGCCGATCAGCGCGATGCCGAACTTGACCGGGATCGACGGCTCGATGCCCCGGGCGGCGAGCTTGGTCCACAGGATCGACATCACCGGCGCGAGCGCGACGATGAAGAACGCGTTGAAGAACTGAGTCTGCCCGGCCGAGATGCTGAACAGGCCGAAGACGCTGAGATCGGTGTTGCGATCCGCGAACAGCGTGAGGCTCGAGCCCGCCTGCTCGAACAGCGTCCAGAACACGACGTTGAAGACGATCAGCACCATCGCCGCGAGCATCATCTGGAACTCACGCCGCTCGCCGTTGACGAACGACCAGATCAGGATGCCCGGCACCGCGACCAGGAACGTGCCGAACAGCAATTTGCCCATCAGCGACAGCGAGACGATGTAGCCGATGATCCCGGACCCCGGCACCGGCGGCTCGGCGTTCATCAGGTTGACGAACAGCAGGTAGAAGATCGGGATACCGAGCAGCGCGAGCGCATAGATGCCAAGCGCGCGATCGGGGCCGCTGCGCACCGGCGGCTCGCCGTATCCGTTGAGTTTGCCGCCATCGAACTGGATCAGCGTCCACGAGAACAGCATGCCGATCGCCGCCAGCCCGAAGCCGGCCCACCAGCCGAACGCGACCGCGAGAAACGGGCAGAGCAGCTGCGAGAAGAGCGAGCCGAGGTTGATCCCCATGTAGAAGATCGTGAACCCGGCATCGCGGCGCTTGTCGCCCTGCGCATAAAGCTCGCCGACCATCGTCGAGATGTTGGGCTTGAAGAAGCCGTTGCCGACCGAGATCATGCAGAGTGCGAGCAGCATGATCGTGACGTAGAAGCTGCTGCGTTCCGCGCCCGATTCAAAGCCGCCCTTCTCGACCGTGCGCGCGACCGCGCCGTCGGCGGCGAGCAGCGAGACGGTGCCGTCGTCATTGCCCTTGATCTTCAGCTTGTTCGCGCCGTCGACGAGGTAGCGGACCTCGCTGTCGGCCTGTTCGACGACCTGGATCTCGTAGCGCTGGTTGGCGATCGTCGCATAGGGCTTGGCGGTCTCGCCGCCGAAGCAGAGCAGCAGATAGCCCATCGCCATGATGATCGCGCCGAACTTCACCGCGCGCTTCGAGCCGAGATACTGGTCGGCGAGATAGCCGCCGACCAGCGGCGTCAGATACACCAGGGCGGTATAGCCGCCGTACAGCCCGGTCGCCTCGCGGTCGCCGAACACGAAATGCTTGGTGAGGTACAGCGTGAGCAGCGCACGCATGCCGTAATAACCGAAACGCTCCCACATTTCGGTGGTGAACAGTCGCGCGAGCTGGCGGGGATGGCCGAACCACGTCTCCCCGCTGGCGGGGTTCACATGGGTGATATCCGGCTCTCGCGGCGTATCCGCGGTCGGGGTGTCCACCATCTTTTACGCTCCCTGAAACGCTGGGCCGCCGTCGAACGCGGCGGCTTCATTGCGGCCTTACCTAGCGGCAAAGCCGGGACTGTAAATATCGGTGGCCGCGGGACCGCCTGCTAAATCGCGGATGCGGCTGTAAATTGCCGCGCCCCGTGCCTATCTGCGGGGCGATGTTCAACGACACTTCCAGCCCGCTTTCGCTGCTCGCGACCCGCCGTTCGGGCAAGCCGCGCGACCTTGTCGCGCCCGGTCCCGATGCCGATCAGCTCGCGCAGATCCTGGCGATCGCAGCCCGCACCCCCGATCATGGCAAGCTCGCGCCTTGGCGCTTCGTGGTGGTCGGCCAGGACCAGCGCACCGCGCTCGCCGCGCTGATTATCGATGCGTACCGCGTCGAGCGGCCGACCGCGTCGCGGACCGAGATCGAGGCGCTCGACCAGTTCGCGCACCAGGCCCCGGCGCTGGTCGTCGTGTTGTCGTCACCCAAGCCGAGCCATATCCCCGTGTTCGAACAGGAATTGTCGACCGGGGCGGCGTGCATGAACCTGCTCCACGCGGTGCATGCGCTGGGCTTTGCGGGCGGCTGGCTGACCGGCTGGCCGAGCTATTCGGACACGGTGCGCGATGCGTTCGGCGAGGGCCATGAGCGGATCGCCGGGTTCCTGTTCGTCGGCACGCCGTCGCGGCCGCTCGACGAACGGCCCCGCCCCGATATGGAACGTGTCGTCTCGCGCTGGCGGCCCTAGGACTCGACGAAATGGCCAATTGCTGTATTAAGGCAGCATGACAGCGCTCAGCAGCGAAGACAGCCCCGTATATCTCCGCCTCCGCGCCACGATCGCCGCCGGGATATTACGCGGCGACTATCGCGCGGGTGATCAGCTGCCCTCGGTCCGTGCCTTTGCCGCCGAGCATGGCGCCAACCCGCTGACCGTCGCCAAGGCCTATCAGACGTTCCAGGACGATGGCTATGTCGAGGTCCGGCGCGGCGTCGGCATGTTCGTCCTGCCGGGGGCCGCGGAGGCGTTGCGTGTGGCGGAACGCGAGACGTTCGTCACCACGCACTGGCCGCGCATCCTTGGGCATATCGACCTGCTCGGCCTCGACGCGCGCGACCTGCTGGCGCACGAGCGGGCCTGAGCCGCCCCGCGGGGTGATCCCGCGCGGCGGGTGACTCAGAACAGCTTCAGCGCGGCGATGTCCTCGACGCTCAGGTCGATCCCGAACAACAGGCTCATGCGGATCCGGTAGACGCGCGGGTCGGTGATCTCGCCGCTGGCCGTGTCGGTGCCGGACCGCCGACGATAGGTGCGCCCCATCAGCGAGGCGAAGCCGTTGGGCAGGACGATGCTGGCGATCGCGGTCTGGGTGAAGCGGCTCGCGGGGGCGGTCGACGTCCAGTGATTGCCGAGCAGCAGATCGGCGTCGAACACCTCGGCGAGCGTGAAGCTGTATTGCGGCTGGAACCCGCCGCTCGCGCCGCGTCCGTCGGTGGTCATCGGATCGCCGTCGCGCAGCAGCATCCAGCCCTGTTCGCCGTGATCGCGGCTGGTCGCCTCGAGCCGGAAGCGCGCGCCATCGGGCGCGGTCGCCTCGGCGCCGTCCGCGAGCGGGAGCACGGGGGTGTAGCTGCCGCCGAAGCCGGTGTCGGCGATCCAGGCCTGCCCGTCGATCGTCACCAGCGCGAAGGTGTGCGTGAGCGGCGGCACTTCGGTTGCGGCGATCCAGACGCGCGCCAGCACCGGGCGGGCGGCAAAGCCCAGTTCGGCAAGCGCATCGAGGAACAGCCGGTTATGCTCGAAGCAATAGCCACCGCGGCGCGCGGTCACGAGCTTGGCGAACACCGAGGCGCTGTCGATCGCGATGCCGCGGCCGAGCACGACATCGAGATCCTCGAACGGGATGGCGAGCCGGTGCGCCAGCTGCAACCGGCCGAGGCCGATCGAATCGAGCGTGGGCCGCGCGGGCATGGCGACACGGGTCAGGTAAGCGTCGAGATCGAACATCGGTCGGGGGGTCCTCGTTTGGGTTGACCCTTACCGTGCGTGTGGCGCGGCCGTCGAGTGGCGAAAGGCGGGTGGGGGCTGTTGGGGTGCATGGCCGCGGTTCTGGGGCGGGCGTGCGCCACATGCACGTACGTCCCCCGCCGTCGCGTGCATACGTCCCCCGCCGCCGCGCGCATACATCCCCCGCCACCGCCCCTCACCCCCGCCGTTCGTGCTGAGCGAAGTCGAAGCACCTAGGCTTGGGGCGGCCCTTCGACTGCGCTCAGGGCGAACGGGGGTGGGGTGTTTGGGAATGGGGTGTACGCCAGCCCCCTCCGTCATCCTGGGCTCGACCCAGGATCCAGGGCCGCGGACGCCTGAGGGCGTGGCTCTGGATCCTGACTTTCGTCAGGATGACGGGAGGGGGGCTTACGCCGCGAACAGCGCCGGTTCGATCGCGTAGAGCACCGCGGCGCTGGCGCTGGCGGCGGCGACGAGGCCCATGGCTTCGGGGACGATCTGTTCGAGGTAGAAGCGCACCGAGGCCGCCTTCATCCGTCCGAAATCGTCGGTGCCGGCGACCGCGCCCTGGCGCTCCATCAGCCAGCCGCAGGTCGCGACCGACAGCATCGTCAGGAAGGGGTAGCTCGCGGCGAGCTTGTCGTCGGCGTCCGCGGTGGCGAGGCGGCGGCCGATTGCGTCGCAGGCGTCGACGAGCGCGAGCAGCCGCTCGTCCTTGGCTTCCGCGCGGATGTCGGCGATCAGCGTGGCGAACGCGCCGCCATTGTCGAGCGCGAGCTTGCGGCCGACCAGATCGGCGGCCTGGATGCCGTTGGTGCCTTCGTAGATCGGCGTGATGCGCGCATCGCGGAAATACTGCGCGGCGCCGGTCTCCTCGACATAGCCCATGCCGCCATGCACCTGGATGCCGAGCGAGGCGACTTCGTTGCCGATGTCGGTGCCGTGCGCCTTGGCGAGCGGGGTGACGAGTTCGAGGCGGTTGCGCGCCGCGGCGTCGCCCATATTGGCGCGGTCGACCTGCCCGGCGGCATAATAGACGAGCGCGCGCGCCGCCTGGGTCTGCGCCTTCATCCGCAGCAGCATGCGGCGGACGTCGGGATGCTCGACGATCTTGACCGACTCCTTGTTCGGCGAGCCCGCACGCGCCGACTGGACCCGGTCGAGCGCATAGGCGACCGCGCCCTGAGTCGCGCCCTCGGCGACCTGCACGCCCTGAAGCCCGACATTGAGCCGCGCATTGTTCATCATCGTGAACATCGCACGGATGCCGCCGAGTTCCGCACCGATCAGCTCGCCGACGCAGTCGTCATTATCGCCGAAGCTCAGCACGCAGGTGGGCGAGGCGTGGAGCCCCATCTTGTGCTCGATCGAGACGACGCGGACATCGTTGAAGTCCCCGGGCGTGCCGTCGTCGTTCAGCCGGTATTTCGGCACGAGGAAGAGCGAAATGCCCTTGGTGCCCGCGGGCGCGCCGGGCGTCCGCGCGAGGACGAGGTGGACGATGTTCGGCGCCATGTCGTGATCGCCGAACGAGATGTAGATCTTGGTGCCCTTGATCGACCATTTGCCGTCACCTAGCGGCGTCGCGGTGGCGCGGAGCGCGCCGACGTCGGAGCCGGCCTGCGGCTCGGTCAGGTTCATCGTGCCGGTCCATTCGCCGGTCGCGAGATGCGGGAGGTAGAGCGCCTGCTGCTCCGGGCTGCCGTGATGCGCGAGCGCCTCGATCGCGCCGACGGTCAGCGTCGGGCAGAGCGCGAAGCCCATGTTCGCCGAGCCCAATGTGTCGAGCACCGCGGTCTGGATCGCAAAGGGCAGGCCCTGCCCGCCCCATTCCTCCTCGACGCCGATCGTGCCCCAGCCGCCCTCGACATAGTCCTTGTACGCCTGCGCGAAGCCGTCGGGCATGACGACGCCGTCGGGGGTCCATTTCGCGCCGACAGTGTCCCCTGCGCGGTTGAGCGGCGCCCATTCGCCTGCGGCGAACTGTCCCACGCCTTCGAGCACCGCGTCGACGACGTCGTCGCTGGCGGCGGCGAACCGGTCGGTGGCGGCGAGTTCGCCAATCCGCACGACGTGATCGAGCACGAAACGCTGTTCGGTGGTTGCTGGGGTGAAGGCCATGGCATCCTCTTATCGCTATGCTTTGCGCCCGCTATAGGCCTTCAGAATGACGCGTCCACACCCCCTGATTTTACCCTACGGCACCGCGGCGGTCGCGCAGGCGGCGGCGATGATTCGCGCCGGCGGACTCGTCGCGGTGCCGACCGAGACGGTCTACGGACTCGCCGCGGATGCGACCGACGCGCAGGCGGTGGCGGGAATCTATGCGGCCAAGGGACGGCCGAGCTTCAACCCGCTGATCGTGCATGTCGCGGATCTCGCCGCGGCCGAACGGATCGCGGTGTTCGATGCGGATGCGCGCGCGCTGGCCGCGGCGTTCTGGCCGGGGCCGCTGACGCTGGTGCTGCCGGTGCGCCGCGATTCGGGGATCGCGGCGCTGGTGACCGCGGGGCTCGACACGATCGCGATCCGGGTGCCGCGGCACCGCGCGATACAGGCGCTGATCGCGGCATCGGGGCGGCCGCTCGCGGCACCGTCGGCCAATGCGAGCGGGGGGATCTCGCCGACGACCGCGGCGCATGTCGCGGCGAGTCTGGGGGGGAACGCGCCGCTGATCCTCGACGATGGCGCGACCGAGGCGGGGCTCGAGTCGACGATCGTGGCGGGGCGGACGGTGCTGCGGCCGGGGCCGGTGACCCGCGCGGCTCTGCTCAACCACCTCCCCGGCGGAGGCCGGGGCGCAGATGGAAAGGTCGCTGTAACGGAGGACGACGGGCCTCACGATCGTCCCGCAACTGGGCCCCGGCCTTCGCCGGGGGGGCGTGGGGTTACGGCGCCCGGGCAGCTCGAAAGCCATTATGCGCCGCGCAAGTTGCTTCGGTTGAACGCGCTCTATGCCGAGCCCGAAGAATGGCTGATCGGGTTTGGTGACGTAGCGGGCGACATATCGCTCTCCACCTCGGCAAACCTCGTCGAAGCCGCCGCGAAGCTGTTCGACCTGCTCCATGCCGCGGACGCGAATGCGGCGGCGCGGATCGCCGTCGCACCCATTCCGTCCGAAGGCATCGGCGAGGCGATCAACGACCGCCTCCGCCGCGCTGCGCACCGCTGACGCTCTCGTCATCCTGACGAACGTCAGGACCCAGAGCCACAGGCGGTACCCCCGTAACCCTGGATCCTGACTTTCGTCAGGATGACGAGGTGGGTGGCGCCGCCTGTTCAGCCATGCTGCCGTTATGCGCTCACCGCTGCCTTCGACCGTGCGGCGAAGCTCTTGCGCAGCTTCTGCAGCTTGGGGGGGATCACCGCCATGCAATAGGGGTTGGAGCGGCCCGAGGTTTCCCAATAATCCTGGTGATAGCCTTCGGCCTCGTACCAGGTGGTCATCGGCTCGATCGTCGTGACGATCGGCTTGGCGCTGTCCGCCTGCGCACGCTCGAGCGCGGCCTGCATCTCGGCCTTCTGCGCGTCGTCGGCGGGGAACATTGCCGAACGATATTGCGTACCGACGTCGTTGCCCTGCCGGTTGAGCGTCGTCGCGTCATGCGTCGCGAAGAAGATGTCGAGCAAATCGCCGAGCTTCAGCTGTTCGGGATCGAAGCCGATCCGGATCGCCTCGGCATGGCCGGTGTCGCCGCCGCACACCTGTTTGTAGGTCGGATCGGGCACGTGCCCGCCGATATAGCCGCTCTCGGCGCTCTCGACGCCGATCACGTCCTTGAACACGGCCTCGGTGCACCAGAAGCACCCGCCCGCCAGCGTTACATAATCCGTCATCACGATCTCCTTTCCGCCAAGATAGGAAGCCGCTACCCCGCAACAAAGAGGAGACGCATGTGATCGACGGTCCAAGGCTTGATGGCAGGGTGATGGTAACGGGCGGCGCCGGCTATATCGGCAGCCATGCGGTCCTGGCGCTGCTCGACGCGGGGCATGAGGTGGTCGTGGTCGACAATCTCGTCACCGGCTTCGACTGGGCGGTCGATCCCCGCGCGACGCTGGTCGAGGCGAACGTCGCTGACGATGCGAAAGTCCGCGCGGCGATCCGCGATCACAAGGTCCGCGCGATCATGCATTTCGCCGGCTCGGTCGTGGTGCCCGAATCGGTCAGCGACCCGCTCAAATATTACCGCAACAACACCGCCGCCAGCCGGTCGCTGATCGAGAGCGCGGTGGCGGAAGGGGTGCCGCACTTCATCTTCTCGTCGACCGCGGCGACCTATGGCACGCCCGAGAAGGTGCCGGTCGCCGAGGGCGATCCGACCGTGCCGATCAATCCCTACGGCATGTCGAAGCTGATGACCGAGGCGATGCTGCGCGACGTCGCGGCGGCGCACCCGATCAACTATGCCGCGCTGCGTTATTTCAACGTCGCGGGCGCGGATCCGCAGGGGCGCAGCGGCCAGTCGACGGTCGGCGCGACTCACCTGATCAAGATCGCGGTCGAGGCGGCGACGGGCAAGCGCAGCCATGTCGGCGTCTATGGCACCGATTTCGCCACTCCCGACGGCACCGGCGTGCGCGACTATATCCATGTCAGCGACCTTGCCGCCGCGCATGTCGCCGCACTCGACCTGCTGGTCGCCGAGCCGACGAAGAGCCACACGCTCAACGCGGGCTATGGCACCGGCTTCTCGGTACTCGAGGTGCTCGATGCGGTCGACAAGGTCACCAACATGACGATCGACCGCCGCCTAGAGGGGCGTCGCGCGGGCGATCCGGCGATGCTGATCTCGGACAACAGCGCGATCCTTTCGACGCTCGACTGGCAGCCGCGCCATGCCGATCTCGACGGGATCGTCCGCGATGCGCTGGCCTGGGAACGCACGCTCGCAGAGCGCCAGCGCTAAAGACGGGCCCGATCAGGCGTCGGCGGGCGGGCGGCCAAAGGCGTGGCGCTCGCCGCCGATCGCCGCCCGGGCGCGCGCCGTGGCGAGCCACCAGCCGAGCGCCCACAGCGTTCCGAAGCTCCACCCGGCGAGCACGTCGCTCGGCCAGTGGACGCCGAGATAGACGCGGCTGCATCCGATCGCCCCGACCATCAGGATCGCCATGACGAGGATGTAGCGCCGCGCCGCATTCGACACGGTGACCTGCGACGCGAGCCCGGCGAGCGTGAGATAGACGATCGCGCTGTTCGCCGAATGCCCGCTCGGGAAACTCATGTTCGACACCTGGACCAGATGGTCGACGATGTCGGGTCGCGGCCGGGCGACCTCGGTCTTGACCAGCGCGACGACCATCCCGCCGCTGATACTTGCAGCGAGCGTCGCCGCCGCGCTGAGCCAGAGCCGCTGGACCGCGAGCAGCCCCGCCGCCAGCACCACGATGATCGTCAGCACGACGCCGCCGCCGAGCGCGGTGACGTCGGCGGCGACCTTGGGCAGCCAGGACGGCCCGCCCCAGGCGCGCAGGTTGAGGATGATCGCGCGGTCGAAATCGAACGGCCAATGGCCGACCGCGAGACCGATCAGCAGGACGAGCGCGATCGCGACCGCGCCGACCGATGCGCCCGCGAGCACCACCGGCAGGCGACGGCGATGCGCCTCGCCCGGGGTGGCGACGCCGGGCGTCACGCTGCGATCACCCTCGCCACGGCCGGCCGACGCCGTCATGCGGAGTTATTCCAGATCGCCCTCGTCGATGACGATCAGCGATGCGGACGGCTTCTTCATCGCGGCTTCGGCGCAGACGTCGACGATCTCGTCGCTGAAACGCTCGAACAGCTCGAGCGCGTCGTCCTCGGGCTCGTCGCCGCTGAGTTCCTTCAGCACGGCATATTTCACCGCGAAATCACGGTCGTCGCCGTCGATCTCGGCGGTGAACTCGACCTGCCGCTCGCGGTCATTGTCGGTAAGGCTGTTCTGGTCGATTACGAGGCTGCTGGCCATGTCTTGAACTCCCGGGGTTACGCGATCGTCCCTGCCCTCGCCCCTCGTGCAGGGCAAGCCGGTAAAACGCGTTTTGCGCTTCGCCGATGCAGGGTTGGTCAGGCAGCGATAACCCGTGAGCCCGGCCTTCGATCCGGGAAAGGTCCACGCTGCGGTGTTTCACCACCTCCAGCGATCAGGCGCCCCATTCGGGCCCGTCCTCGTCGCGGTAGAAGCCGTCGTCGCGGTCGGGTTCGGGCGGGGGTGGTGGCGGGCCGGGATCGGCGATCGGCGGCGGCAGCGAAGGGTCACCCCCGCCGAAGCGGATGCGGACATAGGCGCCCCCCTGATGCATCGCCTGGAACAGCGCGCTTGTCTCCTCGGCCTGCAGCCGCCGGCCGATCATCGGCGCGCGTTCGGCGCTGATATAGCCGAGCTGGATGTCGCGCTCGCTCCACACGCCGACCGCATTCGAATCATGCGGATTCTTCGGTTCGCGGCGCAAGGTCACGCGGTCGCCCGGCGCACAGAGCAGGATTTCCATCCGCCGGTTGCTCCGGGTCTTGTCCGCATTGGGGAAGTCGATGCCGACGATCGAGGTGGTGAATTCGTCCATCGCGCGACGATGCGCGCGCCGGCGCGGCCGATCAAGCGGTGCGAATGGGGGGGGCGAATCGGGGGCTTGCGAGAGGATGAGGTGCCGATGGTGGGTCCGCCGGGGCTCGAACCCGGGACCTCTCGATTAAAAGTCGCTTGCTCTACCAACTGAGCTACGGACCCGTACATCGGCTGCGAGCCACTAGGGGCGCAGCCGCGGTCGGTCAACCTTGTGCGCGAGATGGCGGACGCTTTGCCCGGTCAGCGGGTCGCGCCAGCGCGGCGCGATACGCACGAGCGGCGCCAGCACGAAGCCGCGATCCCGGTAGGCGGCGTGCGGCACGGTCAGCCCCGGCCCCCTCCAAGCACCCCCCGACCACAGGATGATGTCGAGGTCGATCACCCGCGATCCCCAGCGGCGCCCGCGCCGCCGCCCGAACGCGGTCTCGATTCGCTTCAGCCGCGCGAGCAGCACGGGCGGCGAGTCGCGCGTCTCGATCAGCGCGACCGCATTTGCATAGCGCCGGATCGACGGCCCGAGCGGCGCGCTCGCGATGATCGGCGACACGGCGACGACACCGCCGACCGCGGCCAGCGCGGCGCGGATCGTCGCGGCGGGCGCGCCGTGGATCCCGCGCCGATTCGAGCCGAGCGCGATCGCATAGGTTGTCCGCTCCATCCGACCCGCCTAACGCACCGCGATGAACTTCGCACCCTCCCCGCTGCCCGAAACCGAGCCGCCGCACGACTGTCCCAATTGCCCGCGTCTCGTCGCCTTTCGCAACGAACTGCGCGCCGAATTCCCGACCTGGTGGAATGCCCCCGTCCCCGCGTTCGGCGATCCCGACGCGTGGCTCGGCATCATCGGCCTCGCCCCCGGCAAGCACGGCGCCAACCGCACCGGCCGCCCGTTCACCGGCGATTTCGCGGGGCAATTGCTCTACGATACGCTCGGCAAGTTCGGGCTGGCAGACGGCGTCTTCGCGGCGAAACCCGATGACGGGCTGAAGCTCAACGGCGCGATCATCATCAATGCGGTCAAGTGCCTGCCGCCGCAGAACAAGCCGACCCCGGAGGAAATCCGCACCTGCCGCCCGTTCGTCGAATCGCAGCTCGCCGAACTGCCCAAGGCGCGGATCTTCATCGCACTCGGCCAGATCGCGCACCAGACCAGCGTCAAGCTGCTCGGCGGACGCCTGCCCAAGGCGAAGTTCGGCCATCTCGCCGAGCATGTCATGCCCGACGGCCGCATCCTGATCGATAGCTATCACTGCTCGCGCTACAACCAGAACACCCGCGTCCTGACCCCCGAGATGTTCGAAGCGGTCTTCGCACGGGCGCTGGAGTTGCGGCGCAGCATCGCCGCAGCATAAGCTGCGTCAGACGTCCGCGACCAGCCGTCCGTAAAGATCAGGTCGCCGGTCGCGGAAGAAGCCGAAGGCGGCGCGGTGGCGCTTGACGATGTCGAGGTCGATCGTCGCGGTGATCACGCCTTCGTCGTCGCGACCGAGTTCCGCCAGAATGTCGCCGCGCTCGTCGGCGATGAAGCTGGTGCCGTAGAAGGTCTGGCCATGCTCGACACCGACGCGGTTGGCGGCGACGATCGGGACGACGTTGCTGACCGCATGCCCGACCATCGCACGCCGCCACAGCCGCGCGGTGTCGAGGCTGGTGTCGTGCGGCTCGCTGCCGATCGCGGTCGGGTAGAACAGGACCTCGGCGCCCATCAGCATCATCGCGCGCGCGGTCTCGGGATACCATTGATCCCAGCAGACGCCGACGCCGAGCGTCGAACGGCCCTGCGCTGCGGCATGCGGCCAGACCTTGAAGCCGGTATTGCCGGGGCGGAAATAGAATTTTTCCTCATAGCCCGGGCCGTCGGGGATGTGGCTCTTGCGATAGACGCCCTGCACCTCGCCGTCGGGACCGATCATCGCGAGGCTGTTATAGTGATGCGGGCCATCGGCCTCGAAGAAGCTGGTCGGGATGGTGACCTTGAGCGCCTCGGCGAGCGCCTGCATCGCGAGCACCGCCTTGTGCTCGCCGACGGGGGCGGCGTTGGCGAACAGGCCCTCGTCCTCGACACGGCAGAAATATTCGCCCTCGAACAATTCGGGCGGCAGGATCACCTGCGCGCCACGCGCCGCGGCCTCGCGGACGAGGCGCGAGACGTTGGCGATGTTCTTGTCGATATCGGCAGTGAAGCCGAGCTGGAGCGCGGCGACGGTGATCTCGGTCATGCGAATTCCTATAGCGTCACGCCGAAGCGCGCCGCGATTGCGACGACCGCGAGATAGAGAAGGATCGTCAGGACGCAACCGGCAGCGAGCGAAACCCAGAAGCCGACACCGTGCCGCAACAGCACCGGGATCAGCAGGAACATCGGCAGCGAGGGCAGCACGTACCAGAAGGTCGCCTCGGCATGTGCGGCCAGCCGGACGCGGTCGCCGGTGTCGTGCCACAGCCAGATCATGCCGAGCACCGACAGCAGCGGCAGCGACGCGACGAGCGCCCCTGCCGCCGGACTCCGCCGGGCGATGACCGCGATCAGCGCGACGATGATCCCGGACAGGACCGCGCGGACCGCGAAGGCGAGCATCAGCCGGGGATTTGCTGGCTGATGCAGTGGAAGCTGCCGCCGCCGGTCAGGATATGGTCCGCACGCTGCCCGACGACCTGACGATCGGGGAAGATCGCCTGGATCGCCGCGACCGCGGCGTCGTCATTCTCCGCGCCGTAGAGCGGCACGACGACGGCGGCATTGCCGATGTAGAAGTTCATGTAGCTGGCCGGCACGATCTCCTCGTCGCGCAGCACGCGGCCGGGCGACGGGATGCCGACCACGGTCAGGCCGGCACGTTCCGCATCGCGCTTCGCCAGCTGATAGACCTGCCAGTTGGGGTCGTTCTCGGCCGCCTCGGGGATCGCGACGCGGCCCTCGCCGACGAAGCGCGCGAGATTGTCGACATGGCCGTCGGTATGGTCGTTGACGAGCCCGTCGCCGAGCCACACGACCTGGCTGAAGCCGAGGTCGGACTTCAGCCGCGCCTCGATCCCCGCCTTGTCGAGGTCGGGGTTGCGGTTGCGGTTGAGCAGGCACTGCTCGGTCGTGACGACCACGCCGGTGCCGTCGCCATCGACCGCGCCGCCTTCGAGCACCCAGTCGAACGCCGCGAGCGTCTTGCCGCGGCTCGCGGCCAGACGGCGGCCGATCGTGTCGTCGCCGGGCAGATCGTATTTGCCGCCCCAGCCGTTGAACACGAACTGGTGCGCGGTGCCGTCGCCGACGATGATCGGCGCGGTGTCGCGCAGCCAGATATCGCCGAACGGCTCGACCACGACCTCGGCGAACGGCGCGAGCCGGCGCGCGGTCCGCGCCGAACCCTCGTCCGCGGCGACCAGGATCACCGTCTCGCCGCGGCCGTCGGCATGGACGGCGGAGGCAAAGGCGACCACCTCGTCACGCGCGGGTTCGAGATCGTCGAGCCACAGATCGGCATGGCTCGGAAAGCCGATCCACACGGCCTTGTGATGCGCCCATTCGGCGGGCGGGGGGAGTGTCGTCACTTACTTGGCTCCTGCGCGATCTTTGTCGCGGATGTTGCGGAATTCGGCGGTCTTGTACCAGTTCGGCCACAGCCCGGTGTCGTCGGCGAGCTTGCGGCCGAGCCCGTAATAGATCGTCAGATCCTCGACCGCACCCGACCAGTCCCATGTAGCGTCATATTCGTCCGCGGGCTTGTGATAGCGGTTGGCAACATAGTCCTCGCGCGCGGCATGACCCGCCGTGGTGCCGCCGACGACGAGGTCCTCGCCGCTACCGCCGTCGAGCATCGGCACGCCGAGCTTGGCGAAGCTGAAATGGTCCGAGCGGTAATAGCCGCCGCGTTCGGGGTTGGCCTCGACGCCGATCACGCGGCCCTGCGCGGCGACGAACGGCTTGACCAGATCCTCGATCTCCGACTTGCCCGCCCCCGTCAGCACGAAGTCCTTCACGCGGCCGTCGACGTTCAGCACGTCCATGTTCACGCCGCCGACCGTCCGCGCGAGCGGATAGACGGGATGTTCGGCATAATAGCGCGAGCCGAGCAGCCCCGATTCCTCCGCGGTCACCGCGAGGAACGCGATCGAGCGCTTCGCCGGGCCGGCCTTCACATGCGCCTGTGCGAGCGCGATCAGCCCCGCGGTGCCCGTCGCATTGTCCGCCGCGCCGTTGCAGATGTCGTCGCCACCCACCGCGTCGCAGCGGCCGAGATGATCCCAGTGCGCCGAATACAGCACGTAATCGTCCGGTGCGGTCGTGCCCGGCAGCACGCCGATGACGTTCTTCGACGCCTGGCGCCGGATCGTGTTGGCAAAGCCGGTCGACAGCTTGAGGCCGAGCGGTACCGCCTTGAAGCCCTTGACTTTGGCGGCCGCGGCGAGCGCGGCATAGTCCTTGCCCGCGCTCGCAAAGACGCGCTCGGCGGCAGGCTTCTGCATCCAGCCGATCACCTGCGACTGGTCGAGATGATCGCCCTTCTCGTCGAGTTCGAGCTGCGGCCCGGTCCAGGACGACTGCACCACCGCCCAGGGATAGGCCGCGGGTTCGGTGTCGTGGACGATGATCGCCGCGGCCGCGCCGTGCTTGGCCGCATTCTCGAACTTGTAGGGCCAACGACCATACCAGGTCATCGCGCGGCCCTCGAACGGGCCTTCGCGGCCCATTGTCTGCCAGTCGGCGTCGTTGATGAGGATGACGACGGTCTTCCCCTTCACGTCGACGCCGGCATAATCGTCCCAGCCCTTTTCGGGCGCGGTGATCCCGTAGCCGACGAACACGACGTCGCTGTTCGTCACGGTCGACGTCGGCGCGACGCGGTAGGTGCCCGCGACCATGTCGGTGCGATAGGCGAGGCTGACGGGAGCGGTGCCGCCGGTGAAGACGAACGGCCGGACGTCCTTGGCGGTGATCTCGACCATCGGCACGTCCTGGGTCCAGCTGCCTTTGTTGCCGGGTTTCAGCCCCGCGGCCTCCATCTGCGCGACGAGATAGGCGACCGTCTTCGCCTCGCCCGGCGTGGTCGGCGCGCGGCCTTCATAGGCATCCGACGACAGCGTCTGCGTGACGGTCTTGAGCGTTTCGACCGAGATGGCGGGCGCGGTCTGCGCCGAGGCGGCGGTGCCGAGAAGGAGCAAGGGCAGAAGGGCAGCGCGCATAGGGATCTCCCGAGTGAATGCCGCGCGTTCTGGCAAAGCCGGGCCATGATGTCCACGCAACGAAAAAGGGCGGCCCCGGTGGGACCGCCCTTCACACCCTTACCGTTCGTGCTGAGTAGAGACCGAGTAGGTGCCGAAGGCACCGTATCGAGGGCTCGTATCGAAGCACAGGTGGTACGCGCCAACCTGTCCTTCGATACGCCGCCTCGATACGCGGCTGCGCCGCTACTCGACGGCTACTCAGGACGAACGGGAGGAAATCAAATCAGCGCGAATAGAACTCGACGACGAGGTTCGGTTCCATCTTCACCGGATAGGGCACTTCGTCGAGCGTGGGCACGCGCGTGAACGTGACCTTGGCGGCGCCGTCGGTGGCGACATAGTCGGGGATCTCGCGCTCGGCGAGGCTCTGGGCTTCCATCACCAGCGCCATCTCCTGCGCCTTCGAACCCAGCGTGATCTCGTCACCGACGAAGCAGCGACGCGATGCGACGTTGCACTTCACGCCGTTGACGCGGATGTGGCCGTGCGAAACGATCTGGCGGGCCGCGAAGATCGTCGGCGCGAACTTGGCGCGGTAGACGATCATGTCGAGACGCTGCTCGAGCAGGCCGATAAGGTTCTGGCTGGTATCGCCCTTCATGCGTGCGGCTTCGAAATAGCAGGCGCGGAACTGCTTCTCGGTCACGTCGCCATAATAGCCCTTGAGCTTCTGCTTGGCGCGCAGCTGGATGCCGAAGTCGCTGACCTTGCCCTTGCGGCGCTGGCCGTGCTGGCCGGGGCCGTATTCACGCTTGTTGACCGGCGACTTGGGGCGACCCCAGATGTTCTCGCCCATACGGCGATCGAGTTTGTACTTTGCGCTCTGACGCTTCGACATAGTATAACCTTTGCAAATGCAAACAACGTTGGTCCCGGTATCGCTCTGCTGGTCGTCATAGGACCCAAGGGTCCGGACAAGGCAGGGCCACCGCTTCACCGGGGTGCAGGGCCATTGCGAAGGCGGGCGCCTAGACGCCGCGCCTGCCAGAGTCAAGCTGGACAGCGTGCGGGCCGCTCGGCAAGAGGCGGCATGACCATCCTATCCGGCCCCGATTGTACCACCATGACCGAGGTCCGCGCGGGCGTCGACGCGCTCGACCGCGAGCTCGTCGCGCTGCTGGCCAGACGCTTTGCCTATATGGACGCCGCCGCGCGCATCAAGCCCGAGCGGGGGCATGTGCGCGACGAGGCGCGCAAGACTCAGGTGATCGAGAATGCGCGGGCCGAGGCCGCGCGGCTGGGGTTGCCGGATGCGGCGATCGCGGATCTGTGGGAGGCGCTGGTCGAGGCGTCGATCGCGTATGAGCTGGCGGCGTTCGACCGGCGTTGAGGCTCCCCACGTACGCCCCCCTGCCCCGTTCGTGCTGAGCGAAGTCGAAGCACCTTCGCTTGGGGCATGCCCTTCGACTTCGCTCAGGGCGAACGGGGGTAGGGGGACGCGACGGGGCCGAGGGCAATGCAACCGCCCCCTCCCCTCCCCATCCCGTTCGTGCTGAGCGAAGTCGAAGCACCTTCGCTCGGGGCGCGCCCTTCGACTTCGCTCAGGGCGAACGGGGGTTAGGAGAACGGGCCCGAACGCACCTCTCGCCCCCCGTCAGGCCCTGGGCTTTTTCCCCGCCAGCGACGACAGCACGCCGCGCATCGTGCGGATTTCCTGGCTCGACCAGCCGGGCTTGGTCAGCAGCGTGCGCAGTGTCCGCCGGGTCGTCTGGATCTTGTCGGGCGGATAGAAGAAGCCCGCGCCCATCAGCATCGTGTCGAGCTGGCCGATCATCCCGTCGAGCTCCTCCTGCGGTGCGGGCGGCATGATCGGGTTGATCGAGGGCTGGCTGAGCTCGCGCTCCGCGGTCAGCCCCTTCGACCATTCATAGGCGACCAGAATCACCGCCTGGGCGAGGTTGAGCGAGCCGAATTCGGGGTTGATCGGCACCGTGATGATCGTCCGCGCGACCGCGACGTCGTCGGTTTCTAGCCCTGAGCGCTCGGGTCCGAACAGGATGGCGGAGCGGCCGGGGGCGGCGTGGATCTCGGTCGCGGCTTGTTCGGGGGTCATGACGGGCTTGGTGACGCCGCGTTTGCGGACCGTTGTCGCGAAGACCTGCGCACAGTCGGCGGTGGCGGCGGCGACGCTGTCATAGACCTTGGCGTTTTGCAGGACGATGTCGGCACCGCTCGCGGCGGGGCCGGCCGACGGGTTGGGCCAGCCGTCGCGCGGGGAGACGAGGCGCATCTCGACGAGCCCGAAGTTCAGCATCGCGCGCGCGGCCTTGCCGATGTTTTCGCCGAGTTGGGGGCGGACTAGGATTATGACGGGGGGTGGGGTTGCGGCTCCCCCATCCCGTTCGTCCCGAGTAGAGGTCGAGCCTGTCGAGACCTCGTATCGAGGGACAGATTCGGAGCGCTCCGGCTTGCGCGCCGCGGCCGACACCGCTGCCCAGTCGTCGCGGCACAGCGCCTCCTTCTTCTTGCGCGACCAGCCCTTGACCTGGAACTCGGCCGCGAGTGCCTCCTGTCGCGAGGGGAACTCCTGGCTCCACATCAGCGTCACGGGGCGGCGCGTCTGTGTGTAGCCCTCGATCTCGCCAAGGTTGTGTTGACCGATCCTTCGCTCGAGGTCGTCGGTGTGTCCGGTGTAATAACTGTCGTCGGCGCAGCGCACCACATAGGCCCAAAATGTCATCCGCGGGGCTTATCCCTCGATACGCCGTCTCGGCAAGCTTGACGGCTACTCGGGACGAACGGGGGTGGGGGAGATTGCGGGGAGTCGTGCCGCAATGCAGCCGTTCGTCCCGAGTAGTGATCGAGCTTGTCGAGAGCGCGCAACGAGGGACAGGCCCGGATCACTCCGCCCGCCCAACCTCCTCGACACTCCCGGCAAACGCCTCGAAGTCCTTCGCCTCGCTGAAGTCCCGGTACACGCTCGCAAACCGGATATACGCGACTGAATCGAGCCCCTTGAGCCCGTCCATCACCATCTCGCCGATCCGCTTCGACGTCACGTCGTTCTCGCCGAGCGTCTCGAGCCGGCGCTGGATGCCGCTGACGAGCTTCTCAATCCGTCCCGGCTCGATCGCGCGTTTCCGCGTTGCGATCGAGAGCGAGCGGAGCAGTTTCTCGCGGTCGAACGGCTCCCTGCGTCCCTCGCTTTTCAGCACGAACAGTTCGCGCAGCTGGATACGCTCGAACGTCGTGAAACGCGCGGCGCAGCCTTCGCACTGGCGCCGGCGCCGGATCGCCGCCCCGTCTTCGGTGGGGCGGCTGTCCTTGACCTGGCTGTCTTCATGTCCGCAAAAGGGGCAGCGCATTCAGACCTTCTTCTTGCCCTTGTAATAGGCATAGCCCGCGCCTGCGAGCGCGCCGAAGATCGGGCCGATCACCGGCACCGGGATCGCGACGACCGCGCCGAGTGCGCTCCACTTGGCCATGCTCTTGCCGAGGCCGGGGGTCGCCTTGATGTCGTTCTGGATGTCATCGATCTTCGACATGCTCGTTATCCTTGATAGATGGGGAAGCGCGCGCACAGCGTGCGAACACGTGCCCGAACGTCCGCCTCGACCTGCGGGTCCCCATGCTCGCCCTTTTTCGCGAGCCCGTCCAGCACGTCGGCGACCATGTTGCCGATCTCGCGGAATTCGGCCGGACCGAAGCCGCGCGTGGTGCCGGCAGGGGTGCCGACGCGGATGCCGCTGGTCTTCATCGGCGGCAGCGGATCGTTGGGGATGCCGTTCTTGTTGCAGGTGATCCCTGCGCGCTCGAGCGCCTCGTCCGCATCGCGACCGGTGATGCCGAGCGGGGTGAGGTCGATCAGCGCGAGATGCGTGTCGGTGCCGCCCGAAACGACGTCCGAGCCGCGCTCCTTGAGCGTCGCCGCAAGCACCTTCGCATTCTCGACGACGGCGGCGATATAGCTCTTGAAGTCGGGCTGGAGCGCCTCGCCGAACGCGACCGCCTTGGCTGCGATCACGTGCATCAGCGGCCCGCCCTGGAGCCCCGGGAACACCGCCGAGTTGATCTTCTTCGCTACGCCCTCGTCATTCGTCATGATCATGCCGCCGCGCGGACCACGCAGCGTCTTGTGCGTGGTCGTGGTCACGACATGCGCGTGACCGAACGGCGTCGGGTGAAGCCCGGCCGCGACGATGCCCGCGAAATGCGCCATGTCGACCATGAAATAGGCGCCGACCTTGTCCGCGATCGCCCGGAAGCGCGCGAAGTCGATGACGCGCGGATAGGCCGAGCCGCCCGCGATGATCAGCTTCGGCTGATGCTCGACCGCGAGCGCCTCGACCTGGTCATAGTCGATCAGGTGGGTGGTGGCATCGACGCCGTACTGGATCGCGTTGAACCACTTGCCCGACTGGGCGGGCTTGGCGCCGTGCGTCAGATGGCCGCCGGCGTCGAGGCTCATCCCGAGGATGGTGTCGCCGGGCTTGACCAAAGCGAGCATCACCGCGCCGTTCGCCTGCGCGCCCGAATGCGGCTGGACGTTGACGAAGCCGCAGCCGAAGATCTGCTTGGCGCGCTCGATCGCGAGCGTCTCGACCGTGTCCGACGGCGCGCAGCCCTGGTAATAGCGCTTGCCGGGATAGCCTTCGGCATATTTGTTGGTGAAGACCGAACCCTGCGCCTCGAGCACCGCCTTGGAGACGATGTTCTCGGACGCGATCAGCTCGATCTGGGTCTGCTCGCGCTCGAGCTCCGCCTCGACGCCGGCGAAGACGGCGGCATCGGCATCGGCGAGGCCGCGGGTGAAGAAGCCGTCCGGCTGGACGTCATGGAGCGTGTTGGGCTGGGTGCTCATGCGGGGACCTTTGCGGAAGTCCGGTCGACGGCGGAGAGCTTGTCGACACGGTGTTGATGACGGCCGCCGGCGAAATCGGCGGACAGGAAGGCTTCGACGCACGCCTTTGCCATTTCCTCGCCGATCAGGCGGGCGCCCATCGCGATGGCATTGGCGTCGTTGTGGATCCGCGCGAGGCTCGCCGACAGCGGTTCGGAGACGAGCGCGCAGCGGCAGGCGGGATTGCGGTTGGCGGCGATCGAGATGCCGATGCCCGAGCCGCACAGCGCGATACCGCGTTCGGCGCGACCGTCCTCGATCGCGGCGGCCAGCGCATAGCCGTAATCGGGATAATCGACGCTCGCGGTGCCCTCGGGCCCGAGATCGAGCACGTCATGCCCGGCCTCGCGCAGCCACGCGGTCAGCACCGCTTTCAACGAAACGGCGGCGTGGTCGGACGCGATGGCGATGCGCACCTGGCGTATTCCTGTGATCGGGATCGGGTGCCCAGCCCTTTACCGAGCCGAGCCGGGATTTGCCACACCTGTTCGCGAAGGCGGCGCATAGAGCCTGACGATCCCCCGCCGCCAGGGGGAGGATTGCAATGACCGCCCTGCCGCCTGCAAAGAGAACCCCATGAAAGCTCTTGCCCTAACCGCCGCCCTCGTCCTCGCCGCCTGTTCCGGACCGGCACCCGAGACGCGCGGTGACGCGAGCATGACGTCGGCGGGCGCGACCGAGACGACGACGCGCCCCGAAAAGGTCGTCGCAGAACCGACGCGCGACCTATCGGGGCGGTGGATCGGCGTCGAGGGCATGGTCCTCGACGTGACGCCGGCGGGCGGACCGGGGCAGTTCCGGCTCGCGATGCAGTGGGATCTCGACCACAAGGGGGTGTTCGACGCGCGCGCGGTCGGCGACACGATCGTCTTCACGCGCGACGGCGTGCGCGAGATCCTGCGGCCGACGAACGGCGACGCGACGGGTCTGAAATATCTGGCCGGCAAGACCGACTGCCTGACGGTCAAGACGGGCGAAGGCTATTGTCGCCGCGGATCAACGCGCTAGTGTCGGTCGCGTGACCCTGTCCAAGCCCCAGGCGGATGCCGCCCGCGCCCATCTCTCGAGCGTCCTGATCCGGACCGGCGAGGAAGACCGTGACGCCTTTCGCGAGCTTTATGCGCTGACCCAGGCGAAGCTTTTCGGGATCACCCTGCGTATCTGTGGCAACGCTCAAGCCGCGGAGGATGTGCTGCACGACGTCTATCTCACGATCTGGAAGCGCGCCGGCGGCTGGGAACCCGGTCGTGCGAGCCCGATCACCTGGCTCGCGACGATCGCGCGCAACCGTGCGATCGACTGGCAGCGCGCACAGGGCGTGCGCCGCGCCTCGCCGATCGACGATGCGCCGGACATTGCCGACCCGCAGCCGAGCGCCGAGGCCTTGCTGCTAGACGACGAGGCGACGCGGCGGTTGCACGCCTGTCTCGAGGGTCTGGAGCAGCAGCAGCGCGACGTGATCCGGACCGCGTTCTTCGATGGCGTAACCTATGCCGAGCTCGCGCTGCGTCGCGCGGTGCCGCTCGGGACGATGAAGAGCTGGGTGCGGCGCGGGCTGGCCCGATTGAAGGATTGCCTCGGTGGCTGATCGTGATCCGCTTGCGGGCGAATTCGCCCTGGGCCTGCTCGAGGGCGACGAGCGGGCCGCGGCGGTGCGCCGCCTGCTCGCCGAACCCGGTTTCGCCGCCGATGTCGAATGGTGGCGCACGCAGTTCGCGGCGCTGTTCGACCTGTGGCCCGAGCATGACGCACCACCGCAGCTCGCGGCGCGGGTCGAGACGAGTCTCGACGCCCTCACCCGCCAATCGGGTCGTGCGACCAACGGCGTGACCACGCTCCGCAGCGGGGCGCGGTCGCCCTGGCCGTGGCTGGCGGCGGCGAGCAGCGCGATCGCCGCGTGTCTGCTGCTGTTCATCGCGGTCGAGCCGCGGTCGGCGCCGCCGGTGTCGCAGCCGATTCCGGCGGCGCGGCCGAGCAGCGTGCTGGTCGCGATGCTGGGCGATGCCAAGTCACCCGTCGCCGCGGTCTACGACCCCGCGACCGGGGCGTTGCGCGTCGCCGCCGGGCCGGGCGTGCCCGATGCGCGCGTCGCGCAGCTCTGGGTGATCGGCGGCGACGGCGTACCGCATTCGCTCGGGCTGCTCGCCGCGCGGCCGACGGTGCTGGCACCACAGGGCGCGGATCGCGGCCGGATCGCGCCGGGCGCGACGCTGGCGATCTCGATCGAACCGCTGGGCGGCTCGCCGACCGGGCTGCCGACCGGTCCGGTCGTCGCGACCGGCGTGGTCGCACGGGTCTGATGACGCCCGCGCCCGCGCCCTCCGGTGGCGTTCCGCCGATCGCGCGGCTGCTCGGGCTGTCGGGACTGTTGCCGCAGATCGGCGCGGTCGCGCTGCTGCTCGGCAACGATCCTGCGAGCCGGTTTTCCGCGCTGGCGGTCGCCTATGCCTATGCCGCGCTGATCCTCAGCTTTCTCGGCGGGCTCTGGTGGGGGCTGGCCGCGCGCACCGAGGGCGTACCGCGCTGGCTGTGGTTCGCGAGCGTGGCACCGTCGCTCATTGCGCTGGTGACCGCCTGGCCGTGGATGGTCGGGCTGCGCTGGCCGGGGCCGTCGCTGGTGGTGCTCGGGATCAGCCTGATCGGCGCGCTGCTCGTCGACCGCGCGCTGGTCCGTGCGGGGATCGCGCCGCCGGGGTGGATGGCGCTGCGCATGCCGCTGTCGCTGGGGCTCGGTGTCCTGACCCTCGCGGCGGCGGCACTCTAGGCCGGTCCGGCTCAGGCCGCCTTGCGCAGGTCCAGACGGCTCCAGATCTCGACCAGCGCGTCGGTCAGTTCGCGCATCATCGCCTCGGTATGCGCGGGGCCGGGCGTGAAGCGCAGCCGCTCGGTACCGCGCGGCACGGTCGGATAGTTGATCGGCTGGACGTACACGCCGTATTCGGCGAGCAGCACGTCGCTGATCTTCTTCGCCTTGACCGGATCGCCGACCATCAGCGGCACGATATGCGTGTCGCCGATCATCACCGGCAGCCCGGCATCCTTCAGCATCGCCTTCAGCATCGCCGCCGACGCCTGCTGCCCGTCGCGCTCGACGCTCGATGCCTTGAGGTGCCGGACGCTGGCAAGCACGCCCGCGACGAGCACGGGTGACAGCGAGGTCGTGAAGATGAACCCCGGTGCATAGCTGCGGATCACATCGACGATCGTACGATCGGCCGCGATATAGCCGCCCATCACGCCGAACGCCTTGCCGAGCGTCCCCTCGAGGATCGTGATCCGGTGCGCGACCTGATCGCGTTCGGAAATGCCGCCGCCGCGCGCGCCGTACATCCCGACCGCATGGACTTCGTCGCAATAGGTCAGCGCGTTGTAGCGATCGGCGAGATCGCAGATCGCGGCGATCGGCGCGATGTCGCCTTCCATCGAATAGACGCTCTCGAACGCGATCAGCTTCGGTGCGCTCGGATCCTCGGCGGCGAGCAGCTCCTCGAGATGCGCGAGGTCGTTGTGGCGGAATACGCGCTTCTCGCAGCCCGAATTGCGGATCCCCGCGATCATCGACGCGTGGTTCAGCTCGTCCGAAAAGATGATGCAGCCCGGCAGGACCTTGGCGAGCGTCGCCAGCGTCGCCTCGTTCGAGACATAGCCGCTGGTGAACAGCAAAGCCGCTTCCTTGCCGTGCAGGTCGGCGAGTTCACCTTCCAGGTCGACATGGTAATGCGTGTTGCCGCCGATGTTGCGCGTGCCGCCGGAGCCGGCGCCGACATCGTGCAGCGCCTCTTCCATCGCCGCGATCACCTTGGGATGCTGGCCCATGGCGAGATAGTCGTTCGAGCACCAGACGGTGATCGGCTTGGGACCGTTATGCCCGGCAAAGCAGCGTGCGTTCGGGAACGCGCCCTTGTTGCGCAGGATATCGATGAAAACGCGGTAGCGGCCCTCGGCATGGAGGCGGTCGATCGCCTGCGTGAAGACGCGCGAATAATCGACTCGTGGGCCCGCAATGCCGTCGGCCGTCGTGGAGACATCCGTAATCATGACCTGGGGCACTACGCCTCGCTTTCCGTCTAATCCAGCGCAATACCGTTGTTACGGTGATCGCTTTCCTCGTCCTTGTAGAACATTGCCATGCTGCGCGCATGACGCAAGCGGGCATATTGTCCCAAGCCGCGCGTCAGAGCTGCTCCATCCGGGTGAACCCGTGCCGGGCCATCGCGGGGGCGAGCGCCTGTTCGTCGGGGCCGAGTCGCGTGAAGACCGCGACCCCTTCGCCGGCGCCGGCCCAGGACTGACCCTGCATCAGGTGGACGATCCGGCGGGCGATGCCGGGGCCACCATCGACGAAGCGGATGTCCCGCGTCCCGGCCGCGGCGGCCAGCTCGGGGGCGACCAGCGGAAAATGCGTGCAGGCGTTGACGATCACGTCGATCGCCTCGCCGCCCACTTGCGAGAACAGGCCGTCGAGGACGGCGGCATAGCGATCGGGCGCGACCGCGCGGCCGTGGAGCTTGGCCTCCGCCATCTCGACCAGCGCCGCCGAGCCGTGGCGCAGGACGGTGCAGTCGGCCGCGAACCGCGCCGCGAGATCGTCGACATAGACCTGGCGCACCGTCGCCTCGGTCCCCAGCACGCCGATCGTCCGCGTCACCGACAGCGCCGCAGCGGGCTTGATCGCGGGGACCGTGCCGACCACCGGCAGATCGAGCGCGGCGCGCACCACCGGCAGCGCGATCGTCGACGCGGTGTTGCACGCGATCACGATCAGCCGCGGCCGATACCGCTCCGCCAGCCGCCCGAGCAGCACCGGCACGCGCGCGGCGATCTCCGCCTCGCTCTTGGTGCCATAGGGAAAGCCGGCCGAGTCGGCGGCATAGACGAAGGGCGCGTCTGGCAGGGCGGCGCGCGCGGGGCCGACGATCGACAAGCCGCCGACGCCGGAATCGAAGAACAGGATGGGGCGAACGTCCATCACCGCGCCTTAGGCGGTATCGGTGGCGGGTGACAGCCTGGGGGGCGGCAGAAGGTTGGCAGGGGTGTCGCGCGTCGCCCGCACGGCGCTTCCGCCGCCCGCGCCTTACGGTATCCGCCCCCCCTTCTTCCGTCATCCTGACGAAAGTCAGGATCCAGAGTTGCGAGCGTCGTCCTGCGTGGCTCTGGATCCTGACTTTCGTCAGGATGACGGGGTGGAGGTATCCGGGCGCGCGCCCCAACGCCCACGGACGCGGGATTTGCCGTCCGCCGCGGGTCGTTTATAGCGGGGCGGAACGGGGGAGCTTTCTTGCAGACGGACATATTCTGGGTCGCGCCGACGCTGTCGCTGGCGCTCGGCTACCTGCTGGGGTCGATCCCGTTCGGCGTCATCCTGACGCGGCTGGGCGGCGCGGGCGATCTGCGGACGATCGGATCGGGCAATATCGGCGCGACCAACGTGCTGCGGACCGGGCGCAAGGGCCTCGCCGCGGCGACGCTGCTGCTCGACATGGCCAAGGGTCTGGTCGCGGTGCTGCTGGTCGCGCATCTGTTTCCCGGCAACGCACTGCTCGCCGCGGCCGGCGCCTTTATCGGCCATTGCTACCCGGTCTGGCTGCGGTTCCGCGGCGGCAAGGGCGTCGCGACGCTGATGGGAATCGTCGTCGCGCTCCACTGGCCGCTCGGGCTGGTCTATGCCGCGGTGTGGCTCGGCCTGCTCGGCACGCTGCGGATCTCGTCGGTCGCGGGCATTGCCGCGGCGTTCAGCGCACCGCTCGCCGCCGCGCTGTTCGGGCGCACGGATCTGGTCCTGCTGCTCCTCGCGCTCGCGCTGATCGTCGGGTGGAAGCACCGTGAGAATGTCCAGCGGCTGCTCGCCGGGACCGAGCCGCGGATCGGTGGCACCAGCCGGCCGCGCGGTGGCTGACACCGCGGTCGCCAGACTTCGGCTCATCCGTACGACCGGGATCGGACCGGTCACCTATCGCCAGCTGATCGCGCGGTTCGGCAGCGCGCAGGCCGCGATCGACGCACTGCCGACGCTGGCCGCACGCGGCGGCGGGCGCGTCCCGCGGGTCGCGGGTCGCGGAGCGGACGCTGGTCGACCGCGAGATGGCGGCCACGGCGCGGCTGGGCGCCCGCTACCTCTTTGTCGACGACCCCGATTACCCCCGCCTGCTCGCCGAGACCGAGACCGCGCCGCCGGTGCTGATCCTGCGCGGCGACGTCGCGCATGCGACCCGGCCGTGCATCGCGATGGTCGGCGCGCGCAACGCGTCGGCCGCCGCCTGCCGCTTCGCGCGCGAACTCGCGCATGCGCTCGCCGAGGCGGGCACGACGGTGGTGTCGGGCGTCGCGCGCGGCATCGACACCGCCGCGCATGTCGGTGCGCTCGGGAAGAACGGCACGGGGACCGGATCCGGCGGCACCATCGGCGTGATCGCGAGCGGTATCGACATCGCCTATCCGCCCGACAATGCCGCGCTGCAGGACGCGATCGCCACGCACGGGCTGTTGCTCGCCGAACAGCCGCCCGGGACCGAACCCAAGGCGCGCAACTTCCCGTCGCGCAACCGCATCATCGCAGGCCTCTCGATCGGGACGGTGGTGGTCGAGGCGGTGCCCAAATCGGGCTCGCTGATCACCGCGCGGCTCGCCGCCGAGCAGGGACGCGAGGTGATGGCGGTGCCCGGCAGCCCGCTCGATCCGCGTGCGCAGGGGTGCAACCTGCTGATCCGCGAGGGGGCGACGCTCGTCCAGTCGGCCGCGGACATTCTCGAACAGATCCGCCCGTTCGACAGCCGCTCGGTCCGCTCGCCCGTCGACGCCTATACCGGGCAGGACACCGGCGGCGGGTATCCGGACGATGCGAGCGAGGCCGACCGGCGCGCGGTCGCCGACCTGCTCGGCCCCGTCCCCGTCGGGATCGACGAACTCGTCCGCCAGTCGCACCGGGCGCCCGCGATCGTCCAGCTGATCCTGCTCGAACTCGAACTGGCCGGCCGGCTGGAACGGCATGCGGGCGGGCGCGTCAGCCTGATCCGGGCCGGGCCCGCCGGCTAGGCGCGCCGCCGGTCGTCGCCAGCGCCAGCGCGATCGCCGCACGCTGTTTCCGGGCGAGCGCGTCCGCATCGTCGCAGGCCCGCTCGATCGTCGCGATCAATCCGTCGAGCTCGCGCTGATCGTCCTCGATCAGGAGCGGCGTGGTCGTGCGCAGCGCGGCCCGGCGCAGCGTCGCGATCCGTCGCGCCAGCACCGCGCATTTGCGTTGCGCGAGGACGAGTGCCGCGGGGGTCATGCGACGCCCGCCGGATCCACCCGGACAGTGATCGACGCCGTGGCGCGGCAGGACGCGCTTTCCCGGTCGGGGGCGGCGCAGCGTGGCAGAGGGCCCTGATATGTCATGCAATCCGCCGAAATGAGCGCCGATCGATGCGATCTTACACCAACAATTAACCTGATTTGGATCAACTATCCAGCATATGCTCTATCGACATCACTTCGATCCGTCCCGGGCGGGGACGCCATCCGGTCTGCATGATGCGCGCCCGCGATCGCGCACCGCGATGCCGCCACCGCGCCCGCCCTGCCTCTGACAAACGAGCGCGGGCGCCCTATCTGGCGCACTCATGCCGACCAAGCGCCTGCTTGACGGCACCACCCGAACGCCGTCACCCTCGTACGCGTACACGTAAGGATCCCGGTTTCCCCATGCAGCTTGTCATCGTCGAATCGCCTGCCAAGGCCAAAACCATCGAGAAGTATCTCGGCAGCGACTATCGCGTGCTGGCCAGCTACGGCCATGTCCGCGACCTGCCGCCCAAGGACGGCTCGGTGGATCCCGACGATCAGTTCGCGATGACGTGGGAGAATTACGCCGACAAGTCGAAGCAGCTCAAAGCGATCACCGACCTCGCCAAGACCGCTGACCGCCTGATCCTCGCGACCGATCCGGATCGCGAGGGCGAGGCGATTTCGTGGCATGTCCGCGAAGTGCTGCGTGCGCGCAAGGCACTGCCGAAGGAGGTCGAGCGCGTCACCTTCAACGCGATCACCAAGGCGACCGTTACCGAGGCGATGAAGAACCCGCGCGAGCTCGACGACGATCTGATCGATGCGTACCGCGCGCGCCGTGCGCTCGATTACCTCGTCGGCTTCACGCTCTCGCCGGTGCTGTGGCGCAAGCTGCCCGGCGCCAAGTCCGCGGGCCGTGTCCAGTCGGTCTCGCTGCGCCTGATCGTCCAGCGCGAGCGCGAGATCGACGTGTTCAAGCCGCAGGAATACTGGTCCGTCACCGCCGAGATGGAGCATGACGGCACCGCGTTCCAGGCGCGCCTGACGCAGTTCGAGGGCAACAAGCTCGACCGCCTGTCGATTGGCAACGAGGGCGACGCGCTGCGCGCCAAGCAGGCGGTGCTCGACGGCAATTTCTCGGTCCAGACGGTCGAGACCAAGCCCGCCACGCGCAACCCGCCGCCGCCGTTCACCACGTCGACGCTCCAGCAGGAGGCGTCGCGCAAGCTCGGCTTCTCCGCCGATCACACGATGCGGATCGCGCAGGGCCTCTACGAGGACGGCGCGATCACCTATATGCGTACCGATGGCGTGCAGATGGACGGCAGCGCGATTTCAGCCGCGCGCCTCGCGGTCGCGAACCGCTTCCACGCGAGCTACGTCCCCGACAAGCCGCGCCAGTACCAGTCGAAGGCGAAGAACGCTCAGGAAGCGCATGAGGCGATCCGCCCCACGGACTTTTCCAAGGACAAGGCCGGCGGCGGCGATCATGCGCGGCTGTACGACCTGATCTTCAAGCGCGCGCTCGCCAGCCAGATGGCGTCGGCGCGGATGGAACGCACGACGGTCGAGATGGCCGACGGCACGGGCCGCAACATCCTGCGCGCGACCGGTCAGGTCGTGCTCTTCCCCGGCTATCTCGCCTTGTACGAGGAAGGCGCCGACGACACGCAGGACGAGGACGCACGCCGTCTGCCGCGGATGAAGGAGGGCGATGCGCCGGCCAAGAAGAAGGTCGACGCCGAGCAGCACTTCACCCAGCCGCCGCCGCGCTTCTCGGAAGCCAGCCTCGTCAAGCGGATGGAGGAGCTGGGCATCGGTCGCCCGTCCACCTACGCCTCGATCATCAAGACGCTGAAGGACCGCGCCTATGTGCGGATCGAGAAGAACCGCTTCTTCGCCGAGGAGTCCGGGCGCCTCGTGACGGCGTTCCTCGAGCGCTTCTTCGAGAAATATGTCGGTTACGACTATACCGCGGAGCTCGAGGAGGAACTCGACGATGTTTCGGGCGGCCGCGCGCAGTGGCAGTCGGTGCTTGACGCGTTCTGGCGCGATTTCAAGCCGCGTACCTCCGAGGTGATGGAGCAGCAGCCCAGCGCGATCACCGCCGAGCTCGACACCTTCCTCGCGCCGTACCTGTTCCCCGCCAAGGCGGATGGTGGCGATCCGCGGCTCTGCCCGAATTGCGGCGAGGGGCAGTTGGCGCTCCGCGGCGGCAAGTTCGGCGCGTTCATCGCCTGCTCCAACTATCCCGAGTGCAAATATACGCGCCGCTTCGCGCAGCCCGGCGGTGACGCTGAGGCGGATGCGGGTCCGTCGACGCTCGGCACGCATCCCGACACCGGCCAGCCGATCGAGCGCAAGTCGGGACGCTTCGGCCCGTATCTGCAGATCGGCGAGGGCGAGGATCGCAAGATGGCGTCGATCCCGAAGGATATCGGCGAGCTCAACCTCGAATGGGCGGTCAAGCTGCTCTCGCTCCCGCGGACGGTGGGCAACCACCCCGAGACCGGCGAGCCGATCATCGCGACGATCGGCAAGTTCGGGCCGTATCTGAAGCATGAGGGCAAATATGCGCGTCTGACGACCACGGCGGACGTGTTCGAGACGGGCATGAACGCGGCGGTCGTGAAGCTGGCCGAAGCGGCGGCCGGCGGCGGTCGCACCGCGCGCGGGGCGCAGGCGCCGCTGAAGGTTCTGGGCAACCATCCGCGTACCGAGGCGGAGATCAAGCTGATGGAGGGGCGGTACGGTCCCTATGTCACCGACGGCACGACGAACGCGACGCTGCCCAAGTCGATCGAAAAGGACCAGCTGACGCTGGAGGAAGCGGCCTCGCTGATCGACGCGAGGGCCGCGGCGGCACCTGCGACGAAGAAGAAGAAGGCGCCCGCCAAGAAGCCCGCGGCGAAGAAGGCACCGGCCAAGGCCGCGGCGGCCAAGGACGGGGAGGCGAAGGCAGCGCCGGTGAAGAAGGCGCCGGCCAAGAAGGCGCCTGCGAAAAAGGCCGCGCCCAAGAAGAAGGCCGCAGCCGAATAACGCCCTGATCCTCCCCCGTCAGGGGGAGGATCAGACAGAAGGCTTACGCCGCGCGGCGTTGCGTCAACTGCATCCAGTCGCGCGCGGCCCGCTGCGCCACCGCAATGTCGCGCTGGCTCATGTCCTCGGCGATCTGCGCGCGGCATTCCTGCGCCGCGTGATTGCCCGACACCGCCGCCAGGTTGAACCATTTATGCGCCTCGATCAGGTCGAGCACGACGCCCGCGGTGCCGGTCGAATACACCATCCCGAGTTCGTAACACGCCCGCCCGTCGCCGCGCGCGGCATCGGCGAGGCGCCGTTCGATCAGGAAATTCTTGGTCTTGAGCCTGCCAGCCATTGTCGGTCCCCGCTGTTCCTGCCGACAGACTGGACCGACTCGGCCTGCTCAATGGTTAACGGGGCATTCCGTAGGATTGCCTAGTCGACCGCGATGTTGTCGATCAGCCGGGTCGTGCCCATCCGCGCGGCCGCGAGCAGCCGCCGGGGGCGGGCCGCGCCGGGCTGTTCCGCCCCCGTCTGCTCGACGAGGGTCTCGGCATCCGCGAGCGCGATATAGTCGATCGCGAAGCCCGCGCTGACCAGCGCGGTCCGGGCGTCGTCGAGCACGGCGGCGACATCCTCGCCGCGGGCGATCGCACGCGCGGCGACGCCGAGCGCCCGCGGCAGCGCGACCGCCTGCCGGCGCTGGTCGTCGTCGAGATAGATGTTGCGCGACGACATGGCGAGGCCATCATCGTCGCGCTGCGTCGGGACGCCGACGATCTCGATCGCGAAGTCGAGATCGGTGACCATCCGGCGGATGACAGCGAGCTGCTGGAAGTCCTTTTCGCCGAAATAGGCGGCATCCGCGCCGACTTGGTTGAACAGCTTGGCGACGACGGTCGCGACACCATCGAAATGGCCGGGACGCGCGGCCCCGTCAAAGCCCTCGCTCACCCCGGCGACGCTGACGTTGGTGGCAAAGCCTTCGGGATACATGACCTCGACGCCCGGCGCCCAGAGCAGGTCGCAGCCGACCTCGTTCAGCAGCCTGATGTCGGCCATCTCGCGCCGCGGATAGCGCGCGAGATCCTCGTTCGGGCCGAACTGTTTGGGGTTGACGAAGATCGACGCGACGACCTTCGTTCCCGGGCGTTTCGCCGCCTCGATCAGCGCGACATGGCCGGCGTGGAGCGCCCCCATCGTCGGGACGAGCGCGACGCGCTGGCCGGCCGCGCGGAACGCGGCGACGCTTTCGCGCAGCATATTCAGGTCCCTGACGGTGTCCACGTGAAACTCCCACTCGATAAGTACGGTCGCGGCTTCTATGAAGGGCGTCACTCACGATCAATAAGGAAACGCGCGTTGGCCACGGGCCCGGATTCCCCTCACGCTTCGACGCACGTCATCGTGTTCGCCAACGAGAAGGGCGGCACGGGCAAATCGACGACCGCGGTCCATGTCGCGATCGCGCTGGCCGCCAGGGGCGCGCGCGTCGCCTGTCTCGACCTCGACCACCGCCAGCGCACCGTCGGCCGCTATCTCGACAACCGCGCCGAGACGATCAAGCGCACCGGTTCCGCGCTGCCGATGCCGCGTCACGCGACGCTGTCGGCGCAGACCGAGGACCAGTTCGAGGATCTGTGGCATTCGCTGTGTGCGGACTCGGATTTTCTCGTCGTCGACACGCCCGGCCGCGACGATCCGTTTGCGCGCACCGCCGCCGCGCTCTCGAACACGCTGGTCACGCCGATGAACGACAGCTTCGTCGATTTCGACCTGATCGGGCAGGTCGATCCCGAAACCTTCCAGGTGACGCGGCCGAGCTTCTATTCCGAGCTGATCTGGGACGCGCGCAAGCAGCGCGCCCGCGCGGACGGGACGACGATCGACTGGGTCGTGCTGCGCAACCGCCTCCAGCATATCGAGGCGCGCAACATGCGCCGCGTCTCGGATGCGCTTGTTCAGCTGTCGAAGCGGGTCGGGTTCCGGATCATCCCGGGGCTCGGCGAACGCGTCATCTACCGCGAGATGTTCCCCGCCGGGCTGACGATGATCGATGCGAAGGAATTCGGCGGCATGGGGCTGGCACACGTCGCCGCGCGCCAGGAACTGCGCGAGATGATGGCGGCGCTGCAGCTGCCCGAGCTGGTCGCCGAAACCGCGCCGCGCGCCGCGGCGCCGTCGTCGCCCGGCCCCGTGTCGGATGTCGCTGCATGACGGACCGCACCACGGTCCGCCGCAGGGCCGCGGCGTGACGTGGATCGCCACCGCACTGCTGATCTGGCTGGCCTGGCGGTATCTGCGCCCCAAGCCGAAACAGCGCGTGGTGACCGACGAAGCGGAAGCGCGCGCGATCCTGGGGATCGACGCGCTTGCGGACGCCGACGCGGTCCGCAGCGCGCACCGGCGGCTGATCGCCTCGGTCCATCCCGACCGCGGCGGCTCGACTGACCTGACGCGGCGGGTGAACGCCGCGCGCGACCTGCTGCTCAAACGCACGCGATAAGCCGACACAGAGACGTATGACGCACCAGTTCGACCCCAGCGCGCTGCGCGAATACGACGTTCGCGGGATCGTCGGCAAAAGCCTTGGCCCCGCAGATGCCACCGCGATCGGCCGGGGGTTCGCGACGCGCGTGCGCGGCATCGGCGGCACCCGCGTGGCGGTCGGCTATGACGGCCGCCTGTCCTCCCCCGCACTCGAGGCGGCGCTGGTCGCCGGGCTGGTCGCGGGCGGCGTCGACGTCGTCCGGATCGGTCTCGGCCCGTCGCCGATGCTCTATTATGCCGAGGCGACGCTAGAAGTGGATGGCGGCATCCACGTAACCGGCAGCCATAATCCCGCCGAGTATAACGGCTTCAAGATGGTATTGCGTCACGCCCCATTTTTCGGTGACGACATCCAGGATCTTGCCGCGCTTGCCGAGTCGGGCGCGTGGAGCGAAGGCGCCGGTATGGTCACCACCGTCGACCTGCGCGACGCCTATGTCGGCCGGCTGATGGCGGGCTATGCCGGCGGCGCCTATAGGATCGGCTGGGATACCGGCAACGGCGCCGCGGGCCCGGTGATCGAGGCGCTGGTCAAGCTCCTCCCGGGTGAGCATCATGTGATCTTCGCCGAAGTCGACGGCAATTTTCCCAATCATCATCCAGATCCTACCGAAGAATCGAACCTTGCCGATCTGAAGCGGCTCGTCACGGAAAACAACCTCGACTTCGGACTGGCCTTTGACGGCGATGGCGACCGGATCGGTGCGGTCGACGCGCTGGGGCGGGTGATCTGGGGGGATCAGATCCTGTCCATCTTGGTCGAGCCCGCGCTGCGCGAGCATCCCGGCGCCTCGATCGTCGCGGACGTGAAGTCGTCCCAGGCACTGTTCGACCGGATCACCGCGCTTGGCGGCAAGGCGGTGATGGCGCCGACCGGACACAGCCTGATGAAGACCGCGATGACGCGCACCGGCGCCCCGCTCGGCGGGGAACTGAGCGGGCACCTGTTCTTCGCGGGCGACTATTACGGGTTCGACGACGCCGCCTATGCCGCGGTCCGCCTCATTCGCGCGGTGCATCTGTCGGGACAGTCGCTGACCGCGCTGCACGATGCGATGCCGGCGCTGGTCGCGACGCCCGATCTGCGCTTCCCGGTCGACGACGCGGAGAAGTTCGCGGTGGTGGACGCGGTCGTCGCACGGCTGGCGCGCGACGGCGCGGTGGTCGACCTGACCGACGGCGCGCGCGTCACCACGCCCGATGGCTGGTGGCTGCTGCGCGCGTCGAACACGCAGGCGATGCTGACGGTGCGCGCCGAAGCACGCACCGACGACGCGCTGGCCAGCCTGCTCGCCGCGGTCGACGCGCACCTCGCGGCCTGCGGCGTGACGCGAGCCTGATCCGCGTGCCGCCCCGCGCGCGGCGATTGACTCGGGGCCGCGCTACCCTACCCTCCGCCATCATCCCAAGGAGTGCCGCGTGGAGCGACCCATCGACGAATTCCGGTCCAGCACGCGGCGCTGGCTGCTCGGCAGCTTTGCTGGCTGGGGAACGCTGCTGTCTTGCCTGGTCGGCGTGGGTTTCGTGCTGATCGGGCTGCGGTGGCTCCGGAACCGGAGCACGACCTTCGAGATCACCGACCAGCGGCTGATCGTGAAGCGCGGCATCCTGTTCAAGACGATCGACGAGATCGAGCTCTACCGGATCAAGGACGTCCGGCTCGGCTATTCGCTGCTCAACCAGATGACCGACATCGGCACGATCGTGCTGACGTCGACCGATCGCACGACCGGCGGCGGCGAATTCGTCCTGCGCGACGTGCCGATGGCGCGCGACCGGCGCGAAGGGCTGCGCACGCTCGTCGACCGTGCGCGCCAGCGGCGCGGCGTGCGCGAGGTCGATATCGACCGCGACGGTGCATACGCGCTGGATTAGCCGCGCTTTTGTCCCCACATGGCAGTCATGGCGCCATCTTATGCAAAGCCCAAGCCCCAGCCGCAGATGATCCGGGTCATCGACCTCGAGACCACCGGATCGGCTCCCCCCGCGCACGGCGTGTGCGAGATCGGCTGGCAGGACGTTGCGCTGGGTGAGGACGGGCGCTGGGAAATCTACGGCGAGGGCGGCAGTCTGCTGGTCAATCCGGGCCGGCTGATCCCGCCGGTGACCCAGGCGATCCATCATATTCTCGACGAGCATGTCGCCGATGCGCCCTGGTGGCATGATTGCGCGCGCCAGGTGCTCGATCCCTGGCCGCGACGGCTCGCGCTGGCCGCGCACCGTGCCGATTTCGAACAGAAATTCTGCACCCCCGCGCTGACGCGCGACGCGGAATGGATCTGCACGTGGAAATGCGCGCTGCGGCTGTGGCCCGATTCGCCGAGCTTTTCGAACCAGGTGCTGCGCTATTGGCGCAAGCCCGCGGGGATGGAGCATGAGCGCGGCCTGCCAGCGCATCGTGCCTTTCCCGACGCCTATGTCACCGCCTTCCATCTGCGCGACATGCTCAACGAGGCGAGCCTGGCGCAGCTGATCGAATGGTCGCGCGATCCCGGGCTCATCCCGCGCGTGCGCTATGGTCCCGACCGCGGCAAGGAATGGTCCGAACTGGATCACGAGACCCTGATGGCATTCCTGACCGATCGCGATCCCGATATCCGCTTCACCGCCAATCACGAGATGGATCGGCGCAGTGGCGGCGGCCGCGTCGGCAAGGCGAGCGCGCAGGAACTGTTGCTTTAGCGCGACTTCGCGGCAGATACATATAATACGTACCAAAACATTGCGCGCGTTTATATTATTCGTGAATTGAACTATGATCGTGTCTCCTTCGGTGAAGTGGAGACCCTTCATGCGCAAGTTCATCATCACTGCTGCAGCATTTGCAATCGCTACGATGCCGGCCACCGCGAATGCAGCCACCAACGCAGCGGCGCCATTGTCTGTCGCCAAGTCGGTGCGTGTATCGACGCAGACCGTCAGGAAGACCAAGCTTGCCGGTCCGAGCCTGATCGTCCCCCTGCTGGCAACGGTTGTCATCGTGGGCGGCGCCATTCTGCTCGTCACGAGCGACGACGATGATTCGGACAGCAACTGAGCAAACGAACGGCGTAGCGATGTCATCCGCTCGAACGGCAGCGGTCTCGCCTTGTCGGGCGGGTTAGAGGGCCTGCCAAAGTCGAACCATGACGACGATATCACCGGGTCATGATGATCCGTGATCTTGATGGCCGTCCCGATCGATCGTGATTGCGATCTCCGGGTCTCGGCCAATCCCGCGATCGATGCGGCACAGTGGCGACCGCCGCGGTGGCAAGGCCAGCGCCTGAAAACTGTTGCCCCAGGGTCACGGTCGGCGACCGATAATTGCCCCCGATCGGTTTAGACGTTGCTTCATTTTTAATACAAACGCCTATACTGTGCGCTCTTCTCATAAAGTTACGGAGTTGTTCTCATGCGTAAGATCCTTCTCACGGCTGCTGCCGTTGCCGTCTCGGCCATGCCCGTCGCGGCGAATGCTGCTGCAAATTCCGCAGCGTCGCTGTCGGTCGCCAAGTCGGTGCGCGCTGCATCGCCGACTGCCAAGAAGAACAAGGTTGCCGGTGCCGGTCTGGTCATCGTCGCCGTCGCTGCCGTCGCCGTGGGCGGCGCGCTGTATCTCGCGATCGACGACGACAACAACTCCGACAGCAACTAAGACATAACGGGGTCGGCGCTGGCGCCGGCCCCACCCTGGCGGGCCGGTGTCGATGCCCGTCCGGCGCGGCCAGACGCCCCGATCCTCGCAATCGCCGTCGCGCAAGGCGACGGTATCCACCCTCTCCGACCGCCGTCCGTCAGTATCGCTGGCGTAACGATAGGCGGTATCCTAGACGGGTCGCATATGGCGCGTATCAGCTTGAAACTTCCCCAGTCGGAAGGGCGCATCGCCCGCTGGCTGGTCGCGTTCATGACGCTCGGCTTCGTCGCGCTGGCCGCTGCCGCGGTCGCGATCGGCTGGATCACGGTGCGTAACGCGCGCTATACCGCCGATATTCTTCATACGCAGGACGTCCGCCAGGCGATCGCCACGTTGCAGGTCGAGATGGAGCAGTCGGAGACCGCGCGGCGCGGCTATCTTCTGACTGGCCTGCCCCTGTTCTCGACGGCGTATGAGACGACGGCCCAACGGCTCGCGCCGGCGCTGACGGCGCTGCGCTCCTCGACCCACGACAATCCACGCCAGACCGCGCGGCTCGACCTGATCGAACCGCGGGTGGGCCAGTTGCGCAGCCTGCGGACCCAGTCGATCGCGCTGGTCGACGCGGGCCGGATCGGCGAGGCGCAACGCCGGTTCGCGGTCGATGCGAGCGTCCCGCTGATGCGCAGCATCCGCTACCGGCTGCGGGCGATGGCCGCCGAGGAAGTTCGCCTGCTCGAGATCCGCAGTGACCGCCAGCAACGCTCAAACGCGTTGTTCCTGTCGGTAGCGGGCGTCGCGGCGTTGCTGCTGCTCGTCGTCGCGATCCTCGCGATCCTGGTGATCCGGCGCTACACCGCCGATCTCGGCGCGTCGCGCGACCGGTTGCACCTGCTCAACGAGACGCTCGAGGATCAGGTGGTCGAACGGACCGCGGATCTCAGTCGGGCGAATGACGAGATCCAGCGTTTCGCCTATATCGTCAGCCACGACCTGCGCTCGCCGCTCGTCAATGTGATGGGCTTCACCGCGGAACTGGCCGAGGCCGCCGCACCGCTGGCCGCACTGATCGACCGGGCGGAGGCGATCGCCCCGGAGATCGTCACCCCCGAGGCGCGGATCGCCGCGCGCGAGGACCTGCCCGAGGCGATCGGCTTCATCCGCGCCTCGACTCAGAAGATGGACCGGCTGATCAACGCGATCCTGAAGCTGTCGCGCGAGGGGCGGCGGTCGATTACCCCCGAACCGGTCGACCCGGCCGCCGTCGGGGACGCGATCGTCGCGTCGATCCAGCACCTTATCGACGATCGCGGCGCGACTGTGACGATCGACCGCCCGCTGCCCGCACTCGTCACCGACCGGCTCGCGCTCGAACAGATCCTGTCGAACCTGATCGAGAATGCGACCAAATATCTTCAGCCCGGACGGCCGGGCGCAATCCGGCTTGCCGGCACGCGAGAGCGCAACCGCGTGATCCTGTCGGTCATCGACAATGGCCGCGGCATCGCGCCGGGCGATCACCAGCGCGTCTTCGACCTGTTCCGCCGTGCCGGGCCGCAGGACCAGCCCGGCGAGGGCATCGGCCTCGCGCATGTCCGCGCGCTGGCCTATCGGCTCGGCGGGACGATCGACGTGGTCTCGACGCTCGGCGAAGGCGCGACCTTCCGGCTCAACCTTCCCTTCGACCTCAGGTTACAGGATCCCGTGGCATGAACGATCACAAATCCGTCGGCATCGTGATGATCGAGGATGACGAGGGCCATGCGCGCCTTATCGAGAAGAACATCCGTCGTGCGGGCATCCTCAACGATATCCGCCATTTCACCGATGGCACGACCGCACTCGCCTTCCTGTTCGATGCGGCCGACGGTCCGGCGAAGAGCGGCCCCGCGCTGATCCTGCTCGACCTCAACCTGCCCGACATGAGCGGCACCGACATCCTCGCGCGGATCAAGGCGGAGGGCAGCCCGCTCCGACGCGCGCCCGTCGTCGTGCTGACGACCACCGACGACAAGGTCGAGATCCAGCGCTGCTATGATCTCGGCTGCAACGTCTATATCACCAAGCCGGTGAATTATGAGAGCTTTGCCCAGGCGATCCGCCAGCTCGGCCTGTTCCTGTCGGTGATCCAGGTCCCCTCGGCCGAGAGTTGAATGACCGGCAAACGCGTTCTCTATATCGATGACGATGCGGGTATCCGGCGGCTGGTCGGGCGCGCGATGGAGCGTCGCGGGTACCATATGACGCTGGCCGAATCGGGCGCGGACGGCATCGCGATGGCGCGCGCCGAACCGTATGACCTGATCGCGGTCGATCATTACATGCCCGGGATGGACGGGCTCGAGACGCTCAACGTGCTGCGCGCGCTGCCCGATGCGCCGCCCGTCGTCTATGTCACCGGGTCAGACGAGGGACGGATCGCGGTCGCCGCGTTGAAGGCGGGGGCGGCCGACTATGTCGTGAAGACCGTCGGCGAGGAGTTTTTCGAGCTGCTCGATGCAGCGTTCGAGCAGGTCGGCGCGCGGTCGGTGCTGCAACAGGCCAAGGCCGTTGCCGAGGCCGATCTGCGCGCGACCAACGCGCGGCTCGAGGCGCTGCTCGGCGAGGTGAACCACCGCGTCGCCAATTCGCTGCAGCTGGTCTCGGCGATGGTCAGCCTGCAGGCGGGCGCGCTGACCGACCCGGCCGCGCGCGAGGCGCTCGAGGATACGCAGCGGCGGATCCAGGCGATCGCGCAGGTCCATCGCCGCCTGTATACGAGCAACGATGTCGAGAGCGTCGACATGCGCGAATATCTCGGCGCGCTGGTCGACGAACTGGCGGAGACCTGGTCGAGCGAGGCGCTGCCACGCGCGTTGCGGTTGGTCGCCGAACCGATCCGGCTGGCGACCGACCGCGCGGTGTCGCTGGGCGTGATCGTCACCGAACTCGTCACCAATGCCTGCAAATACGCCTATCCCACGGGATCGGGCGAGGTCCGCGTGACGCTGTCGCAGACCGATGACGGCCAGTTCCTGCTGGCGGTCGAGGATGATGGCTGCGGCATGCCCGCCGATGCCACGCCCCGCGGTACGGGGCTCGGCACCAAGCTGATCCGCGCGATGGCGCAGAGCCTGCATTCGATCGTCGAATATGACCGCGCGCATCGCGGCGTGCGCGCGACGCTCCGCGCCGAGGTGCGCTGACCTCCGTCAGCTACGAGCAGGATCGTCGATGGTTACGCGCACGGGCGGCTCTGGACAGCGACGACCCGCGCTCCTATTTGTTTATCGCGATAAGCAAATAGGAGATTCAGCATGTCAGTCGATGTGAAATACAGCACCACGGCAACCGCCACCGGCGGTCGTGACGGTCAGGCACGGTCGGAGGACGGCCGGTTCGCGGTGGCCCTGTCGACGCCCAAGGAGCTTGGTGGCGCCGGTGGTGACGGGAGCAACCCGGAACAGCTGTTCGCGGCGGGCTATTCGGCCTGCTTCATCGGCGCTCTGAAGGTCGCCGGGCAGCAGCTGAAGGTGAAGCTGCCCGACAATGTGTCGGTGACCGCCAAGGTCGGCATCGGTCCGCGCAGTGCGGGCGGGTTCGGCATCACCACCGATCTGACCGTCACGCTGCCGGGTCTCGACCGCGAGCAGGCGCAGAAGCTGGTCGATACCGCGCACCAGATCTGCCCCTATTCGAACGCCACGCGCGGCAATGTCGATGTCGGGCTGACGCTCGCCNCCTGATCGAGATAGTCCGCATACCCCTCGGCTTCCATCGCGTCGCGCGGGACGAAGCGGAGTGCGGCCGAGTTGATGCAGTAGCGCAGCCCGCCGCGATCGCGCGGCCCGTCCTCGAAGACATGTCCCAGATGGCTGTCCGCGCCTGCCGAGCGGACCTCGGTGCGGACCATGCCGTGGCTGCGGTCATGCAGTTCGGCGACATGCGCGGGGGTGATCGGCTTGGTGAAGCTCGGCCAGCCGCAATGCGAATCAAACTTGTCGGCCGACGCGAACAGCGGTTCGCCCGAGACGATGTCGACATAGAGCCCGGGTTCGCGGGTGTTGAGATAGGATCCCGTCCCTGGCCGCTCGGTGCCGCTTTCCTGCGTGACGTAATATTGCTCGGGCGTCAGCTTGGCGAGCGCGGCGTCGGTCTTCTTATACTCTGTCATGCTGTCCTCTCACGCGGCGATCCGCGTCGGTTGGCCGGCCGGGATGCGCGAAAGCTGCGTCCGGTCAGCAGGGTGCCGACGGGATATAGGGGGCGTTGGCGCTATAGGAATGGCCACGCGACGGTGATGGCCAGCCCGATGAGCCGGTGCCCGGGCCGCGATCGTCGCAATCCCGGGGCATGTGGCGCCCCTGCGCACTGCACGGCTTGCCAGCATTCAGTCTTTCATCTAGTATTAACCATCGAAACTCATTCCGTTTACCATGATTCGTCATGATGTACGGCAATGATCGACGACCATCCCAAGTCAAGACCATGCATGTCCACGTAGATCTACGTGGGAAATATTGTACATTTGTTCAGGTCTTCGCAATGCCATTGGCGTAGAACTGCATCGATGAGGCGGCATGTTTTCAAGAAGCCTCTTGATGACAGATACGGCTCGACATGAGTGGCGCAAGGTATGTCCTGCTGCGCCCAGTCCTGGGAATTACCAATGGCTATCAACAACATGCGCGTCCAATTCGCGCTGGCGTCCGCGCTCGGCCTGACCGCTTTCGTCGGCCTTCCGGCATCGGCGCAGACCACCGGCACGACGATCGCCGCCAACGCCGAAGTCACCGAGAGCTGCGTGGTCACCTCGACCGCCCTGCAGTTCGGCGGCGCCGATGTGACCGATGGCGCCGCGCATGCGGGCACCGGTGGTCTGGACGTCATGTGCACCAGTGGCACGGCCTGGACCGCGACGGCCGATGTCGGCACGGGCGCAAATGCAACGATGGCCTTGCGCGGGATGACCTCGACCGGCGGGGGAGGCCAGAAGCTGAACTACGTCCTGTACAATGACAACACCACCACCAGCCCATGGGGTGATGGCACGGCCGGCAGCTCGCCGATCACCGGCACCGGCACCGGCGTCGTTGTGCCGATCGTGCTGGCCGGCAGCATCCCGCTTGGCCAGACGAACGCACCGGCAGGAACCTATGCGGATGTCGTCCAGGTCACGGTCAACTACTAAGCTCTTCAAGCAATGCGCTTTATGAGCCTCTTGCAGACCGGTCGCCTCACGGCGGCCGGTCTTTGCATGGCCGCCGCCATCGCCCTGCCCGGCGATGCGGTCGCGAGCAACTTCCGCGTCAGCCCGGTCACGCTCACCCTGCCCGCCAACCGCCCGGTCGGATCGCTGACCATCACCAATGGCGAGGATGTACCGGTATCGATCCGGGTGTCCGCCTTTCGCTGGACCCAGGTCGACGGCAAGGACGTCTATACGCCGACCGACGACCTGATCGCGTCGCCACCCATCTTCACCGCTGCGACGCGGGCGCCGCAACTCGTCCGCATCGGCGTGCGGCACCGCCTGCCCAATGCCGCCTATCGCGTGATGCTGCAGGAGATCCCCGGGCCGGCGACGGCGAACGGCGTGCGCATCGCGGTCAAGCTGAACCTGCCGCTCTATATCGTCGCCGATCCGGCCGCCAAGGCTGACGTCGCCTGGACCGCCTGGCGGCGTCCGGCCGGCGACATCGTCCTCGAGGCGCGCAACACCGGCGGCGCGATCGCACAGGTCACCGGCATCGCACATCGGACGGGCACGGGCCCGGGCGGCACGTCGACGGTGCTGAGCAAAGCGATGGGCGTCGTCCTGCCGCAGAGCATGCGCCAATGGGAGATCGGCAAGCACCCCGAACTCACGACCGGGACGCCGCTGACGCTCGCGATCCGCACCGCCGATGGCGAGCACGAAGTCACGGCGAATCTGGCCGCGCGCTAGTCTGGCGATCGTGCTTCTGGCCGCGGGTTCGCCCGGCATCGCAGCCGACCCCGCGCCCATCCCGGCGGCGGGGCAGGCCGCGGCGCCGGCGGACCTGCGTCTGGCGTTGCTCGCGATCCGGATCAACGGCATCGATCAGCCCGATCCGGTCTGGGTGCTGTACGATGCGGATGCGCTGTACGTCACCGGAGACGCGGCACGCGCGTGGCGGCTTGTACTGAAAGAGGACGATACGCGGCTGTACGAGGGCGAGACCTATCTTCGGCTCGACACGGCGGAAGGACTCGTCGCTGGCCTCGACGATGCAACGCAGACGTTGTCGATCACCGCGCCGGCGGCATTGTTCATGCCAACAAGCGCGCTGCTGTCGGGCCGGACCGACGGGCCGATGACGCGCAGCGGGATCGGCGGCTTCCTCAATTACGACCTGTCTGCACAGACCGCGTCAGGCGCGTCTTCGCTCGACGGCCTGTTCGAGCTGGGCGCGTTCAGCGGCGCGGGGACGATGGGGACGAGCTTCATCGCCGGCACGGGGAACAGTGGCGACGGGCGACGCAGCCTCGTCAGGCTGGATACCAACTGGACGATCGACGACCCGGCGCGGCTGCGATCGCTGCGGATCGGCGATGGCGTGACGCGCGGCAGCACCGGGACCGGTGCGCTGCGGTTCGCGGGCCTCCAGCTCGCGACCAATTTCGCGACGCAGCCGGGCTATCTGACGATGGCGCTGCCGACGCTGAACGGCAGCGCGGCCGTCCCCTCGGTCGTCGACCTCTATGTCAACAACATCCTCCAGAACCGCCAGACCGTCGCGTCCGGACCGTTCGCGCTGACCGACGTCCCGGTGGTCAATGGCAGCGGCGATATCCAGCTGGTGGTGCGCGATGCGCTGGGTCGCGAAACGCGGGTGACGCAATCCTATTATGCCGCGCCGCAGATCCTGCGCCGGGGGCTGCATGATTTCTCGTACGAGATCGGCGTGTTGCGGCGCAATTTCACGCGGGCGAGCTTCGACTATGGCACGCCGATCCTGTCGGCGACGCATCGCTACGGTGTGACCGAACGGCTGACGGTCGAGGCGCATGGCGAAACCACCCGCAGGATGCAGGCGACCAGCATGCAGGTCAGCGCCTTGTGGCCCGCGGTCGGGATCTTCTCGCTCTCGGCCGCGGGCAGCCATTCGGGACCGGGGCGGCGGCGGCCTGTTCGGGATCGGGTTCGAACGCCAGACGCGCGGCCTGTCGCTGGGCGGCAATGGCGAGATCACCACCGCGGACTATGCGACGGTCGGCGATTCGACCGCCTATCGGCGCGCGCGCAGCACGGTGACCGGTTTTATCGGCACGCCCACGCCCTATGGATCGGTCACCGCTTCTCTCCTGTGGCGCCGCAGCCGCGACCAGCGCGGCGATATTCTGTCGGGCAATGCCAATGCGTCGATGCGGCTCCGCCGGATCGGCGCGCTCAGCCTCAATGCGAGCCGGAGCTTTGCCGGCGCGCGCGACACGACGGTGCAGTTCCGCCTCACCGTCCCGTTCGGCCAGCGGACCAGCGCCACCGCCGGCGTGCAGCTGCGCGACGGCGAGCTCGGCGCGACGACGACGCTGCAACGCAACCTCCCTTATGGCGACGGCGTCGGATACCGGCTGCAGGCGGAAACCGGGGCGATCGAGCGGCTTGATGCAGAGGTCAATGCCCAGAGCGGCATCGGCCGTATCGATGCGCAGGTGACCCGGCTGAACGGGGCGTCGGGCGGGCGGCTGCAGCTGGTCGGATCGGTCGCGACGGTCGATGGCGCGGTGTTCGCCGCACGCCGGATCGAGCAGAGCTTCGGGACCGTGCGTGTCGGCCCCTACGCCAATGTCCGCGTCTATTCGGACAACCAGCTGGTCGGCCGCACGAACGCGGCGGGCGTGCTGGTCATCCCGCGGCTGCTGCCGTTTCAGGACAATCATATCCGGATCGAGGCCGAGGACCTGCCGCTCGACGCGATCATCGACGAGACCAAGCGTACGGTGCGGCCCTATGATCGCAGCGGCGTCGCGGTACGGTTCGGCGCACGCGCGGCAAGCGATGCGCGGCTCCGGGTGGTCGGTGCGGACGGCAACCCGCTTCCCGCCGGCACCGTGCTTCACCTGAACGGCGCGGGCGAAGCCTTTCTGCTGGCGCCCGGCGGCGACGCCTATCTGACCGGGCTGGCCACGCGCAATCGCGTGTCCGCCACCTTTGCCGGCGGCGGATGCGCGTTCGCCTTCGACTTCGTCCCCGCCGGACAGACCCAACCCGATCTCGGAACCTTCACATGCACCTCATGATCGGTCGCAGCGCGATCACCGCCGCGTTTGTCTTCGCGCTACTCGCGACCGCGGCGCCGGCAGCGGCAGCCAGTTGCAGCGTTAGTCCGCAGCAACTGAGTCTGGGTCGCTATGATCCGTTCGCATCGGCGCCACAGGATGCCGTCACCAGCATCGCGATCAGCTGCGACGTCGAAACCAGCGTCGTCATCGCGATCGGCCCGGGCAATGGCGACTATGGCGCGCGGACCATGACCGGCGGCGCCCAGGCGCTGCTCTACAATCTCTATATCGATCCTGCGCACTCCCGGGTCTGGGGCGATGGCACCAATGGCAGCAGCACCGTCAGCAGCACCGCGGTCGCCACCAGCACCGCGATTCCCGTCTATGTCCGCGCACCGGCCCGCCAGACGCAGCTGAAACCGGGATCCTACAGCGACATCCTCTGGGTCAGCATCACCTATTGAACGCCCGCGACAGCCCCCTCGAACTCTTAGACTTTACCGTGTAACGCCGAATTTCATCGTCCCGGCCGCGGCACCATTTTCGGGCCCCTGGCACCGCCACCGACCGGAGCAGCCATGATCCTATACGTCATCGACGACGACAGCGGCACGCGGCGGCATCTGCAGGCCTGTCTGAAGCCGTCGGGCATCACGGTCTGGCCCTTTGCCCATGCCGACCTGTTCCTCGAGCAATTGCCCACGCTCAAGCCTGCGCCGATCCTGATCGAGCTGCGGACGCCGCCGGCGCACGGCCTGGGGCTGCTCTCCGCGCTGGCACAACGCGACATCCGCTGGCCGGCGATCGCGATCACGGCGCGGACCGACGCGACGGTCACCGTCGAGGCGATGAAACTGGGCGCGACCGAGGTGCTCGACATGCCACTCGAGCCCGAAACGCTGGCGGCCGCGCTGGACCGCGCGTTCGAACGGGTCGCGACGCTGGTGAACTGGACGGCGCAGCGCGGCGCGGCGCGCGCGCGTCTCGATCTGCTGACCGAACGCGAACGCAATGTCGTGCGCGCGATGATCGTCGGCCAGACCAACAAGGCGATCGCGCAGGCGATGGCGATCAGCCCGCGTACGGTCGAGGGGCATCGCGCACAGGCGCTGCGCAAGCTGAACGTCAGCAGCGTGGCGGAGATGGTCTATGTCGCCGTAGATGGCGGGCTCGCGCCCCGCGAACGCTGGCTCGACACCCCCGAACTCGCGCGCAGCCTGCGTGAGGGGTCGCCACTGGCGAACCACGTGTCACAGCTGCCCGACCCGGGCCGGTCCCGCTTCGACAATTTCGCCGCGACCTCTCCCGATGGCATTCTATGTGCGGATCATGACGGCCGGATCATCGTCTGGAACGCGGCGTGCGAGACGCTGTTCGGTTTCAGCACCGATCAGGCTCTGGGTCAGACGATCGCCATCATCGATCCGCGAGAACGGGGTAACGCCCTGAACCTGCAGCAACTCGCAGCCCGCGGCGCGGCACATCTGGTCGGGACGACAGCCACCCTCGAGGCGACGCACCGCGGCGGATCGAAGCTGGCCGTCACCCTGTCGCTGTCGATGTGGCGCGAGGACGGCCAGACGCATTTCGGCGCGATCATCCGCAAGACCGACGCGCCACGCAGGGCCGAACCGGACTGACGCACACGGATCGGACGATCCCTGTGCGTCGGTCCGGGGAAGCGAAACGCGCCCTAGACGTCGAGATTGGCGACGTTGAGCGCGTTGTCTTGGATGAACTCGCGCCGCGGTTCGACGACTTCGCCCATCAGCTGCGTGAAGATCTCGTTCGCGCTCTCGGCATTGACCGCGGTGACGCGCAGCATCGAGCGGACCGACGGATCGAGCGTGGTTTCCCACAGCTGTTCCGCGTTCATCTCGCCCAGCCCCTTGTAGCGCTGGATCGCGAGACCCTTGCGGCCGGCGGCGAGGATCGCGTCGAGCAGATGGCTCGGGCGCGACACCTGCGTCGAGCCGCGCGTCGCGACCGCGGTGGCGGACCCGATCACGCCGGCACCGGTCTCTGCGGCGTCTTCCGCCTCGGGCTCGTCGGCGTGCGCCGCCTTGCTCGCGGGGACGAGGTTCGACGTGCGCGCATAGCTGTCCGACTGCTCGGCCGACAGGGCGTGCAGCTTGCGCGCCTCGGCCGAGACGAGGAAGCTCGCCTCGATGATGTGGTGATCGGTCACCCCGCGCCACGCGCGCTGGAAATGGATGCCGCCATCTTGCGTCAGCTCGGCGGTCCAGCGCGCATCGCCGTCGTCGAGTTCGAGCCGCCGCGTGACGATCTCGAGCCGCAACGTGCGGTCCGCGACCGACGCCTCGGGATCGAACACGCCGCCCAGTGCCAACGCCTCGATCATGCCCGCGTCATAGCGCTTGGGGACGTAGCGCATCAGCGTGCGCATGCGGCGCGCGTGATCGACCAGATCCTTCAGGTCGCGACCCGAGCGGGCGCCGCCGGGCCCTTCGAGAACCATCGACCCGACGCCCGCATCGACCAGATATTCGTCGAGCGCGGCATCGTCCTTCAGGTACATTTCGGAGCGGCCCTTGGTCGCCTTGTAGAGCGGCGGCTGCGCGATGTAGAGATAGCCGCCCTCGATGATCTTGGGCATGTGACGGTAGAACAGCGTCAGCAACAGCGTGCGGATGTGCGCGCCATCGACGTCTGCGTCGGTCATGATGACGATCTTGTGGTAGCGCAGCTTGTCCGCGTTGAAGTCGTCGCGGATGCCGGTGCCCATCGCGGTGATGAGCGTGCCGATCTCGCGGCTCGACAACATGCGATCCTCGCGCGCGCGCTCGGTGTTCAGGATCTTGCCGCGCAACGGGAGGATCGCCTGGAAATGGCGGTCGCGGCCCTGCTTGGCCGAACCGCCTGCCGAGTCACCCTCGACCAGGAACAGCTCGGACTTGGCGGGATCGCGCTCCTGGCAGTCGGCGAGCTTGCCGGGCAGCGAGGCGATGTCCATCACGCCCTTGCGGCGCGTCAGTTCGCGCGCGCGCTTGGCGGCTTCGCGCGCGGCGGCGGCGTCGATGATCTTGGCGACGATCGCCTTGCCGTGCGCGGGGTTCTCTTCGAGCCATTCGGCCATCTTGTCGGCCATCAGGCTTTCCAAGGGCTGGCGGACTTCGGACGAGACGAGCTTGTCCTTGGTCTGGCTGCTGAACTTCGGGTCGGGCAGCTTGACCGAGACGATCGCGGTGAGCCCCTCGCGCATGTCCTCGCCGGTGAGCTGGACCTTTTCCTTCTTCAACAGGCCCGACTTCTCGGCATAATTGTTGAGCGTGCGCGTCAGCGCGGCGCGGAACGCGGCCATGTGCGTGCCGCCGTCGCGCTGCGGGATGTTGTTCGTGAAGGCGAGGACGTTCTCGTAATAGGAGTCGTTCCACTGGAGCGCGACGTCCATCGTGACGTCGTCGCGCGTACCCGAAATCGCGACCGGCTCGGGCATCAGCGGCAGCTTGGCGCGATCGAGATACTTCACGAACGCGGCGATCCCGCCTTCGTAATAGAGCTCGACGGTCTTTAGCTCCTCATGCCGTGCATCGGTCAGGAACAGGCGCACGCCCGAATTGAGGAAGGCGAGCTCGCGGTAGCGATGTTCGAGCTTGTCGAAGTCGAAATCGGTGATCTTGAAGGTCGCGGGCGACGGGAAGAAGGTGACGCGCGTCCCCTTCTGGCCCTCGGCCGCGTCGCCGACGATCTTGAGCGGGAGCACCGCGTCGCCGAACGCGAAGCGCATATAATGCTCCTTGCCGTCGCGCCAGATCGTCAGGTCGAGCCATTCGCTGAGCGCGTTGACGACCGAGACGCCGACGCCGTGCAGGCCGCCCGAGACCTTGTACGCGTTCTCGTCGCTGGTGTTCTCGAACTTACCGCCGGCGTGGAGCTGGGTCATGATGACCTCGGCTGCGGACACGCCTTCCTCGGTGTGGATGCCGGTCGGGATGCCGCGGCCATTGTCGGTGACGCTGACCGAACCGTCGGCGTTCAGGACGATGTCGATCCGGTCGCAATGCCCGGCAAGCGCCTCGTCGATCGCGTTGTCGCTGACCTCGAACACCATGTGGTGGAGGCCCGATCCGTCGTCGGTGTCGCCGATATACATGCCGGGGCGCTTGCGGACCGCGTCGAGGCCCTTGAGGACCTTGATCGAGTCTGCGCCATAGTCGCCCTGGTTGGGCAGGTTGGGATTGTTGGATTCAGGGTTGGATGCCATGCCCAGCATATAGGCATCGCACGCCCGAAACGGAAGCGAAATGGCCTGTGGCGCCGGGGGGCGGGTCGTGAGGCGTAGGACAGCGTTCGGCTCTAGCCTCGCTCCAAACACGTCGCCTCCCCGGCGGAGGCCGGGGCCCAGTTGGGAAGGTGGTCGTAACGCAGCGACCCCTTCCGTCTGAGACGTCCCCCACCTGGGCCCCGGCCTTCGCCGGGGTGGTAGAGGCGGGCCTGCCCCTCTCCCCTCGGGGGATAGGGAGGGAGGCGCCGCAGGCGACGGAAGGGTGAGGGGCTTTGGCGCGCGCTCCCGAGCCTCACTTGCCCTCACCCTTCCCACGGCAAGGGCCGCGGGCCCCTTCCCTCTCCCCCGGGGGGAGAGGGAGTTCACCGTCAGAAGCGGTCGGCGCGCTGGCCGAGCAGGGTCACTTCGACGCGGCGGTTGAGGCGCATGCCGGCGGCGGTGCCGTTGGTCGCGACCGGCTGGCGCTCGCCATGGCCGACGACGTTGAAGCGCGCGCGGACGACGTCCATGTCGTCGAACGCCTGACGGACGCTCGCCGCGCGGCGCTCGGACAGATCCTGGTTGTGCGCATTGGTGCCGCGCGAGTCGGTAAAGCCGTCGATCGCCACGCGGACGCCCGGATTGCCGCGCAGATAGCGCGCGAGCGGGCGCAATTTCTCGATCGCCCCGGGGCGCAGCACCGCGCTGTCGGTGCGGAACAGCACGTCCTCCTGCAGCGTCAGCGTCGCGCCGCGTGGCGTCTGACGGAAGCCGTAGTTGCGCATCGCGCCGCGGTCCCACGTCGTGCTGGTCTCGACCACAGTGGTGCCGCCGCCGCGGTCGCCGCGATAGCCTCCCGGGTCGCGACCATAGGCGGCCCAGTCGAACCGGTCGCGACGCGGCCCGGCGATGCGGGCGAATTCGCGGTTGGCGTCGTCGGCCTCCTGCCGGTTGATCCGGCCATCGCCGTTCGCGTCGAAATTGGGCATCACGAACGTGCGACCTCGCGGCGTATTGCGCAGCTCAGGGAACAGGATCGGCACGCCGGCACCCGCCAGCCTGTAACCGGGGCGCGACCAGGGCGGGTTGCTCATGTCATAGCGCGCCTGCGCGAATGCCGGTGCGGTGGTTGCCGCGATCATGACCAGTCCGAATGCGGCGCGTGCGATAGTCGTCTTCATCATGTCTCTCCGTCGCCCGCGATGGACCGGGGCGCGATGGACCGGGATTTGCCCGCGCCCGCTTGAACCCCTCGTGACGCGCATCGACAGCGCGCGTTCAGCCAGGCCCGACCGCGATCCGCGTCGCCTGCGCGTCGATCGCATCGAACAGCGCATCCTCGGTGCCGGTCATCCACACCTGCCCGCGCCCCGCCAGCCGATCGAACAGCGCCGCGCGGCGGGCCGGATCGAGATGCGCAGCAACCTCGTCGAGCAGCAGGACCGGGGGCTGGCCGGTCCGCTCGGCGACCAGCTCGGCATGCGCGAGGACGATGCCGAGCAGCAGCGCCTTCTGCTCGCCGGTCGAGGCGAGCGACGCGGCGCGCGCCTTGTCGTGGTGCGTGACGATCAGGTCGACACGGTGCGGCCCGACCAGGGTCCGCCCGGCAGCGGCATCGCGCGCGCGACCCTGCGCCAGCGTGACCGCGAGCGGCGCGGCATCGCCGGCCCAGCCGTCGAGCGCGAGGCCCGCACGCGGAAATGCGCCGTCCGTCTCGCCCGCCAGCCGCGCGCCGAGCAGGTCGACCGTTTCGCGGCGCGCGGCATCGAGCGCGTCGCCATGGTCGGCCATCTGCGCCTCGAGCGCGGACAGCCAGTCGCCATCGGGACGGCCTTCGTCGCCAAGCAGCCGGTTGCGCGCGCGCATCGCCGCCTCGTAGCGCGCGGCATGATGCGCGTGCCCGGGTGCGAGCGCGAGCGTCAGCCGGTCGAGAAAGCCGCGGCGTTCGCCCGCGGGGGCGACGAACAGCCGGTCCATCGCGGGGGTGAGCCACAACACCGTCAGCCATTCGGCGAGCGTATTGGCGGTGGTGGTCGCACCCTGGACGCGGACGATGCGGCGCTCGGGCGCCGAGGTCAGCGCGCCGGTCGCGATATCGACATCGCCGATGTGGCTACCAGCGTCGGCATGTTGGTCGCGTTCGGCCCCAGCTACGGAAGTCTCACCTCGCGCGGAGGGGCAGAGCGTTGCCGCGACGCCGAAACCGCCCGCACCGCCCTGCCGCGCCATCTCGCCGAGCGCCGCCCGGCGCAGCCCCCGGCCGGGGGCGAGCAGCGAAACCGCCTCGAGGATATTGGTCTTGCCCGCGCCGTTCGCGCCGGTCAGCACCACGAACCTCGCCCCCGGCTGGAGCGTCAGGTCGGCATGATTGCGGAAATCGGTGAGGACGAGGCGCGACAGCATCGCACCGGCCTTAAAGGAGTTTTGCAGCCGAGTGCATCGCCCTTTTCCGTTCGCCCTGAGCGAAGTCGAAGGGCATGGCTCACGCGATGGTGCTTCGACTTCGCTCAGCACGAACGAAGCTGGCGATCGGTCTGGTTAAGACCGGTCGCGACAGACCCGGTGCGCTGTCAGCCTTCGCGTCAGGCGGCGATCCGCTCGGGTCCGGTGCCCGCTCCCGCCTTCTGCGCGCTCAGATAGGAGGCGAGCACGGGACCCAGTTCGCGTTGTGCGTGCAGATAGGCGACCGGCGTCGCGATCCCGAGCCGCGCGCGTGCCGCATCGAGCGGCTCGTGCAGCAGGGTCAGATAATCCTCGCCCGAAATCCACTTTGCCTTGCGGCCATTGCAATAGCCTTCCCAGACCGCCTTGGCGAACAGGCCATTGCCGGTGACGCGGAGGCTCTTGAGCGCCGCCGCCGACCCGATCAGCGCCCAGCCGAGCCCGCCGACCTGCGCATAGCTGAACGCGACGAGCGCCGCCTCGCCCAGACTCTCGTCCGCCTTGTAGCCGGTCAGCACGTGCCAGATGTCATGCGTGTCGCGCACCCGCCGGCCGAACCACGCATAGGGATGCGCCAGATCGTCCTCGCTCGGCACCAGCCGCGACACCTCGACCAGCCCGTCCGCCGAATAGCCCGTCGTCTCCAGGAAATGGCGATACGCCGCGCCGACCGTGCCGGGCGCAAAGCTCGCGACGAACGCCGGATCGGAGAAGCGCCGTGCGAGCTCGACCTGCTCATAGGCGATCCGCCCGCCCCGCTCGGTCGCGATCAGCCGCGCATAGTTCATCGGCGCGTTGCCGACGTTCAGGGCGCGCATGATCCGGAACACCTGCGTCGTGTCGTCGCCATTGGCGAGGAGCTTCCGGATCGCATCCATCGCGGTCCGCCAGTCGCGACGACCGGTCGTACCAGGAAAGGGAGGAAGCTTCGCCATCGAGTCGACTCCTTACTAACAGCAATGTCAGTATCAGATCCGTCCAAGCCTTCAAACGAAAAAGGCCACCCCGAAGGATGGCCTTTCACGCGATCGCCGGCGTGCGACGGTCAGACGCGCATCGGCATCAGCACGTAGAGCGCGGGCGACTTGTCGTTTTCGCGGATCAGCGTGGGCGCGGCGGCGTCGGCGAGGTGGACCTCGACCATGTCGCCGTCGATCTGCGCGAGGATGTCCATCAGATAGCGGCTGTTGAAGCCGATCTCGAACGGGAGCGCGACGTAATCGCCGGGCACCTCCTCCGCGGCAGTGCCGTTTTCGGGCGAGGTCACCGACAGCGTGATCTTGTCGCGGTCGAGCGCCATCTTGACCGCGCGGGTCTTCTCGGTGGCGATGGTCGACACGCGGTCGACGCCTTCCATGAAGCTCTTGGGGTCGATCTTGAGGATCTTGTCGTTGCCGGTCGGGATCACGCGGCTGTAATCGGGGAAGGTACCGTCGATCAGCTTCGAGGTCAGGATCGCCTGGCCGAGGTCGAAGCGGATCTTGGTCGGCGACAGCGACACGCCGACCGAGCCGTCGACCTCGTCGAGCAACTTGCGCAGTTCGGCGATGCATTTGCGCGGCACGATCACGTCAGGCATCGATTCGGCGCCCTCGGGCCGCGGCAGCGTGACGCGCGCGAGGCGGTGGCCGTCGGTCGCGGCGGCCTTCAGCACCGGGTTCGCGCTGTCGCCGTCCGCGACGTGGAGGAAGATGCCGTTGAGATAATAGCGCGTCTCTTCGGTCGAGATCGCGAAGCGCGTCTTGTCGATGATCTGCTTCAAGGTCTCGGCGGGCAGTTCGAACTGGGTCGGCAGTTCGCCTTCCGCGATCACCGGGAAGTCGTCGCGCGGCAGCGTGCCGAGCGAGAAGCGTGCGCGGCCCGCGATGATGCTCATCCGGCCTTCGGAGGCGGCGAGCTGGACCTGGCTGCCCTCGGGCAGTTTGCGCGCGATGTCGAACAGTGTGTGCGCGGACACGGTGGTCGCGCCGGGCTGGTCGACCGCGGCTGCAATCGATTCGTTGATCTGGAGGTCCAGATCGGTCGCCATCAGCTTCAGCGTGCCCTCGGCGGTCGCCTCGATCAGCACGTTCGACAGGATGGGGATGGTGTTGCGCCGTTCCACCACGGACTGGACATGGCTCAGCCCCTTGAGGAGCGTTGCGCGTTCGATCGTCGCCTTCATCAAAATTCCCCCGGCCTCCACAGCCGGATTCGGGGCTGGGGGCAATCCGCAGATGGCTTACCCAACAATAAAGGGTCGGAGCAAGCGCCCCGACCCTTCTTTGATCACGGTAAACGTCGCGTTAGACCGCAATCAGAAGCGGAAGCCATAGCTGGCGACGACCTGATGACGATCGGTGTCGACGTCGAATCGGCCGCTGGTGCCGCCGGTCGCGTAGTCGATGTTGCTGCGCTCATAGTTCGAATAGCGATATTCGAGCTTGGCATAGCTGTTCGGGCCGACCGCATGCTCGGCACCCGCGCCGATCCGCCAGCCGTCGAGGTTGAAGTCGGTGTCGGTGGTCTGGTTGGTGTCGCCCGCCAGCACGTTCAGCTTAGCGTTGGTGTAGCCGCCCTTCGCATAGATCATGGTCGTCGGCGCGACGACATAGCCGACGCGACCACCGACGTAGATGTCGCGGCCCTGCTTGACGCGACCGAAGCCGAAGTCGCTGGTATAGTCGTTGCGGTCGCTCTTCGCGGTCGAACCGGTCAGTTCGGCCTCGGCGCCGAGCACGATGTTGCTCGAGGTCGCGATGTCATAGCCGATGCCGCCGCCGTACAGCAGGCCGTCGATCTTCTGGTCGTCGCGCCCGTTGTTGTTGGACACGCTGCTGCCGGCGCCGGTGTGGTCGTAGCCGAGCGTGGCCTCGACGCGCGGGCCGGTGAAGGTCGGGTTGGTCTGTGCCAGCGCGGGGGCGGCAATGGCGGTGGTCGCGAACAGCGATGCGGCGATAAGCTTACGCATTGGGATACTCCATTGATCTTCGTCACCCCCGAACGCGGGGTGGATGGCTCCAATGGACCAATCCGACAGGCGTTGCATGAACCCCAGATAAACACGGAAATCCGTTGCTTTTGCGCAACAGGGGGTTGAAATGCGGGCCATGATTCCAAGCCCTCGGCAACGTGCAGCGGACCTCGGTCCAACCGGCAAACCGCCCGTCAGGCTTGGCCGGGATTTCGTCGCGCGGCACGGCGAAACCGTGTTCAACGCCGCGCACCGGTTGCAGGGTAATGCCGCGCACACGCCGCTGACGCGCGCCGGATTCGCGCAGGCCGACGAGCTTGGTGGTGCGCTGCGGGACCTGCTCGGGGCCAGGCCTGCGCTGACGCTGTGGTCGTCGCCGACCGGGCGTGCGCTGCAGACGCTGGCGGTGATCTGCGAGCATCTCGAGCTCGACTGGCACGATGCGCGCACCGACGCGCGGCTGGTCGAGATCGACATGGGGTCGTGGGGCGGCCGCTATTATGCCGATGTCGTCGACGAGGTCGGGCCAGTGATGATGCCCGGCGGCACGCTGAAGCCCGCGCCCGACGGAGAGACCTATCCGCAGATCGCGGCACGGGTCGGCGGCTGGCTCGCGGACACCGCACAGGACCCGGGCGACCGGCTGGTGATCATGCACGGGATTTCGAGCCGGGTGATGCTGGGCGCGATGACGGGTGCGCCGGTCGATCCGGTGCTCGGCACCGCGGTTGCGCCCGGCTTGCCGCAAGGGTCGGTGACGCTGGTCGAGCAGGACCGCGCGACCGTCCCGCACCGCGGCACCGGCTTCGCCCCCGCGTGAGGCTGGCGGTTCTGCTGGCCTTCGCGGTCGCTGCACCGGCGACGGCGCGCGACACGATCGGCATCTACCGGGGATGGGGCGCGTTCCGCGACGCGGCGCCGCCGCGCTGCTACGCGATCGCGCGGCCGGTGATGGCGGGTGGGCGCACGACGGGTTTCGCGACCATCGCGACCTGGCCGAAGCGCGGCCTGCGCGCCTCGCTGTACATCCGCCTGAGCCGCGAGCGCGATCGCTCCGCCGGGGTGACGCTGACGGTCGGCGAACGCCGGTTCGCGCTGGTCGCGAACGGGCTGGATGCGTGGGCGAGCGATGCCCCCAGCGACCGCGCGATCGTCGCCGCGCTGCGATCGGGGCGGAGCATGAGCGTCGAGGCGGTCGGCGTCGGCGGGCGGCCGTTCGCGGATGTCTATGCGCTGTCGGGCGCGGCGACGGCGATCGATGCCGCGGTGCTGGCGTGTCGCGGGGGGTAAGAGCGCGCCCAACCTCTGCGCCTCCCCGGCGGAGGCCGGGGCCCAGGTGGAAAGGTGGTCGTAACGACGGGCCGACCATTATTACCTCCGTCCCCCAATTGGGCCCCGGCCTTCGCCGGGGAGGTGTTATCGTGTGGGGCTACGCGTGGTGTTCATGGCGGCAACGCTTCGCTCCACGCACCCTGTAGAAAAATCGTCAAAATTCCGCTATGCGCCCGGCCATGCAGACCGCCGCGAACCTCATGCCCATCCCCGGGCACATCGATCCCGTGCCCGTTCCCCGCAGCTTCGTGCCGCGCAGCGACGGGCGTATCGACCTGCTCGGGCTGTCGCTCGCCGATCTGCGCATGGCGCTGGAGACGTCGCAGCTCGAGGAAAAACAGGCCAAGCTGCGTGCCAAGCAGCTGTGGCACTGGATCTACAATCGCGGCGCGACCGAGTTTTCGGCGATGACCGACATCTCGAAGACGATGCATCCGTGGCTCGAGCAGCGCTTCGTCATCAGCCGACCCAATGTGGTCGAGGCGCAGGTGTCGACCGACGGCACGCGCAAGTGGCTGCTGCGATCGGACGACGCGCAGGATTACGAGATGGTGTTCATCCCCGACGCGGATCGCGGCACCTTGTGCGTATCGAGTCAGGTCGGCTGCACGCTCAACTGCACCTTCTGCCACACCGGCACGATGCGGCTGGTCCGCAACCTGACGCCCGCCGAGATCGTCGGCCAGGTGATGCTCGCGCGCGATTCGCTGGGCGAATGGCCGAGCCAACCCGAGGGCCGCATGCTCACCAACATCGTGATGATGGGGATGGGCGAGCCACTGTATAATTTCGAGAATGTCCGCGATGCGCTGAAGCTGGTGATGGACGGTGCGGGCCTCGCGCTGTCGCGGCGCCGGATCACGCTGTCGACCAGCGGCGTGGTGCCAATGATGGCGCGCGCGGGCGCGGAGATCGGCGTGAACCTCGCGGTGTCGCTCCACGCGGTAACCAAGGAGGTGCGCGACGAGATCGTGCCGCTCAACCGCAAATACGGCATCGAGGAACTGCTCCAGGCGTGCGCGGACTATCCCGGCACCAACAATGCGCGCCGGATCACGTTCGAATATGTGATGCTGAAGGACAAGAATGATTCGGACGCCGACGCCCACGAACTCGTCCGGCTGCTGCGCAAATACGAGCTGCCCGCCAAGGTGAATTTGATCCCGTTCAACCCATGGCCGGGCGCAGCCTATGAATGCTCGACGCCCGAGCGGATCAAGTCGTTCTCGAGCATCGTGTTCGGGGCGGGCATTTCCGCGCCGGTGCGCACCCCGCGCGGTCGCGACATCGATGCCGCGTGCGGCCAGCTGAAGACCGCGTCGGAGAAGAAGAGCCGCGCGCAACTCGATCGCGAAGCCGCGCTTGCCTGATTTGGGTGTGGTGGCACTGGCGGCGGGTGCGGGGTTGCTGGGCGGCGCGATGAACGCGCTGGCGGGTGGCGGCAGTTTTGCGACGATGCCCGCGCTGATCGGGCTGGGCGTGCCGTCGACCTTCGCCAATGCGACGAGCAACGTCTCGCTCCAGCCCGGCGCGATGGCGAGCGCGTGGACCTATCGGCACGGGCTCGAGCCGGTGTCGGGCGTCGGCATGCGGACGATGGCGGGAATCACCTTCGTCGGCGGGCTGGTCGGCAGCCTGTTGCTCGTCGCGACCTCGGCACGCGCGTTCGACCTGATCGTGCCGTGGCTGCTGCTGTTCGCGACGCTGGCGATCGCGTTCGGGACGCAGGCGTCGCTCTGGCTGCGGTCGCGGGTCAAGATCGGGCCGAAATCGCTGGTCGCGGTGCAGGCGATGCTGGGCGTCTATGGCGGCTATTTCGGCGGCGGGGTCGGGCTGATGCTGACCGCGGCCTGGGGGCTGTTGTCGGGCGCGACGCCCGCCCGGCTCGCCGCACCGCGCACGCTGATGCTCGCGGTCGCCAATCTGGCGGCGACGTTCGTCTTCATCGCCACCGGCATGGTCTATTGGGCGCTGTGCATACCGATGCTCCTCGGCGGGATCGTCGGCGGGCATTTCGGCGCGAAGCTCGGGCTGGTGCTGCCCGCCAAGGTCATCCGGGTGTGGACGCTGCTGGTGACGATCGCGACGACGATCGTGTTCTTCTGGCGGGCGTACGGCTGAGAATTGTTTCCCCGCGAAAGCGGGGATCCAGTCTGGGCTCCCGCCTTCGCGGGTGAACCAACCTCCTCAGGTCAGCCCGGTCGGCGCATCTTGAAGAGCGACTCCTCGGTGATCGCGAAATAATCCGCCGGGCCGCCGCCGCGCAGGATCGGTTCGCCGCGTGCGGTCTGGTACACGCCGTCGTCGAGCATCGCCGGGTCGATATGGATCGCGACCGCCTCGCCGAGCACCAGCCACTGGTCGAGTTCGCGCCCCTCCTTGGTTTCCAGCCGGACGATCTGCGTCACCTTGCATTCGAACTGCGCACGGCTCGCAGCGACGCGCGGCGGCTTCACGTGCAGCGAGGCCAGCGTATCGAGCCCCGCAAGTGCGAATTCGTCGACGTCCGCCGCGACATTGGCCGCCGTCGCGTTCATCGCCTCGCCAAGATCGCGGCTGACGAGGTTCCAGACGAATTCGCCGGTCGCGGCGATGTTCGCGACGCTGTCCTTCCACCCCATCGACGAAAAGCCGATCAGCGGCGGGGTGTAGTTGAACAGGTTGAAGAAGCTGTAGGGCGCGAGATTGGGCACGCCGCCCGCGGACAGCGTGCTCACCCAGCCGATCGGGCGCGGCGCGACGATCGCGTTGAGCGGATCATGCGGCAGGCGATGGCCGCTCGCCGGTTCGTAAGAATGCCATTCGGTCATACGCGTATCCCTGCTATGGTCGGAGCTTGTCGCCTAAAGCGAAGGCCAAGCATGAACGATCCCGCCCGCCCTATCGCCACTGCCCCTGTCACCGTCATCAAACGCCACCGGATCGCGACGCGGCTGTGGCACTGGATCACCGCGGTGGCGATGTTCATCATGATCGGCAGCGGGATCGGCATCTTGAAGGCCCATCCGCGATTCTACTGGGGGCGTTACGGCGCGAACTTCGACCAGGCGTGGACGACGCTCGACCAATGGCCGGGCTGGGTGGTGACGCTGATCAACCTGCTGACGATCCCGGCGAGCTACAACCTCGCCATTTCGCGACGCTGGCACCTGTTCTTCGCGCTGGTCCTGTCGTTCGCGTTGCTCGGCTTCATGATCGTCAGCCTGTTCAACCGGCATTTCCAGCGCGACCTCCGCGTCCGGGCGGGCGAGCTTGCGCCGCGCGAGGTGGCGCATGACGTGCGCGAGCATCTGGCGCTGCGCTTCCACGATCCGAAGCGGCCGGCCGCGTACAACATCCTGCAGAAGCTGTCCTATGTCGCGACGATCTTCATCCTGTTGCCGGTGATGATCCTCACCGGGCTGGCGATGTCGCCGGCGATGGATGCCGCCTGGCCATGGCTGCTCGACATCTTCGGTGGGCGCCAGTCGGCGCGGTCGATCCACTTCATCGCGATGGTCGCGCTCGTGCTGTTCATCATCGCCCACCTCGCGCTCGTGATCCTGGCGGGCGCGTGGAACGAGGTGCGATCGATGATCACCGGACGCTTTACCGTTCCGGGGCACGTCCCCGCGCATACCGGGGAGGATGCCGCATGAGCACCATCATCACCCGCCGCTCGCTGGTCGCCGGCGCGGCGGTCGGCGCCGGTGCGCTGCTTACCGGGTGCGACAAGATCATCCAGCATCCCGAGGCGCGCAAGATCCTGTTCATGGGCGAGGAGATGCAGCGCGGGCTGCAACGCGCGCTGACCGATCGCAACGCGCTCGTCCCCGAATTCAGCGCGGCGCAGATGTCGCCGATCTTCCGGTCGAACGGCACGCGCAACCCCGGCACCCCGGCCTATACCGAGATGCTGGTGAACAACTTCGCGGACTATCGGTTGCGCGTCGGCGGGCTGGTCGACCGGCCGCTGTCGCTCTCGCTGCCGCAGCTCCGCCAGATGCCCGCGCGCGCGCAGATCACGCGGCACGACTGTGTCGAGGGCTGGTCGGCGATCGCCAAGTGGCAGGGCCCGAAGCTTGCCACGCTGTTACAGGCCGCGGGGATCCGCGACACCGCGCGCTACATCGTCTTCACCTGCGCCGACCTGTACCGGGGCACGCCCTATTACGAGTCGATCGACCTGATCGACGCATTCCACCCACAGACGATTCTCGCCTGGGCGTTGAATGATCAGATTCTGGACGTCGCGCACGGCGCCCCCGTCCGGCTGCGCGTCGAACGCCAGCTTGGCTACAAACATGCCAAATATATCATGGCGATAGACGCCGTCGCCAGCCTGGCCGGGATCGGTAAGGGCAAGGGCGGCTATTGGGAAGATAACGTGGATTATGATTGGTATGCGGGAATCTGACGCCGCCCGGGGGGTGGCGCATTTCCGTACCAGTCATTAGCTAACGCGACATGGCCCTATTCGATCGCTTTCTCGCCCGGCAGGTAAAAACCGGCGAACTCACGCTGATCCACGCGGACGGTACCACCAAGCAGTTCGGCACGCCCGACCCTGCCTACAACCCCGTCACCATCCGCCTTACCGCCCCCGGTGTCGCCGGCGCGATCGTCCGCCACCCGGCGCTGGGCGCGGCGGAAGCGTTCATGGACGGCCGCCTGGTGATCGAGCGTGGCGACATCCGTGACCTCGTCAACCTGCTCAAGGGCAACAGCCCGTGGGAGCGCGGTGGCGGGCTCAACCCCTCGCTGCCGATCAAGCTGCTCGACAAGGTCGTCCACCGCGTCGACCGGGTGAACATGGCACGCCGGTCGAAGAAGAACGTCGCGCATCATTACGACCTGTCGGACCGGCTGTACGACCTGTTCCTCGACGCCGATCGCCAATATTCGTGCGCGTACTTCACCGATGCCGGCAACAGCCTCGAACAGGCGCAGGACGACAAGAAGGCGCATATCGCCGCCAAGCTCGCGATCCAGCCCGGCATGCGCGTGCTAGACATCGGTTGCGGCTGGGGCGGCATGGCGCTGTACCTGCACGCCAAGACCGGGGCCCAGGTCCTGGGCGTCACGCTGAGCGAGGAACAGCTGAAGGTCGCGCGACGCCGCGCCGAGGAGGCCGGCGTCGCGGACAAGGTGAAGTTCGAGCTGATCGACTATCGCGCGCTGACGGGCACGTTCGACCGGATCGTGTCGGTCGGCATGTTCGAGCATGTCGGCCCGCCGCAGTACAAGACGTTCTTCCGCAAGTGCCGCGACCTGCTGAGCGCAGACGGGGTGATGCTGCTCCACACGATCGGCCGCATGGGCGGGCCCGGCGTGACCGACACCTTCACGACCAAATATATCTTCCCCGGCGGCTACAACCCCGCGCTTTCGGAGATCGTCCGCGGCTATGAGGGGCTGAAGTTCTTCCCGACCGATATCGAGGTGCTGCGCGTCCATTACGCGCTGACGATCGACCATTGGTACGACCGGACGGTGGCGGCGAAGGACGCGATCGTCGCGTTGTATGACGAGCGCTTCTACCGGATGTGGACCTTCTACCTCGCGGGTGCCGCCGCGGCGTTCCGGACCGGGGGGATGGTCAATTACCAGATCCAGCTGTCGAAGAGCCGGATGACGTTGCCGCTGACACGCGACTATATGATCGAGGGTGAACGGGCGTTGCGCTCGGGCTGATTTCCCGCCGCTTGGCGCAGGGTAAGATCCGTACGTTCGTCATTCCCGCGAAGGCGGGAATCCAGACTGGCAGGCTCCGGTGATGGAACCGAAAGGCCAGCCTGTCTGGATCCCCGCCTCCGCGGAGATGACGATACTATAAAGGTGGCCTCAGCGGCTGCCCTGCATCTGCGATTTCGCGGCCGACCGCTCGTCGCCGCCGATCTTGCCGTCCTTGTTCGCGTCATATTTCGCAAAGGTCGCGGCGAGCAGTGCCTGGGCCTCGGGCTGCGTGACCTTCCCGTCCTTGTTGGTGTCGGCGCTGCTGAACCACAGTTCGGCGAGCCGCTTGGCGTGGACCGGATCCGGGCGCCCCGGCCCGACCTTCATCTGGCTGATCCCCGCCTGGACCTCGGCGCGCGTCAGGACGCCGTCCTTGTTGGTATCGCGCGCGGCGAACTCGGCCTTGAACTTGGCGGAAACGGAGGCGCGGGTCTCCTGCGCCAGCGCGGGCGTCGCGAGGCCGGCGAGGACGAACAGGGTAAGCGTTTGACGTAGCACGGTCGGTACACTCCAAATGATCTGGGGGCGCACGTAGCGCGGGTTGGTTGTACGCGCCATGAATGCGGCGGGTTGCATGCTCCGGTTGCATGCAGGGCGTCCAGCGCATAGGGGCGCGGGCATTGGATATTGCCCAAAGGATCTTGCCCGTGACCGATCAGATCAACCGCGCCGCCGGCGACGCCGGCATCAATCGGGTCGTCCTCGCCTATTCGGGCGGCCTCGACACCAGCGTGATCCTGAAATGGCTCCAGCAGACCTACAACTGCGAAGTCGTCACCTTCACCGCCGATCTGGGCCAGGGCGAGGAACTCGAGCCCGCACGCGCCAAGGCCGAGATGATGGGCGTCAAGCCCGAGCACATCTTCGTCGACGATCTGCGCGAGGAATTCGTGCGCGATTACGTGTTCCCGATGATGCGGTCGAACGCGCTGTACGAGGGGCTGTACCTGCTCGGCACGTCGATCGCGCGCCCGCTGATCGCCAAGCGCCAGATCGAGATCGCCCGGATGGTTGGCGCCGACGCGGTCAGCCACGGCGCGACCGGCAAGGGCAACGACCAGGTCCGCTTCGAGCTCGGCTATTATGCGCTGTCGCCCGACATCAAGGTGATCGCGCCGTGGCGCGAATGGGACCTGACCAGCCGCACCAAGCTGATCGAGTTCGCCGAACAGCACCAGATCCCGGTCAGCAAGGACAAGCGCGGCGAGGCACCCTTCTCGACCGATGCGAACATGCTCCACACCTCGTCCGAGGGGCTGGTGCTCGAGAATCCGTGGGACGAGGTGCCGGACTATGTCTATTCGCGCACGGTGAACCCCGAGGACGCGCCCGACGTCCCCGAGTACATCACGATCGATTTCGAGCGTGGCGACGGCGTCGCGATCAACGGCGAGGGGATGAGCCCGGCGACCCTGCTGTCGACTCTCAACGACTATGGCCGCCGTCACGGCATCGGCCGCCTCGACCTGGTCGAGAACCGCTTCGTCGGGATGAAGAGCCGCGGCATGTACGAGACACCGGGCGGTACCATCTATCACCTCGCGCACCGCGGTATCGAGCAGCTGACGCTCGACCGCGGCGCGGCGCATCTGAAGGACGAGCTCGCGCCGCGCTATGCCGAGCTGCTGTACAACGGCTTCTGGTTCTCGCCCGAGCGCGAGATGCTGCAGGCGGCGATCGATCACAGCCAGGAGAAGGTGTCGGGTACCGTCCGGCTGAAGCTCTACAAGGGCGGCGTGTATGTGGTCGGCCGCAAGTCGCCCAACTCGCTCTATTCGGAAAAGGTCGTGACGTTCGAGGACGATCAGGGCGCCTATGACCAGCGCGACGCGGCCGGCTTCATCAAGCTGAACGCACTGCGCCTGCGCCTGTTGGGCCGTCGCGACCAAGTGTGAGCGATACCGGCTCCCGTCCCCCGACGCTCGGGGGCCGGAAGCCCTGGCGGTGTATTCCGTCGCAATGCGGCGCGGTCGGCGCTTGTCGAATGCCCCCCTGCGGCGCTAGGCGTCGAGGGATGGCGCGGGGGACAACAACGGAACTTCACTGGTGGCAGACGCGCACGTTCGTCGCGTGCGTCGCGCTGGCATCGATCATCCCGCTGCTGTGGCCGGAGGTGCCGCCGCTGGTCGATCTGCCTGGGCATATGGGGCGCTACCGCGTCCAGCTCGCGATCGGCGACAATCCCTGGCTCAGCCAATGGTATGATTTCCGCTGGCAGCTGATCGGCAATCTCGGCATCGACCTGTTGATCGTGCCGCTTGCGCCGATCTTCGGGTTGCAGCTCGCGGTGAAGCTGATCGTCATGGCGATCCCCGCGCTTACCGTCACCGGACTGCTCTGGATCGCGCGCGAAGTGCATGGCCGGATCCCGGCGACCGCGCTGTTCGCGCTGCCGCTCGCCTATAGCTATCCGTTCCAGTTCGGCTTCGTGAACTTCGCGCTGGCGATGGCGCTCGCGCTCAACATGTTCGCGCTGTGGCTCCGCCTCGGGCGGCTCGAGCGGCTGCGGCTGCGCACGATCCTGTTCGTGCCCGGATCCTGCCTGCTCTGGCTGTGCCATACCTTCGGCTGGGGCGTGCTGGGCGTGCTCGCCTTCTCCGCCGAGCTGATCCGCCAGCACGACATCCGCAAGACCGGGGTGCGCGGCGAAGGCGCGATCAAGGGCTGGATCGGCGCATTCATTCGCGCCGGGCTCAGCTGTATCCCGCTGGCGCTGCCGATGGTGATGATGGTGCTGTGGCGGTCGGGCGACCACGTCACCGGCAAGACGCAGGACTGGTTCAACTGGCGCTGGAAGATGAACTGGATCACGATGGTCCTGCGCGATCGCTGGATGGCGTTCGACATCGCGTCGGTCACCGTGCTGTTCGTGATCCTGTTCCGCGGCGTGCGCGACCAGACGATCGAATATTCGCGCAACCTCGCGCTGTCCGCGCTGTTCCTCGCGCTCGTCTATATCCTGTTGCCGCGGATCGTGTTCGGCTCGGCCTATGCCGACATGCGGCTCGCGCCGTTCATGCTGGCGTTCGCAATCATCGCGCTGCGCCCGCGCAACCGCCTCTCGCTGCGCGGTGCCGCGACGCTGGCGGTGCTGGGGTTCAGCTTCTTCGCGGTCCGGCTGGCGGGCACCACGATCAGCTTCCTGATCTATGACCGCAGCTACGACCAGGCGATCGCGGCGATCGACACCGTGCCCGAGCGGGCGCGCGTGGTCTCGTTCGTCGGGCGGCGCTGTCGCGACGACTGGGCCTATTCGCGGCTCGAGCATGTCCCGGCGCTGCTGCTCGAGCGGCGGCTGGCCTTCACCAACGACCAGTGGTCGATGGCCGGCGGACAGCTGATGACGACGCGCTATCCGATCGCGCGCGGCTTCGCGCATGATCCGTCCGAAATCGTTACGGATATCCGCTGTCGTGGCCAGTTCTGGCGCCCGATCGCGATGGCGCTGGAGCATTTTCCGCGCGACGCGTTCGATTATGTCTGGCTGATCCACCCGCCGGCGTTCGACCCCGCGCTGATCCGCGACCTGACCCCGATCCGCCGCGACGGCACCAGCGTGCTGTACAAGGTCAACCGGTCGGCGGTTCCGCCCGCCGAAACGGAGTAAGCTCGCCGAGATACTCGCGGTCGGAGGCGACCGCCTCGCGTTCGCGGACGAGGAAGTCGGCGATCGCGCGGCGGAAGCCCGGATCCGGGATGTAATGCGCGGAATAGGTCGCGACCGGCGCATAGCCGCGCGCGAGCTTGTGTTCGCCCTGTGCGCCCGCCTCGACCGTCGTCAGCCCGCGCGCGATCGCCGCATCGATCGCCTGGTAATAGCAGAGCTCGAAATGGAGGAACGGCACCTCCTCGGTCGCGCCCCAATAGCGGCCATAGAGCGTGTCCGCACCGATCAGGTTGAGCGCCCCCGCGATCGGCACGCCGTCGCGCTCGGCGAGGATCAGCAGGACGCGGTCGCCCATCGTCTGGCCGATCTCATCGAAAAAGGCGCGCGTCAGATAGGGCTGGCCCCATTTGCGGCTGCCCGTGTCCTGGTAGAAGACCCAGAACGCATCCCAGTGCGCGGGCGTGATCTCCGCGCCCGTCAGATGGCGGATCGTCAGTCCCTCGACCGCAGCGGCGCGCTCCTTGCGGATCGCCTTACGTTTGCGGCTGGCGAGGGCGGCGAGGAAATCGTCGAAGCTCGCATAGCCGTCATTGGTCCAGTGGAACTGCGTGCCCTGACGGATCAGCCATCCGGCAGCCTCGAACAGCGCGACCTCTGCGGGGGCGATGAAGGTCGCATGCGCGGAGGACAGACCGCTCTGGTCGGTCACCGCCTCGAGCGCGGCGATCAGCGCGGGCGCAACCGCCGGGTCGCGCAGGAGCAGCCGTGGGCCGGGTACCGGGCTGAACGGCGCGGCAATCTGCAATTTGGGGTAATAGTTCCCCCCCGCCCGCTCCCACGCGTCGGCCCAGCCCTGGTCGAACACATATTCGCCCTGGCTGTGGCTCTTGGCATAGGCGGGCGCGATCCCGGCCGGCCTGCCGTCGTCGCCATCGACGACCACCGGCAGCGCCTGCCACCCCGATCGTCCACCGACGCTTTTCGAGGCCTCGAGCGCGGCGAGGAAGGCGTGGCCGACGAACGGATTCGCGTCGCCGGCACAGGCGTCCCAGTCCTCCGCCGCGATCGAGGTAACGCCTTGGGCGATGCGGGCGGTGATGGCTGTCATGCGCTCCTAAAATAGGCGCGCAGGCGTCAGGCTCAAGCGGCTGGGCTCAAGCGGCTGGGCTCAAGCGGCGGAGACCTGGACGATCGCGTCGATCTCGACCGCAGCGCCCAGCGGCAGGACGGGAACGCCGACCGCGGAACGGGCATGCTTGCCGGCTTCGCCGAACAGCTGGACCATCAGGTCGGAGGCGCCGTTCGCGACCTTGGGCTGATCGGTGAAGTCGCCGTGCGAATTGACGAACACGCCGAGCTTCACGATCCGCTCGACACGGCTGAGCGAGCCGAGCGCCGCCTTCATCTGCGCGACCAGCATCAGCGCGCAGCGCTGCGCCGCGTCCTGGCCGTCCTCGAGCGACACGCCGTCGCCGAGGCGACCGGTGACGATCTGGCCGTCCTTGAACGGCAGCTGGCCGGAGATGTGGAGCAGCCCGTTCGCCTCGACGGCGGGAACATAGGATGCGACGGGGGCGGCGGCCTGCGGCAGCGTCAGGCCAAGCTCTTCGAGCTTGCGGTCGATACGATCGGTCATGTGCGCGGTCTCACCACAGCCACGGGGGGCGGGTCAAGCGTCCGCGGGCACCCCGGCGGCGAACCGCGCGGCGATCCAGGCCTGCGCCTCGCGCCAGTCATCGATCCGGGCATGCGCGGCGGGCGCCCTGGGCACCGCTCCCGCCAGCGTCGGCTCGGACACCATGTGCAGCCGGTGGACGCCCGGCGCATGCTGCGCGACCGATTCGTGATGCACCGCAAGGTCGTCGACGAACACGGTGACGGGGTTGCCATATTCGGCAACCAGTCGCGCGACGGGGTCGCCCTTGCCGCCCTGGTTGCATTCGACGCGGTGGGCGATGTCGAACGCGGCGAGCTGCTCGATCCGCGGCAGGCGGCATTCGTCCTGCAAATTGGTCAGGATCACGATGTCCGCGATCTCGGCGAGCGTCGCGAGCGCCTCGCGGGCATGCGGCACCAAAGTCTGGCGGTGCATCTCTGCGGGAAAGAACCCCCCGAGCAGCGCCCACATGTCCTCGCGCGTGGGCGCGGGCCCGCCGTCGCGGCGCGTCATGCTGTTGGCGAAATCGCCGTGGCCGATCTCGAAATCGATATCATGCGCCTCGTCGAGCCAGGTGCCGAAATGCTTGACCATGTGCAGCAGCACTTCGTCGCAATCGCTGATCAGCAGCGGCTTCATGCCTCAAACCCCGGATCGAGCGTCATCCGCGCGCGGACGAGCGCCTCGGGCCTGATGCCGAGCGTTTCGGCGCAGGCGACAAGATCGGGTTCATGCGATTCGAGGAAACCGAGTACCGCCGCGAGCACGGCGGGCTCCCCGGCCCGCGTGCGCAGGTCGGCAGGGTCGAGTCCGGTCACCGACAACAGGCGCATCGCTCGGTCCGGCTCGCTCAGCGTCCATACCAGGGCTTGCAGCGCCAGGGCCTCAGCGTCTTCATTTGTAACGGCCCCGCGCATTGCCTATTGTCATCCTTCTTGAAACGAATGGTGGCTCGCGTGGCAAAGAAGGTGCTCGTTGTCGAGGACAACGAACTCAACCTGAAACTATTCTGCGACCTTTTGCGGGCGCATGATTACCTTGCCGAACCTGTCCGCGACGGGCGCGAGGCGGTGGTGCGGGCGCGCGAATTCGCCCCCGACCTGATCATCATGGACATCCAGATGCCGCACGTCACCGGCTATGAGATCATCCTTGAGCTCAAGGCCGACGACGTGCTCAGCACGATCCCGGTGATGGCGGTCACCGCCTATGCAGGTCGCGAGGACGAGGACCGGATCCGTGCCGCGGGCGCGGACGCCTATATCTCGAAGCCGATCAGCCTCGCCCGCTTCATGGAAGCGGTGCGCGCGTTCGTCTGAGCGAACCGCGAGACCCGCCGCGCAGGAACGCCAAAGGCCGCGGATATCGCTACCCGCGGCCTTGCGATCGCATCGTAAACGCGCGACGGCATCGCCGCCGCGTCGACTTACTTGATCTTGGCTTCCTTGAACTCGACATGCTTGCGCACGACGGGATCATACTTGCTGAACGAGAGCTTCTCGGTCTTCGTGCGGGGATTCTTCTTGGTGACGTAGAAGAAGCCGGTGTCCGCGGTGCTGACGAGCTTGATCTTGACGGTAGTCGGCTTGGCCATGAGCCCAATCCTTAAGGCTGAAAATGCTAGGGCGGCAGCACGCATGCCACCGCCCGATCTGTCGCGGCGCATGGCGCATGCTGCCGGCCAAGTCAACCATATCACCCCATATTCGCCCCGGAATCCCGCATCACAGGGTGTTTAACCGCATCTTTATCGGCATGGGCGCATGATGCATCCCATAAGAAAGACAGGAGGCGGGATCATGGGGCAGGTTGCCGAGCGAGTCGCGGAATTCCAGGATCTGGCGCTGGTAAAGGCCGAGCTTGCGGCCCGGATCGCCGCGATCGACGTCCGCGCGCCCTATACCCGCGCGACCGATCTCGCGCCCGATATCGACGCGATCCGCCTGATCGCGCATCGCAACGGCATGAACCCCGCGGTGACCGTCACGCACTTCATCGATTCGGCACTGTCACGCGGCGAACATGGTGCGCTCGTCCATGGCTGGCTGATGACGCTGAGCGACGCGATCTACAGCGAGCGGCAGGACGTCCAGGCCTGCCATGTCTTCGCGGCCGCCTGTTCGGTCCGGCTCGCGGGATGACCCGCGCATGACGCGTTAGCGATGGACGCGCTGATGGCGGCGCTCGTCGCCGCCGCGCTGGCGCAGGTCGGCGATCGAACCGCGTGGCTCGCGGCGATCCTGGCCGATCGGTATCGCAAGCCGCGGCTGGTCATCCTCGCGGCGGCGCTCGCGCTGCTGCTCGCGGGCAGCCTGGCGGTCGCGGGCGGGATCGCGGTCGCGCCGCTGCTGACCCCCAATGCGCGCCAGCTGATGCTGGCGGTGGCGCTGATCCTCCAGGGCGGCGGTGCGCTGCTGCCGGTCAAGGCGCCCGATCCACTGCGCGGGTGGCGCACGGGCGCGATCGCCACGACCATGCTCGGGCTGTTCATCCTCGCGTTCGGCGACGGCATACAGTTCATCGTGGCCGCACTCGCACTCCGCAGCGCCGTGCCGATGCTGGCGGCGGTCGGCGCGACGATCGGATCGCTGGTGGTGATCGCCCCCGCGGCGATGATGGGCGAAGCGGCGTGGCGCCGATGGCCGCTCGCCCGACTGCGCACCGGCATCGGGCTGATATTCGTGATCCTGGGGGTCATTCTGGGCCTGAGCGCTGTCCGATTGATCTAGCGGAGCGATCACTCAGATGAGGAATGGCGCATGCGCGACGGGAGCATTTCGGCTATCGCTTCGTTGACGCAACGATCCACAGACATTCCCATGCATGGAGTTTTCGATGCCCGCCACCAACCCCGCACTCGACACGCCCACCGATCTCGTCAGCAACAGCACGAAGACGGTTGCCGAAGCGCTCAATGCCTCGCTTGCCGATTGCTATGCCTTGTACCTGAAGACCAAGAACTTTCACTGGCACATGTCGGGTCCGCATTTCCGTGACTATCATCTGTTGCTCGATGACCAGGCGGCACAGATCCTGGGCGTGACCGATGCGATCGCCGAGCGCGTCCGCAAGACCGGCAACACGACTCTTCGCTCGATCGGCGACATTTCGCGCCGCCAGAGCATCCCGGACAATGACAAGGATTTCGTCGGACCGACCGAAATGCTCGCCGAGCTGCGCGAAGACAATCTGAAGCTCGTCGAACAGTTCCGGATCGTCAAGGACGCCGCCGACGAGGCCAAGGACAATGCCACCAGCGGCATCGTCGACGAATGGACCGATCAGGCTGAGGAACGCGCCTGGTTCCTGTTCGAAGCCAGCCGCAAGGCCTGAACCCGGGCGCCCGTCCTTCCCGTGTCGGAACCGACATGGGCGGGACGGGTTCTGTCAGGAACAGGAGAATGCCCATGTTGAAGCTCGCCATCACCTTCTTGATCATCGGCCTCGTGCTGGCCCTGCTCGGATTTGGCGGCGTCGGCGGGGCGTTTATCGGCATCGCCAAGGTGCTGTTCTTCATCGCGATCGCGCTGTTCGTGATCTTCCTCGTGCTCGGCCTGCTGGCGGGCAAGGGAATCAAGAACGCGATCGACTGACGCGACGGGATCGCATCGGCCCGCGCCGATGTTACGATAAGGCCCTCGCCGGGAACGGCGGGGGCCTTTTTCATGTGACGCCCGTAGAGACGGTGATGCCAGCCGCCCGGAGCCGAGTGCCGGGCGGCGCGTTATCGGATCATGCATGCTTTCGCCGCGCTCCTCGATGCCCTCACCTATACGCGGTCGCGCAATGCGAAGCTGAAGCTGATCGGCGATTATCTGCGCGTGACGCCCGACCCCGATCGTGGCTGGGCGATGGCGGCGCTGACCGGCGATCTCGATCTGCCGGGCGTCAAATCGGCGGTCATCCGCGGATTGATCGAGGACCGTATCGATCCCGTCCTCTTCCGGATGAGCCGTGATTATGTCGGCGATACCGCCGAGACCGTCGCCCTGCTGTGGCCAGAGCCCGAGCCCTTGGGACCGGATCCGGTGCCCGCCGAACCGCTGTCGATCTCGCAGGTGGTCGACCGGCTGATGACGCTGTCGCGCGCCGAGGCGCCGGCGGCGCTTGCCGCGATGCTAGATCGGTCGGATGCGGAGGAGCGCTTCGCACTGCTCAAGATGGCGACCGGCGGGCTGCGGATCGGCGTTTCGTCGCGGTTGGCGAAGACCGCGCTGGCGGATGCGTTCGGGCTCGACGTCGATGCGGTCGAGGAAGTCTGGCATGGCCTGGCAGCCCCCTATCCGACGCTGTTCGCCTGGGCGGAGGGGCATGGCGCGCAACCGACCCCCGCCAACGTCCCCGTCTTCCGTCCCTTCATGCTCGCCCATGGTCTGGAGGATCTGCGCGTCGACCTCGCCGACTATGCGGCGGAGTGGAAATGGGACGGGATCCGCGTGCAGATCGTCCATGTCGCGGGTGAAACGCGACTCTACAGCCGGACCGGCGACGACGTGACCGCGAGCTTCCCCGAAATCGCCGCCGCCTTCGTCACGCCGGGGACGGTCGACGGCGAATTGCTGGTCAAGGGCGAGCATCAGGGGGGCACGCTGGAGGAGGGCGGCGGCGCGGCGAGCTTCAACGCGCTGCAGCAGCGGCTGGGGCGCAAGACGGTGTCGGCGAAGATGCTCGCCGAGTATCCGGCCTTTGTCCGCCTCTATGACCTGTTGATCGATGGCGACGAGGATCTGCGCGCGCTGCCCTGGACCGAGCGACGCGCGCGGCTCGAGGCGTTCGTGCCGCAGCTCGATGCCGAGCGGTTCGACCTGAGCCAGGTCATCGACGCCGTGGACTTCACCGCGCTCGAGGCGGTGCGCGCGGGCGCGCGCGACTCGGCGATCGAGGGCGTGATGCTCAAGCGCCGCGACTCGCCCTATGTCGGCGGGCGCCGCGTCGGGCTCTGGTATAAATGGAAACGCGACCCGCTCACCGCGGATTGCGTGATGATGTACGCGCAGCGCGGCAGCGGCCGGCGGTCCTCTTATTATTCGGACTATACCTTTGGCTGCTGGACCGAGGAGGGCGAGTTGCTGCCGGTGGGCAAGGCCTATTCGGGGATTACCGACGAGGAGCTCCGGATGCTCGATTCGTTCGTCCGCAAGAACACGCTCAACCGCTTCGGGCCGGTGCGCGAGGTCGCCAAGACGATGGTGCTCGAAATCGCGTTCGACGCGCTGCAGGAGTCGAAGCGGCACAAGTCGGGGATTGCGATGCGCTTCCCAAGGATCGCGCGGATCCGGACGGACAAGCCCGCGGCCGAGGCCGACCGGATCGACACGCTCCGCCGGATGATCCCCGCGCCCTAACCGTTGATCCGGATCTCGAACAGGGTCGGCCAGAGCTTGCCGGTGACGAACAGCCGCTTCTTCGCGGCATCCCAGGCGATGCCGTTGAGCACCGCGTCGCGGTCGCGGGCGCCGATCTCGGCGACCAGCGGACGCAGGTCGATGATCGCGATGACGCGGCCGGTGCCGGGGGCGATGCGGACGAGATATCCCGTCTGCCAGACATTGGCGAGGATCGCGCCATCGACATATTCGAGTTCGTTAAGCTGCGTCAGCGGACGCCCGTCGATCGTCACGCCGATCCGGCGACGTTCGGCGAGTGTCCTAGGATCGCGCAGGATCAACGACGCGCTGCCGTCGGACTGGATCAGGCCGTCCTTGTCGCTCGTCAGGCCCCAGCCCTCGCCCGCGTAGCGGTTGGTGCCGGTCGGCTTGAGCGTGCGGGCGTCCCAGCGGTGCGCGATGCCGTCATGCCAGGTCAGGCTGATCAGCTCGTTCTTCCACAGGCCGAGCCCCTCGCCGAACTGCGCCGGATCGATCCGGCGGCGCGCGACGATACGACCATCGAGAAGCGTGACGCGGCGGACATCGGACTGCCCCTCCTTGCCCGTGCTCTCGTAGAGCGCGCCGTCGTGCCACAACAGGCCTTCGGTGAATGCCGTCGCATCGTGCGGATAGCGGGCCACGATGCTGACTGACAGGATCGGCACGGCTGGCGCGGGCGCAGGAGCGGGCAATGTGCGCGTGGCAGGCTGGGGCGCCGCTGCGCCCTGCGCCAGAACGGCAACGGCCGGCCCCGCAAGTGCGAGACCGGCCGCTATCAGGCTATGTCCGATCGTCATGCTGGTTTGAAAAACCCCGATGACCGGACGGACGGGATTAGCCGCCTGCGCTCAGGTTGACTGCTGCATACTTGCCGCGACGATCGACTTCGAGCTCGAACTCGAGCTTGTCGCCCTCGTTCAGCGTGGCCATGCCGGCACGCTCGACCGCCGAGATGTGCACGAACGCGTCAGGCTGGCCATCATCGCGCTGAATGAAGCCGAAGCCCTTCATCGCGTTGAAGAACTTGACCGTACCCGTTGCCTTCTCACCGGTCAGCTGGCGCTGCGGCGCGCCGCCTGCACCACGATCGGCACCGGCGCGGGGTGCACCCGGGCCGGCATCACGATCACGCGGCGGACCACGATCGGTCACGGCCATCGGCTCGCCATCGATCTTGAGATCGGTTGCCGAGATGCGGCCGCCGCGATCGACGAGCGTGAAGCCGAGCGGCTGACCCTCGGCGAGAGCGACCATGCCGGCCTGCTCGACTGCGCTGATGTGCACGAACACGTCCTCGCCGCCGTCATCGCGAACGACGAAGCCGAAGCCCTTCTGCGCGTTGAAGAACTTTACGACGCCGGTGCCTTCACCAACGACCTGGGGGGGCATGCCGCGCCCGGCGCCACCGCCGCCGCCGCCGCTGAAGCCGCCGCCACCGCCGCCGCCGCGGTAACCACCGCCGCCACCGCCGCCGCCGCCGAAGCGATCACCGCCGCCGCCGAAGCTGCTGCCGCCGCCGCCGTAGCTGCTGCCACCGCCACCATAGCTGCTGCCGCCGCCGCCGAACCGGTCACCGCCGCCGCCGAAGCTGCTGCCGCCGCCGAAATCGTCGCTGCCGCCGCCGAAGCTGTCGCGCTTGTCGCGGCCACGCCCGCCACGGTTCCCGCGGCCACCTTTATCGAAACCCATAAGCCCTGATCGTCTTCCCGGTTCGCCCGCAAAATCTCTCCAAAAGCCGGCGTGTCCGGACGACGAACGCGGGCCCTCGGGCGCGAAACCTTTTGCGCCTTGGGGAAGGGCATAGCGCAAAAATCAAGCTATCGCGAACAGAATCTTGTCCGCTTGCTCCATTGGCGATGATCGCGGCAAAAGCATGGCGCACCCGCGTCATCGCGGAGGACCATTGAGCAAGGCGCCCCCGACCGCTAGGGCCACCGCATGACAGTGAATCTTCATGAAGGCGACATCCCGTCCGGGATCTTCGCACCGGGCGCCTCGATCGCCGTCGACACCGAGACCATGGGCCTCATCACGCCGCGCGACCGGCTCTGCGTCGTCCAGCTGTCGGATGGCGGCGCGGACGAACATCTCGTCCGGTTCGCGGCCGACAGCGACTATGCAGCGCCCAACCTCAAGGCGCTGCTCGCGGATCCGGAGCGGCTGAAACTCTACCATTTCGGACGATTCGATATCGCCGCGGTCCAGCATTATCTCGGCGTCGTTGCGGCGCCGGCCTATTGCACCAAGATCGCGTCGCGACTGGTCCGGACCTATACCGACCGACACGGGCTCAAGGAGCTGGTCCGCGAACTGCTGGGCCAGGACGTGTCGAAGCAGCAGCAATCCTCCGACTGGGGGAGCCCGAATCTCAGCGAGGCGCAGAAAGACTATGCCGCGTCCGACGTCCGCTTCCTGCACCGGATGAAGGAGGAGCTCGACAAGCGGCTGATTCGCGAAGGCCGCATGGAGCTCGCGCAGAAATGCTTCGACTTCCTGCCGACCCGTGCCGCGCTCGATCTCGCCGGATGGCCCGAGATCGACATCTTCGCGCACGCCTGACATGACCATGGCGCCCCCGTCCGACGCATCGGCGAAGACGATCCGGCAGGCCCGCTCGCCGCGTCAGGTCTGGGCGGCGCCGGGCAGCCGCCACGACCGCGTCGTCGGGCTGGCGCGACTCGGTCTGCCGACCGCGATCGGCGTGCTGACCGCATTCCTGGTGATGGCGCCGCTGACCGCGGGCGGCGACGTGTCGTTCGTGCTCGACAAGAACAAGGTCGAGGTCGCGCAGGAGCGCATGAAGCTGCAGGCCGCGCAATATCGCGGGCAGGATTCGAAGGGCCAGGCGTTCACGCTCGACGCCCGCTCGGCGATCCAGAAGAGTTCGGCCGAACCGATCGTGCAGCTCAACACGCTGAGCGCGCAGCTCCAGCTTGCCGACGGCCCCGCCAACATCAGGGCGAATTCCGGGCGCTACGACATGGACACCGAGAAGGTGCAGCTGAACGGCCCGCTCAACGTCACCGCTCCCAACGGCTATGACCTGAAAACCACCAATGCGACGCTCGACATGCGCGCGCGGACGATGGACAGCGGCAGCGCGGTGACGGGAACGGTGCCGCAGGGCGTGTTCAGTGCGAACAAGCTGCATGCCGATCTGGAAGCCCGCACCGTCAGGCTCGACGGCAATGCGCGCTTGCGGATCGTGCCGCGAGGGCCGAAATAGCCGCCATGCGCCTCATACCAAGCTCCGTCCTCCTGATGCTCTCCGCGCTCGCGGCGACCTGCGTCTCCGCGCAACGTGCGCACAACTCGAACGCGCCGATCGATTTCGGTGCGGACCATATCGAGCTGCAGGACAAGGCGAACCGCGCGGTGCTGAGCGGGGGCGTGTCGGTCAAGCAGGCGGACATGACGCTGAATTCGGCGCGGATGACGGTGGCCTATACCGGCGAAGTGGTCGGCGGGAACCCGCAGGTGTCGCGCCTCGACGCGTCGGGCGGCGTGACGGTGCGCCGGCCGGACCAGACCGCGAAGAGCCAATATGCGATCTACGACCTCAACCGGCGGGTGATCACGATGCTCGGCGCGGTGACGCTGACCCAGGGTGGCAACACCGTGAATGGCGGGCGGCTGACGATGAATCTCGATACCGGTCGCGCGGTGATCGACGGATCGTCGGTCCGCGGCAGCGGCGGCGCGACGGCCAGCGGCGGCACCGTGACCCAGACGGGCGGGCGCGTGACCGGCACCTTCTCGGTTCCCAAGCGCAACTGATCCGATGCGCGCACCGCCGGTCATCCGCGAAACCCGCCAGCCGAGCGCCAGCCGCTTTTACCCGCCCGCCCTCAGCAAGGCCAAAGCCTGATGGATGCCCCCACGCTGCCCCCGATCGAAACCCCCGGCCCGCACGGCGACGCGATCGTCGAAGCGCCGACGACCAACGGCCTTCAGGTCGTGTCGATCGCCAAATCCTATGACAAGCGCACCGTCCTGACCGATGTGTCGGTGTCGGTCGGGCGTGGCGAGGTGGTCGGGCTGCTCGGGCCGAACGGCGCCGGCAAGACGACGTGCTTCTATTCCGTGATGGGGCTGGTGAAGCCCGATTCGGGTCGGATCATGCTCGACGGCGACGATATCACGCGCCTGCCCATGTATCGGCGCGCGATCCTGGGCCTTGGCTATCTGCCGCAGGAAACGTCGATCTTCCGCGGGCTGACGATCGAGAAGAACATCCTGACGGTGCTCGAGCTGTCCGAACCCGACAAGGCGGTGCGCGAGCGCAAGCTCGACACGCTGCTCGAGGAGTTCGGCCTGACCCGGCTGCGCGCCGCGCCCGCGATGGCGTTGTCGGGCGGCGAGCGGCGCCGGGCGGAGATCGCCCGCGCGCTGGCCGCCGAGCCGTCGATCATGCTGCTCGACGAGCCGTTTGCGGGCATCGATCCGATCTCGATCGCCGACATTCGCGATCTCGTGAAGGATCTCAAGCGCCGCGATATCGGCGTGCTGATCACTGATCACAATGTCCGCGAGACGCTCGACATCGTCGACCGCGCCTACATCATCTATGATGGCCGCGTGCTGTTCTCGGGCAGCCCGGCCGAACTGGTCGCCGACGCGAATGTCCGCCGCCTCTATCTGGGCGAGGGCTTCTCGCTCTAGTGTCATGAGCCTCGCGCCTCGCCTGGACCTTCGCCAATCGCAGTCGCTGGTGATGACCCCGCAACTGCAGCAGGCGATCAAGCTGCTGGCGTTGTCGAACCTGGAGATCGAGGGGTTCATCGCCGAGGAGATCGAGCGCAATCCGCTGCTCGAGGCGGGCGCCGCGGACGATGGCGACAGACCCGACCGCGACGCCGGGCCGGAACCTGACGACGCCGCCCCCCGCGACGAACGCGTCGCCGCCGACGAGCTGGTGAGCGGCAGTGTCGGCAGCGACGAGCCCGCGCTCGACATCGACTATGCGACCGAGAGCCACCATCAGGACAGCGTCGCCGACGGCGGAAGCGGCACCGACGGCGCGCTGTCGATGAGCGGGGCCGGCGCGGGCGGTGGCAGCGATGGCGACGGGAACGGTCTCGATCTGGACGGCTTTGCCGATACCGGGCTCAGCCTTGCCGATCATCTGCTGGCGCAGGCGGGCCCCGCGGTCGCCGCGGATGACGCGTTCGTCGCGGCGCATCTGATCGACCAGATCGACGAGGCGGGGTATCTGACCGTACCGCTGCTCGAAATCGCCAACCGGCTGGGCGTCGCGCTTGCCCGGGTCGAGCATGTCCTGGCGGTGATCCAGACCTTCGACCCGACCGGGGTGGGCGCGCGCGACCTGGCCGAATGCCTGACGATCCAGGCGCGGGAGGCGGATCGCTATGACCCCTGCATGGCGCGGCTGATCGACAATCTCGATCTGCTCGCACGCGGCGAGATCGGGCGTCTGAAGCGGCTGTGCCAGGTCGATGACGAGGACATGGCGGACATGATCCGCGAGCTGCGCGGCTATGATCCGAAGCCCGGATGCCGGTTCGGCGGCGAGCCAAGCCGCGCGGTCGTGCCCGACCTGTTCGTCGCGCGGACCAAGACCGGCTGGAGCATCGAGATCAACACCGCGACGCTGCCGCGCATCCTCGTCAACCGCAGCTATTACACCGAACTGGCGCGTGGCGAGCAGGACAAGGCGTCGAAGGCGTGGCTCAGCGAGTGCCTCGCCAGCGCGAACTGGCTGGTCAAGGCGCTCGACCAGCGGCAGCGCACGATCATCAAGGTCGCAACCGAGATCGTGAAGCAGCAGGAGGCGTTCTTCCTCCACGGCGTCGCACATCTCAGGCCGATGACGCTGCGGATGGTCGCCGACGCGATCGAGATGCACGAATCGACCGTCAGCCGCGTGACCAGCAACAAATATGTCTCGTGCGGGCGCGGCCTGTACGAGCTGAAATATTTCTTCACCTCGGCGATCCAGTCGGCAGACGGCGGCGATGCGGTGTCGGCGCAGGCCGTCAAAAGCGCGATCAAGGCGCTGATCGCGAACGAGGGTGCCAAGATCCTGTCCGACGATACTTTGGTGGAATTGCTCGACGGCAAGGGCTTCGACATTGCCCGGCGCACCGTTGCCAAATATCGCGAGGCGCTCGGCATCGGCAGTTCGGTACAACGCCGCCGCGCCCGTGCGCTCGAGGGCACCGGCTGACGCTTGCCTTCGCACCGGATCGGCGTAGCGTCCGGCTTGCATCACGGGGGGGCCCAGACCGATGAACGACCTTTCCGCCAGCCGTGATGGCGACGCCGAGCGCGTGGCGACGTCGCCAGCGATGACCGCGGCCGAACCCGATGGCGCGCCACGCATCGCGGTACTCGATATCCTGCGCGGGATCGCGATCCTCGGCATCCTGTTCATGAACATCAACGACATGGGCGGGTCGCTCTACGCGTCGTTCGACGATATCCGGCATTTCGGCTGGACCACGCAGGACCAGATCGCCTGGTGGCTGCGCGAGGTGATCGCCAACGGGACCGCGCGCTGCATGCTCGAGATGCTGTTCGGCGCCGGGATGGTGATCCTGACCGACCGCGCCGCGCAGCTGGCGGGGACGCGCGTGGTGATGAAGCGCTATTATGCGCGTAACCTGCTGCTGCTCGCGTTCGGCGTGGTGCACATCCTCGTCCTGCTGTGGCCGGGCGACATCCTCCACACCTATGGCCTCGCGGCACTGATCGCCTTCCTGTTTCGCGGACTGCGCCCCCGCCTGCTTCTGACCATCGGCCTGTCGGCGGCGGCGCTGCAGTTCGCCGGCGGCACCTACGGCTATGTCTCCACCACGCAGACCCAGGCGCAGGTCGCCGCGATCGAAAGCGCGCAGCGCGCCGGGCGACCGGTCACCGCCGCGGACCGCACGCTGCTGACCAAGGTCGCCGAGGGGGCTGCAAGACGCGCCAAGACCAAGGCCGAGGATGCTGCGCGGATCGCCGCCGAGGACAAGGCGCGTACGGGCAGCTTCATGACCTGGGCGACGTATCAGTGGAGTGTCATCGCCTATCTGCAGAGCCGTGGGCTCGAGCTGGTGTTCGTGTGGGAAGCGGCCGGCGTGATGCTGATCGGCGCGGCGCTGTACAGGCTCGGCATCCTGCAGGGCGGACGATCGCGCGCCTTCTATGCGCGGATGACGCTGATCGCCTACGGGATCGCGATCCCGCTGCGGATGATCGGCGCGGCGGAGCAGATGCGCTTCGATACCGCGCCGAAGACGCTCTGGGCGACCGCGGAGGTCAGCCGGCTGGCGATGACACTCGGCCATGTCGGCGCCGTCCATCTGCTGGTCGGGACGATCCTCGGCGCGCGGCTGTTGCGGCCCTTCGCCGCCGCCGGCCGGACCGCGCTGTCGCTCTACGTGCTGCAGACGATCATCGGCCTGTGGATCCTGTTCCCGCCCTTCGCGCTGGGGCTGTACGGCCAGTTCGGATGGGCCGCGCTGATGGGGATCGCGCTGGCGATCAATATCGGCCTGTTGTGGCTCGCCAATGCCTATCTGCGCACGTTCGGCATCGCGCCGGTCGAATGGGCGTGGCGGTCGCTGCTCGAGCGGCGCCGGTTGCCGTGGCGCAAAACACGTATCACCCCCGCCATGCGGCCGGCATCCGCCTAGTCATCCTCGTCCTCGAACCCGACCAGCGCCAGCGCGCGCGCCTTGATCTGGCGGGTCATGCACCAGTGGACGAGCGCATCCTCACGGCCATGCGTGACCCATACCTCGCGCGGTGCGATCTCGGCGAGCGTGTCGATGAGCTCGTCCCAGTCGGCATGGTCGCTCAGGATCAGCGGCAATTCGACATTCTTCTGCCGCGCGCGCCCGCGGGCGCGCATCCAGCCGCTCGCCATCGCGGTGATCGGGTCGGGCAGGCGCCGCGACCAGCGATCGTTGAGCGCGCCGGGCGGGCACATCACGACATGCCCCGCCATGTCGGCCTTCTTGGCGTCCGCAACCGGCAGCAGGGTGCCGAGACGGACGCCGTGATCGGCGTAGAGATCGCACAGCCGCTGGAGCGCGCCATGGATGTAGATCGGCGCCTCATGCCCCCGCGCGCGCAGTTCGGCGATCACGCGCTGCGCCTTGCCGAGCGCATAGGCCCCGACCAGGACGCAGCGGTCGGGATTGGCGTGCAATGCGGCGATCAGCTTGTCGATCTCGTCGCCGGTATCGGGGTGACGAAAGACCGGCAGGCCGAAGGTCGCCTCGGTGACGAACACGTCGCATTTGACGGGCTCGAACGGCGTACAGGTCGGATCGCTCCGCCGCTTGTAATCGCCCGAGACGACGACCCGTTCGCCGCGATAGTCGAGCACGATCTGCGCCGAACCCAGGACATGGCCGGCGGGGACGAAACCGATATCGACCTCGCCCATGCGGATCGTCTCGCCATAGGCGACCGGGTGACCCGATTGCGGACCATAGCGCGCGTCCATGATCGCCAGCGTCTCGGGCGTCGCCCAGACCGCGGCATGGCCGCCGCGCGCATGATCCGCATGGCCGTGCGTGACGAGCGCCCTCTCGCTCGGGATCGACGGATCGATCCACGCGTCGATCGGCTTGACGAGGATGCCGTGTGGATGCGGTTCGAGCCAGTCGCCGAGTTTTGCCATCACGCTACTACGCCCGAGCCGCGGCTGCGGTGCCACGCGCAACGGCGGAGCGGCACAGCCGCGGTCGCCTAGCGGCGCCGGCCGACCTTGACCGTCTTCAGGATCGCATCCATCCGCGCCGCGGCGACCGCCTGGGTCGGTGCATTGCGCGGCGGCGGCGATCCCGCCTTGGCCGCATAGGTGATCCGGTCGACCGCGTAGCAGGTGCCGCCGATGACGCTGCGCAGCGTGAGCGCGCGGACCTGCTGGCTCATCCCGGCATCACCCGTCTCATAGGTCGTCCAGCGCTGACCGCCGAGCGTGCGATCGGCGAGGCGGCGGCTGTTCGCCGATGTCAGCCCGTCGGTGGTGCAGCGCGCGATCACCGCCGTGCTCCGGCTGAAGCCGACCTGGATCATCTCGGTCACCTGACCCTGCCCGTCGGTCGGCTTTGCGACCTGCCAGAACCGGACGATGCCGACGCCCCGCCCGGGCAGCGTGCCGTCCCACATCGTCCGCCAGCCGCTGGTCATCAACGCGCGGCCGGCGAAGTTGCGCGTCGGGGTCAGGGTCGACGGATAGGCGAGGCGAACCGTGCCGCCTGCGCCGACGAACTTCTGCGTCGCCGCCGTCGCATTGGCAAAGGGCAACAGCGCGATCAGGGACAGCGGCGCGAGATGGCGAAGAATCGACAAGGTTGGTCTTTCACAGGCTAAACAGATCGATGGTCCGACAAATTGCCGACCGGGTGAGCGCCGTCCATGGCGTTGCGGCATAGTGCACCCATATGACGACCATGCGTGAACAGGCCGTGAGCGACCTTCCCCCCCAACTTGATGACTGGTTCGCGACACGGGGCTGGCGGCCGCGCCGGCATCAGACCGACATGCTGGCGCAGGGACGCGCCGGGCACCACGCGCTGCTGGTCGCGGCGACAGGGGCAGGCAAGACGCTCGCCGGCTTCCTGCCGACGCTCGCCGAGTTGATCGAGGAGCCGACCAGCGGGCTCCACACGCTCTATGTCTCGCCGCTGAAAGCGCTCGCGGTCGACGTCCAGCGCAACCTGCTGACGCCGATCGAGGAGATGGGCGTCGACATCCGCGTCGAGACGCGCACCGGCGACACGCCGTCGGACCGCAAGGCACGGCAACGCGTGAAACCGCCGCAGATCCTGCTGACCACCCCCGAATCGCTGTCGCTGCTGCTGAGCTATCCCGACAGCATCACGATGTTCGAGGGCATCCGCACGATCGTGATCGACGAGGTCCATGCGTTTGCGACGGGCAAGCGCGGCGACCTGCTTTCGCTGTGCATGGCGCGGTTGCAGACAATCTCGCCGGGCATGCGCCGCGTCGCGCTGTCGGCGACGGTCGCGGATGCCGACGGCTATCGCGCGTGGCTCGCCCCCGACGGCGATATCGACCAGGTCGCGATGGTGCAGGGCGAGGCGGGCGCGGATCCGGACATCGCGATCCTGCTGCCCGAGGGTCGCATTCCGTGGTCGGGCCATTCGGGCCGCTATGCCGCCGAGCAGGTGATGGCGGAGATCGAGAAACATGCGACGACGATCGTGTTCTGCAACACGCGCAGCCTCGCCGAGCTGATCTTCCAGGATCTGTGGAAGGTGAATGCGAACACGCTGCCGATCGGCGTCCATCATGGCAGCCTCGCACGCGAGGCACGACGCAAGGTCGAGGGCGCGATGGCGGAGGGCAAGCTGCGCGCACTGGTCGCGACCGCCAGCCTCGACCTCGGCGTCGACTGGGGCAATGTCGACTGCGTGATCCAGATGGGGGCGCCCAAGGGATCGTCGCGGCTGCTCCAGCGGATCGGCCGCGCCAATCACCGGCTCGACGAGGCGAGCAAGGCGATCCTCGTCCCCGGCAACCGGTTCGAATATCTCGAGGCGCGCGCCGCATTGGACGCGGTCGAGGCGGGCGAGCTCGATCCCGACCTGTTCCGCGTCGGCGCGCTCGACGTGCTGGCGCAGCATGTGATGGCGTGCGCCTGCGCCGCGCCGTTCCGCGAGGAGAACCTGCTCGACGAGGTGCGCTCGGCGCTCCCCTATTCGGCGCTGCCAGCCGAGACTTTCTCGCGCGTGCTCGGGTTCATCAGCGACGGCGGCTATGCGCTCAAGGCCTATGACCGGTTCAAGCGGTTGACGCAGGTTGCGGACGGCACATGGCGGATCAGCCATCCCAAGTTCATCGGCCAGCACCGGCTGAACGCAGGGATCATCGTCGAGGCGACGATGCTCAACGTGCGGTTCGGCAATGGCCGCGCGCTCGGCCGCGTCGAGGAAGGCTTCGCGGCGCAGCTCAGCCCCGGCGACACCTTCTTCTTCGCCGGCCTCAGCCTTGAGGTCATCAAGATGGACACCGAGGACCTCGTCGTCCGCGCGACCTCAAAGCCTGCGCGGATCCCGACCTATGGCGGCAGCCGGATGCCGCTGTCGACCAACCTCGCCGACCGCGTCCGCGGCTTCCTCGCGCATCCCGGCGAATGGGCGCGGTTTCCCGACGATGTGCGCGAATGGCTCGAATATCAGCGGTTGCGCTCGGTCCTGCCCGAACCCGGGCAGCTGCTGGTCGAAACCTTCCCGCGCGAAGGGCGGCATTACATGGTCGCCTACAGCTTCGAGGGGTGGAACGCGCACCAGTCGCTCGGCATGCTGATCACCCGGCGGATGGAGACGCAGGGGCTCAAACCGCTCGGCTTCGTCGCGAACGACTATGCGCTGGCGGTGTACGGGATCGACAAGATCACCGACCCGGCATCGCTGTTCTCCGCCGACATCCTCGAACATGAATTCGTCGACTGGGTGCAGCAATCGCACCTGCTCAAACGCGCGTTTCGCGAGGTCGCGGTGATCGGCGGGCTGGTCGAGCGCCAGCATCCCGGCAAGCGCATGACCGGGCGTCAGGTCACCTTCTCGACCGACCTGATCTATGACGTGCTGCGCAAATACGAGCCGACGCATTTGCTGCTCGAGGCGGCCTGGGCGGATGCGCGCGCGCGGATGACGGATGTCGGGCGACTGGCCGGGCTGCTCGACCGCGCGGCGGAGACGATGCTGCATGTCGATCTCGAGCGCGTGACGCCGCTCGCGGTGCCCATCCTGACGCTGATCGGGCGTGAGAAGGTCGCCACCAACACGTCCGACGACGCCCTGCTGATCGAGGCGGAGGCACTGGCGGCCGAGGCGATGCGGATCGACTGAACGGACGCGAGACGAACCAGGGACGAACGACTTGTCGTCCGTCGGTTTCGGGCGCAGCATCGGGTCATGCGCAGGTGGTCAGGCCCGGTGTTGCTCATCATCTCTGCCCCGGCTGCGGCCCAGCAGACTGCCCCCGACCCTATCCCGCAAGCCGCCGCCCCGCCCGCTTATGCTGCACCGGTCGATGATGCAGCATCCGCAGCAAACACGGTGATGCTGTTCGGGCAGGACGAGAGCAGGATGACCGTGCCCGTGTCGATCGCGGGCACCAGTCCGCAGAAGTTCGTCGTCGATACCGGCGCGCAACGCACCGTGATCTCGCGCGAGCTTGCGGCGGTGTTGCGGCTTGCGCCCGGCCGGATCGTCCGCGTCACGGGCATGACCGGATCGGACAGCGTCGCGACCGTGATCATCCCGGCACTGCGGGTCGGCACGATCGACAGCCCGGCGATCGAGGCGCCCGCGATCGCCGCGCAGAATCTGGGAGCGCTGGGGCTGCTGGGGATCGACACGCTGCAGGGACGCGCGGTGGGGATCGATTTCGACACCCGCACGATGACCGTGACGCCCGCGCGCCGGCGCAACCGCCGCGAGCGGACCGAGCGGGGCGAGATCGTCGTCCGGGCGCGCAGCCTGTTCGGCCAGCTCGTCGTCACCGACGCCTATTGCAACGGCGTCCGGATCCGCGTGATCATCGATACCGGGTCGTCGGTCAGCATGGGCAATGCCGCACTGCGCCGCAAACTGTTGCGCAAGCCGGTCCGGTCGCAATCGATCGCGCTGACCGGTGTTACCGGACAGACAGTGATGGCGGACTATTCGACGATCGATCGCGTCATGATCGGCAGCCTGACGATCACCAGCCTGCCGATCGCGCTGACGGCCGTAGACGCCCCGCCCTTTCGTCAGTTCGGACTGGCGGAACGGCCCGCGATCCTGCTCGGCATGGATGCGCTGACGCTGTTCCGCCGCGTCGACATCGACTTTGCCAATCGCGAGGTGCGGCTTGCCCTGCCGCGCAATGTCACGCAGCGTTGAGGTTGCGTGATCGATCATTCGCTGCAACGCTGCTGCAATAAACGATCAAGGGGACGACGATGCGCGCAGTAAGCAGGGTGATGGCGGGAGTGATGCTGACGGCCAGTGTCGTCACCATGCCCGGTACGGGATTTGCGCAAAGCCGCCCCGACCAGAAGGCGTTTTTCGGGCTCTACAAGGAGCTGGTCGAGACCAACACGACGCTGTCGTCGGGCAGCTGCACCCAGGCCGCGGCGCAGATCGGCGCACGGCTGAAAAGCGCGGGCTATGCCGATGCCGACATCACCTATTTCTCGGTACCCGAGCATCCCAAGGATGGCGGGCTGGTCGCGGTGCTGAAGGGGTCGGACGCGTCGATCAAGCCGATGCTGCTGCTCGGGCATCTCGACGTCGTCGAGGCCAAGCGCGAGGACTGGGTGCGCGATCCGTTCACGCTGATCGAGGAGGGCGGCTATTATTATGCCCGCGGCACCGTCGACGACAAGGCGCAGGCGGCGATCTGGTCCGACGCGATGATCCGCTTCAAGACGTCGGGCTATACGCCGAAGCGGACGATCAAGCTCGCGCTGACCTGTGGCGAGGAGACGACCTTCGCGTGGAACGGCGCGCAATATCTGGCCGCGAGCAAGCCCGACCTGATCGCCGCCGAATTCGCGTTGAACGAGGGCGGCGGCGGGCGGCTCGACGATACTGGCAAGCGCCAGCTGCTGGCGATCCAGGTCGGTGAGAAGGCCGCGCAGAATTACACCTTCACCGCGACCAATCCCGGCGGGCACAGCTCGCAGCCGACACCCGACAATGCGATATACGAACTCGCCGATGCGGTGAAGGCGGTGCAGGGCTATGAATTCCCCGTGACCTTCACCGACACGACGCGCGCCTTCTTCGCCGCGAGTGCAAAGGCGATGCCGGGCACGATGGGCGACGCGATCACGCGGCTGCTCGCCAATCCGCAGGACAAGGCGGCCGACGCGATCGTCAGCCGCGACAAGGCGATGCATTCGACGCTGCGCACGACCTGTGTCGCGACGCTGCTGAGCGCGGGCCATGCCGAAAACGCGCTGCCGCAGCGCGCGACCGCGAATGTGAACTGCCGGATCTTCCCCGGCGAGACGGTCGACGGCACGCTGGCGAAGCTGAAGTCGCTCGCCGGTACCAAGGTGAGCGTGACCGCGAACCAGCCGGTCCGGCCGACCGCGATCCCGCCGACGCTCGACCCCAAGATCATGGGCCCGGTGACGAAGGTCGCGGCCAAGCACTTCCCCGGCCTGCCGATCCTGCCGTTGATGTCGACCGGCGCGACCGACGGCATCTTCTTCGAGGCGATCGGCATTCCGGTTTACGGCGCGCCGGGCGTGTTCATCGACAAGGACATGGGCGGCATCCACGGCCTGAACGAACGGATCCGGATTGCATCGCTCTATGACGGCCGCGACTATCTGTACGATCTGGTCAAGGCGTTCGCGGGATGATGCTGAATCCCTCTCCCCTTGGGGGAGAGGGAAGGAGGAGCCGCAGGCGACGGAAGGGTGAGGGGTATTGGGACAGGGTCCCGAGCCACACTCCCCTCACCCTTCCCACCCGGCTTCGCCGTGCGGGCCCCTTCCCTCTCCCCCTAGGGGAGAGGGAGTCTAGACGGTGACCTGCTCGCCGAGTTCGAGCACCTTGCCCGGCGGGATCCGCAGGAACTCGGTCGGATCGCTCGCGTTGCGCTGCAGGAACATGAAGATCCGGTCCTGCCAGGGCGGCATGCCCTTTTCCGCGTCGGGCTTGAGCGTGTTGCGGCCGATGAAGAACGACGTCCGCATCGGGTCGAGGCCGAGCTGCTCGGTCTTCGCGCCGACACCAAGATCGCGCGGCACGTCGGGGGATTCCATGAAGCCGTAGGTCAGCACGACGATCGAGAAATTGTCATCGACCCGCTCGACCTTGGCGCGGCCCGCCTGATCGACAAACGGGCGATCCGCGGTGCGGATGCTGACGATCAGGTTGCGCTCGTGCAGAACCTTGTTGTGCTTCAAATTGTGGAGCAGCGCGCCAGGCGTGGCGTGCGGATTGGCGGTGAGAAACACCGCGGTCCCCGACACGCGTTCGGGCGGGCGCTTCTCGAGCGCGGCGGCGAGATCGCTGAGCGGGATGCTCTGCCGCTTCTCGAACGCGCTGACGATCTTCTTGCCGCGCACCCAGGTGAAGATGATCAGCCCGATCGACGCCGCGATCACCAGTGGCACCCAGCCGCCCTCGATCACGCGCAGGATGTTCGCGCCGAAGAAGATCAGGTCGAGCGTCAGGAACGGCAGGATTGCGGCGAGCGCCAGCGGCCGCGACCAGTTCCAGCGGTGCCGCACGACGATATAGGCGAGCAGCGTGGTGACGACCATCGTGCCGGTCACCGCGATACCGTACGCCGCGGCCATCGCCGACGAGGTCTTGAACTGGATCACCAGCACCAGCACGCCGATCAGCAGCAGCCAGTTGATCGCGGGAAGGTAGATCTGCCCGGCGAACACCGCCGAGGTCTGGCGGATGCGCAGCCGCGGCAGCAGGCCGAGCTGGATCGCCTGCTGCGTCAGGCTGAACGCGCCGGTGATCACCGCCTGGCTGGCGATGACCGTCGCGAAGCCCGCGAGAATGATCAGCGCGGGGCGCAGTGATTCGGGTGCCATCAGGAAGAACCAGTCCTGATTGACGAACGGGACGCCCCGACGCGCGGCATCCTCGAGCTGCGACAGCGCGAACGCGCCCTGCCCGAGATAGTTGAGCGCGAGCGCCGGAAAGACCAGGAAGAACCAGCCGATCCGGATCGGCATCTTGCCGAAATGGCCCATGTCCGCGGTCAGCGCTTCCGCTCCGGTGACGGTCAGGAACACCGCGCCGAGCACGAACAGCCCGGTGACGCCGTGGGTCGCGAGAAACGCGACACCGTAGGTCGGCGAGAAAACGCGGACGATCGAGGGCTCGTCGGCAATATGCCACACGCCCAGCGCACCGATCGCGACGAACCAGACGATGCAGACCGGACCGAACAGCTTCGAGACATGCGCCGTCCCGCGCGACTGGATCACGAACAGGACGATGAGAATGGCGATCGTCAACGCGCGCACCACGCCCTCGTTGAAGATGTGCGCAGCGCTCGGAATCGTTCGCAGCCCTTCCATCGCCGAGAGGACGGACAGGGCCGGCGTGATGATCGCATCGCCGTAGAACAGCGACGCGCCGGCGGCCCCGAGCACGATCGCGATCTTCGAGCGCACCCCCAGCGCGCGCCTTGCGAGCGCTGCGAGCGCAAGCACGCCGCCCTCGCCCTGATTGTCCGCGCGCATCAGGAAGATGACGTATTTCACGGTGACGACGAGGAACAGCGACCACAGCGCCAGGCTGAGCACGCCAAGAATCTCGCTCGGATCGATCCCGCCCGCAGCACTCTGGCCGAGCGCTTCGCGGAAGGCATAGAGCGGGCTGGTGCCGATATCGCCGAACACCACGCCGATCGCCCCCACGGTCAGCGCGGCGAGCGCCGGGTGCGGGTGAAGATGCGCCGCCGACAGGTCGGTGGACGTTTCAGCGGGCTGGGGTGTTCCGGCGACGGACGACATGGCGCGAAAAGCGCTCCTCCTGATGGGACGGCGCGCTTTACGCCGATTGCAGCCATGCGCAAGTGTTCGACGCTGCGCTGCACAATCGCTTGATTCGAACGTCGACCGACGGCATGGCCACCTGATGGTTCCCTTTTCGTTCGGCGGACACACGCTTTCGGCGCTGGCGGCAGGTGCGGTTTACTGGCCCGCGCGACACGCCTTGCTGGTCGCCGACCTGCATTTCGAAAAGGCGAGCTGGTTCGCCAGCCGTGGCCAGATGCTGCCACCTTATGATTCGATCGCGACCTTGACCGAACTCGCCGCCGTGCTCGACGCGACCGGCGCGACCGAAATCTGGTGTCTCGGCGACAGTTTCCACGACAGCGACGGTTGCGACCGGCTGCCGCAGCGCGCGCAGGAGATGCTGCGCGCCATGACGCAAAAGACGCACTGGACCTGGATCACGGGCAATCATGACCCGATGATCCTCGACCGGTGCGGTGGCACGGTAGTCGACGAGGCCTGTGTCGATGGCCTGGTGCTGCGCCACGAGGCCGATCCGCGCGAGACCCGGCACGAACTCTCGGGCCATTTCCATCCCAAATTGCGCCTTCGGCTGCGCGGCAAGCAGGTCGCGCGGCGGTGTTTCGTCGCGACCGAGACCAAACTGATCCTGCCCGCCTTCGGATCGCTGACGGGCGGGCTGGACGTCGACCATCCCGAGATCATCCGCGCAGTGGGCACTGGTGCGCAGGCACTGTTGCCGGTCGCAGACCGGATGCTGCGGTTTCCGGTCGCCGCGCAGCGGCCGGACACGCGGATCGCCGTATCCGCCTGAGGTGATCAGCCGGCGTCAGCTGGCGATCGTCGGGAAGGCCTTGCGGAACGCCGCGAGCTTGGGCTTGTCCCAGGCGACGATGTAGGGATGCGTCGGGTTCCGGTCGAAAAAGTCCTGATGATAGGCTTCGGCGGGGTAGAAGCTGCCGGTTTCGAGCGTCGTGACGATCGGCCGCGCAAACGCCCGCGTCTGACCAAGCTGTGAGATATAGGCGCGTGCGACCTGCGCCTGCTGCGGGGACTGCGGGAAGATCGCGGAGCGATAGCTGGTACCGCTGTCGGGGCCCTGCCGGTTCAGCTGCGTCGGATCATGCGCGATCGAAAAATAGACGCGCAGCAGCGTGGCATAGCTCACGACGCGGGGATCATAGCTGATCCGCACCGCCTCGGCATGCCGCGTGGTTTCGCTCGACACCTGCTCGTAATTCGCGGTCGCCTTGGTCCCGCCGGCATAGCCTGCGGTCACGCCCTTGACGCCGCGGACATGCTCGAACACCGCCTCGAGCCCCCAGAAACAGCCCCCCGCCAACACTGCGGTCTGCAGGCCGCCCGTCCGCGGGACATCGACGGTCGCGGCCGGGATGATGACCGCGCGCTCTGCCTGCGCAGAACCGGTGGCGATGACCGCACCGGCGAGGCCGACGGCGGCGAGCGTTGCGAAAAGGGGCGTGTGCATCTTGATCATGTGGGGCGTCTCGATGACGTTTCCAGCCCCGGCGCGGAATGCCTTTCGGCGACCGATCACCGGGATTCAGCAGGCTCAGCGCTGGGCGGGCGCGGTGTGCACGGGCGCGCCATACACCGGCTGCGTTGCCTCGGCGGGCTGGAACGCAAGGAGACCCAGCGCACCCAGAACAAAACCGCCAGTAAACTGCCAGAGAAAGCTCGACTTGATAAGATTGCGCATCATGCGCTCCTGTTGAAATCAGACTTGGCATGATCCCGGTGGATCACGTCAGCTACGACCCAGCATGTCGTGGGGATGCCGCGTCTTCACAATGCCGTTTTATGAAACGGTCGATTAACGCGATGTGGCCAATCCGTTCATCCGCCAGCAGGGTTGCTGGCGGATGTCCGGGCATGTCCGCGATGTTGCCGAGGCGTGCCGGATCAGCGCAGCGCGGCGCAGGCGGTCTGGATCCGCGTGCAGGCCTCGCGCAGCAGCGTGTCCGACGTGGCATAGCTGATCCGGAACGCGGGGCTGAGGCCGAACGCCGCGCCCTGCACGACCGCGACCTTGGCATCGTCGAGCAGATAGCCGACCATCGCCTCGTCGGTGTCGATCAGCCGACCGTTCGGCGTCGACTTGCCGATCAGCGCGGCGAACGACGGATAGACGTAGAACGCCCCCTCGGGCGTCGGGCATTCCATGCCGTCAATGTCGTTCAGCATCGACACGACCAGATCGCGGCGGCCTTGGAAGGCGGTGTTGCGCTCGGCGAGGAACGACTGGTCGCCGTTGAGCGCGGCAACGGCGGCGGCCTGCGCGATCGAGCACGGGTTCGAGGTCGACTGCGACTGGAGCTTGGCCATCGCCTTGATCAGCCAGCTTGCGCCGCCGGCATAGCCGATCCGCCAGCCGGTCATCGCATAGGCCTTCGAACAGCCATTGACGGTCAGCGTGCGCTCGAACAGCTCGGGGCAGGCCTCGGCGATCGTCGCGAACCTGAAGCCGTCATAGACGATATGCTCGTACATATCGTCGGCGAAGATCCAGACATGCGGGTGCTTCGCGAGCACCGCGCCCAGAGCCTTCAGCTCGTCGATCGTGTAGCCGGCGCCGGTCGGGTTCGACGGCGAGTTGAGGATCACCCACTTGGTCCTGGGCGTGATCGCCGCGTCGAGCGCCTCGGGTGCGAGCTTATAGCCGACCTCGGGGCCGGCCTTGACGATCACCGGTACACCGCCGGCGAACTGCACGACGTCGGGATAGCTGACCCAATAGGGTGCGGGGATCACGACCTCGTCACCCGGATCGATCGTCGCGACCATCGCGTTGAACAGGGTGTGCTTGCCGCCCACGTTCACGCTGATCTGGTCGGTCGCATAGGTCAGGCCGTTGTCGCGCGCGAACTTGGCGGCGATCGCCTGCTTCAGCTCGATCGTACCGTCGACATTGGTGTATTTCGTCTTGCCGTCGCGAATCGCCTGGATCGCGGCCTCCTTGACGAAATCGGGCGTGTCGAAATCAGGCTCGCCCGCCCCCAGCCCGATCACGTCGACGCCGGCGCGCTTCAGTTCGAGCACACGCGACGTGATCGCGAGGGTCGGCGAAGGGCTGATGCGGCCAAGGGCGGCGGATGCGTGCATGGTGAAACCTCTGCGGTTGACCGCAGCGGCGCCTGCGGAATTCGCGCGGGCTATACGCCGCGATCGCCTGATTTCGCAACCGCAACAACGGCCGGAACGAGCCCACGCACCGCATTTCCCATACGGAACCCGTTGGCGAGGTCGGCGCGCGTCAACCGTCCCTCGACCGCCTGGCCGCTGGCGAGCAGATCGGCGCGCAGCACGCCGGGGATCAGCGCGCCCACAGGCGGGGTTACCAGCACCCCGTCGCGCGGCACGAACAGCGAGGTGAAGCTCCCCTCCGTCAGGAAGCCGTCGGGCCCCTCGAACACCACTTCGGTGGTGCCCGCGGCACGCCGCGCGTCGTCGTAAAAGGCGCGGTCGCTGGTCTTGTGGCGCAGCCGGATATCGGCGGGCGCGACGGGCAGCGGGACGATCGCGACCGTCATCTGCGCGGGCGTGACCGGCATCGGACCGACCTGGATCGCGACCGCGCCCGATGCCGCGACGACCAGCCGGATCCGCCGCGGACCGCGCAGCCGGAAGGTCGCCGCCTGCAGTTCGTTCCGAACGGCGTGACGATCGAAGCTGAACCCCAGCGTCGCAGCACTCGCGGTCAGCCGGGCGAGATGCAGTTCGAGCCGCATCACCCCGTGTTCGGGATCGAACGCCATCGTCTCGATCAGGTCCAGCTTGCGCTGTCCGGCGGTGACGAAGGCCGCCTTGTCCGCGCATTCCTGCCATTCCTGGTCGGCGACACTGTCCGCGACGATCCCCGAGCCGAGCCCCATCACCGCGTCACCGTCGCGCACCGTCAGCGTACGGATCGCGACGTTCAGCGCGGCGTCGCCGCCGGGATCGAACCGGCCGATCGCGCCGGTATAGAGGCCGCGGGGGCGGGCCTGCTCGACCTCTGCGATGACCTCCATCGCGCGTTGCTTGGGCGCGCCGGTGATCGAGCCGCAGGGGAACAGCGCGGCGAGCACATCGATCGCATCGCGGCCGGGGGTCAGGCGCGCGGACACCGTCGACGTCATCTGGTGAACGGTCGGATAGGTCTCCACCGTGAACAGGTCCGGGACCGAGACACCCTGCGCGACCTGCGACAGGTCGTTGCGCATCAGGTCGACGATCATCAGATTTTCCGCGCGCTGCTTCGGATCGGCGGCCAGACCCTGGGCAAGGCGGCGATCGACGTCGGGCGTGGCGCCGCGCGGCGCCGTGCCCTTCATCGGCCTACACGTCAGCCGATCGCCCTCGAGCGTGAAGAACAGTTCGGGCGACAGCGACAGACAGGTCTCGTCGCCCGTGTCGATCAGCGCGCCATAGCCGGCGCGCGCCTGGTGTCTGAGGCGGGCATAGAGCGCGCGGGGATCGCCGATGAACGGCACGGTCGCGGCAAAGGTCAGATTGGCCTGATAGATGTCGCCCGCCGCAATCAGCGCGAGCAGCCGCGCGATTCGCGCATCATAGGCCTCGCGGTCGATCTGCGGCTGCGGCGGCCCGACCCAGATCCCGGCGGGATCGGGCAACAGCGCGGGCAGCGCCGCCGCGGGGATCGTCTCGTAGCGCTCGAACAGGCCGAACCACAGCAACGGGCCGTCCGGCGGGCCGGCATCGACCGCACGCGACGCGAACGTCATCCCCGCCTCATAGGCCAGCATCCCCGCGGCATGCAGCCCCTCGGCCAGCCCGCGACGGATCTCGGCAAGTGCCGGTTGCACGGCATCGGGGGTGTCCGCGCGAACGACCCGGACAGGCCGGTCGTACAGGCGCGCGGGGGCCCCCGCCTCCCGGGCATCATCAAGCAGCACGAAGGGCGCAGTCCACATCGTGCCGACTGATGCACGGGGCGGCAGGCAAACCGCAAGCGGCGATTGCCCGAAACCGCCCGCCGCCCTATTTTGCCGGAATGACAAAGACCTCCCTGCCGCCGCTGCGTGCCGCGATCATCCCCGTCACGCCCATCCGGCAGAACTGCACGTTGCTGTGGTGCACCGCGACGATGAAGGCGGCGGTGGTCGATCCCGGCGGCGACCTGCCGCGAATCAAGGCGGCGATCGCGGAGGCGGGCGTGACCGTCGAGAAGATCCTGCTGACGCACGGGCATATCGACCATGCCGGCGAGGCGAAGGCGCTGGCCAACGATCTGGCGGTGCCGATCGAGGGGCCGCACGAGGCCGACCGTTTCTGGCTCCAGCGGCTCGACCAGGACGGGCCGAAATACGGGATCGCCGGGGTAAATTTCGAACCCGACCGGTGGCTGGTCGAGGGCGACCGGGTGTCGGTCGGCGATCTCGTTCTCGATGTCTACGAAACGCCGGGGCACACCGAAGGCCATGTGATCTTCCATCACGCGCCATCGAAATTCGCGCAGGTCGGCGACGTGCTGTTCCAGGGGTCGGTCGGGCGATCGGACATGCCCGGCGGCAATCACCGCGTGCTGCTGTCGTCGATCGTCGAGAAGCTGTGGCCGCTGGGCAGCGACACGAGCTTCATCCCGGGGCACGGCCCCGCGAGCACGTTCGCGCATGAGCGCGCGACGAACCTGTTCGTGAGCGATCGGGCGCTGGCGGCGTAGGTCCCTGTTCTCCTGCGGATGCGGGAGAACACCGGGAAGCAGATGTCCAACGCGCCAATCACCCCACCCCGGCGAAGGCCGGAGCCCAGTTGGGGGACCAAGATTGGCGGAGGTAGCGCGCCGTTACTGCAACCTTCCCAACTGGCCCCCGGCCTTCGCCGGGGTGGTAGCGAATGTGGGTTGAGTCCTACTCCCGCTCACCCGCGCTTTCAGCCCGAACCGACTTGAACTCCGATTCGTCGCGCCACTCCGGCCAGAGCCGGCTGTTCGCCAGCTGCGTGCCGATCGTCTGGAACAGACCGACATCCTGCGCCGCGCCGCGCAGATCCCAGTCCGCACTCCAGGCGTCGCACGTCTGGTGATAGCATTTCATATAGCCGTCGAGCCACGCCTGCCCCGCCGGGCGACCACCCGTCACGAGGTCGGACGCGCCGCTGATCGCCATCAGCAACAGCGTCGGCACGCCGCGCCGTGCGACCGAGAAATGATCTGCGCGGTAGAACAGCCCCCGTTCGGGGAGCGCTTCGGGAGTCACGACGCGGCCCTGCGCCTTCGCGGCATCGCCCAGCATGTCCTCGAGGCTGTTCTGGCCCGCGCCGACCAGCAGGACGTCGCGCGCCGGCCCTGCCGTCTGGAGAATGTCGAGCGTCAGATTGGCGACCGTCTTCGCCGCGGGATAGACCGGTTTCACCGCATAGGTTTCCGACCCGAGCAGCCCCCGCTCCTCCCCGCTCCACAACGCGAAGACGAGGCTGCGGTCGGTGCGCGGCGCGGCGGCGAAGCTGCGGGCAAGACCGAGCACGCCCGCGACGCCGAGCGCGTCGTCATTGGCACCCGGGCGGATCGTGCGGCCCTGCGCATCGGGCGCGCCGACGCCATACGCATCCCAGTGCGCCCCGAACATCACCACTTCGTCGGGACGGGTCTTGCCGGGCAGCATCGCCAGCACGTTGCGGCTCTCCGCCGTGTCATGACGAACGGGAAGGTCGGTCGTGAACCGCTGCTTCAGCGCGACGGGGCGGAAATCGCTGCGTCGCGCGGCCTTGCGCAACGTGGCGAGGTCCTGACCGGAGGCGGCAAAGAGCCGGATTGCGGCGGCCCCTTCGATCCACCCCTGCAGCAGCACGCGCGAGGCCGGATCCTCGCGCACGATATCGTAATTCTCGCCCGCGGGTGCGGTGACCGTCGCCCAGCCATAACCGGCACCCGGGGTGTCGTGGACGATCAGCGCCGCCACCGCGCCACGCCGCGCGGCCTCCTCGAACTTGTAGGTCCAGCGCCCGTAATAGGTCATGCGGCGATCGCCGAACCGGCCCTTGGCATCGTCGCCCGCCACCGCCTCGAAATCGGGGTCGTTGACCAGGAAGACCGCGACCTTGCCCTTCAGGTCGAGACCCTTGAAGTCGTCCCAGCCGCGTTCGGGCGCGGTGACGCCGTAGCCGACAAAGACCATCGGCGCGTCGGCGATCGCGACGCGGTCGACCCCGCGCACCGTGCTGAGATAGACGTCGCGGCCCTGGACCAGCGGCGTGGCCCCGGCGCGCACGCTGCCCTGCCCCAGGCGCGTGTGGACCAGCGGCACCGCCTGCGTCCAGCTGCCGTCCGGCCCGCCCGGCGACAGCTTCATCGCCTTGAACTGCGCGATGAGCCAGTCGATCGTCCTGGTTTCGCCCGCGGTTCCCGGTGCCCGCCCCTCGAACGCGTCCGACGCCAGCGTCCTGACATCGGCGGACAGGCGCTCGGGCGAGATGGCATCCTGCGCCGGGCCGTCCTTCGCAAGGCCGGGCGTCGCGACCGCGAGCAGCATCGGCGTGGCGAGGAGGGCGGCGACATTCCGGACGATGCTCATGCGCGACCCTCGATCGGTGCGGTCTGGAACGTCGTGACCGACGGCGTGGCACCGGCCTGATAGGCGATCGCGAGCGCCCAGCCCGCGAGCAGCGCCATCAGCGCCCAGGTTGCGAGTGCGCCACCGGCGCGCGGCAGGTTCGACGTCGTCTTGTCCATGCCGAAGGCGTGCGCGATTCGCGCGACAACGAAAACGACTCCCGCGATCCACAACCAACGGAGCGATCCGCCGCCCAGTTCGATCAGCGCGAACAGGATCAGGATGAAGGGCGCATATTCGACGAAGTTCGCCTGCGCCCGCATCCGCCCCTGGAGGACCGGATTGCCATTGTCGCCCAACAGGACATTGTCCTTGAGGCGAGTCGGCACGATCCGGAAGGCCAGCCAGAGATTGATGACCGCGGCCGCGGCGGCGATCGTCAGGGTTACGGGCAGGATCATGCAGCTTATTCCTCGATGTTTCCGGTGTGCGCGGGTCGTGCCACTGTGCCACCATGCTTGCAACGCAGGCGATTATCGCTATAGCGCCACGCTTCGCGATGCGTCAGGCCGTATGGTAGCTCACGCGGCCGACCTTAACAGTCGGTTGCCGACTCCTTCGTCCGGGCCTATCGGAGCCCCGACCTTTATAAAGAACAAGGTGCCGAAATGGCCGTCCCCAAGAGAAAAACCTCGCCCTCCAAGCGCGGCATGCGCCGTGGCCACGATTCGCTGACGATCGCGGCATTTCAGGAGTGCCCGAACTGTGGCGAACTCAAGCGCCCGCACAACCTCTGCACGTCTTGCGGCCACTATAACGGTCGCGAAATCCTTTCGGTCGAGGGCTGAGCCCTTACCTGAGCGAAGGACGTGAGCATGCCCGACAGCGCCTGGATCGCCGTCGATGCGATGGGTGGCGATGACGGGCTGGCGGTAATGCTGGCGGGTGTCGCGCGTGCGCGACGCCAGTTTGACGGCATGCATTTCCTGCTGGTCGGTGACGAAACCGCGATTCGCGACGGGCTGAAAGCCCATCCGAATCTCGAACTCAACTCCGAGATCGTCCACGCCCCCGAGGTGGTTGGCTCGAGCGACAAGCCGAGCCAGGCGATTCGTCGCGCCAAGACGACATCGATGGGCATCGCCATCGATCTCGTCAAAAAGGGGCGTGCCGCAGCCGCGGTCTCGAGCGGCAATACCGGCGCGCTGATGGCGATGGCCAAGCTGTCGCTCAGGACCCTGCCGGGTATCGATCGCCCGGCGCTCGCCGCGCGTCTCCCGACGCTTGGCGACACCGACATGGTGATGCTCGACCTTGGTGCGAATACCGAGTGCGATGCGCGCAACCTCGTCCAGTTCGCGATCATGGGCGGCGCCTATGCACGGACCGCACTCGACATCGCCCACCCACGTGTCGCGCTGCTCAATATCGGCAGCGAGGACATGAAGGGCACCGACGAGATTCGCGAGGCCGCCGCCATGCTGCGCGCGACGCCCAAGCTCGACATGGACTTCACCGGCTTCATCGAAGGCGACCGGCTGTCGCGTGGCGATGTCGATGTCGTCGTATGCGACGGCTTTTCGGGCAATATCGCGCTCAAGACCGCCGAGGGCACCGCGCGATTCGTCGCCGACCTGCTCAAGCGCGCGTTCCGCAGCTCGGTCCGGTCGAAGCTCGGCTTCCTGATCTCCAAGCCCGCGACCGAATTGCTGCGCGATCATCTCGATCCCAATAATCACAACGGCGCGGTCTTTCTCGGGCTCAACGGCATCGTCGTCAAAAGCCATGGCGGCGCCAATGAGCGCGGCGTGGCGACGGCGATCGGCAATGCCGCCAAGATGGTGAGAAACGACCTCGTCCGCCGGATCAGCGACGATCTGGGCAACGTCAAGGAAGCCGCATGATCCGTTCGGTCATTACCGGCACCGGATCGGCCCTGCCGGTCCGTCGCGTCTCGAATGCGCAGCTGGCGGAACAGGTCGACACCAGCGACGAATGGATCGTCGAGCGCACCGGCATCCGGTTCCGCCATATCGCCGGCGAAGGCGAGACGACCGCGACTCTGGCGGCGGATGCCTGCCGCGCGGCTCTCGCTGCAGCCGGCGTAGACGCGCAGGACATCGACCTGATCGTGCTCGCCACCGCGACGCCCGACCAGACCTTCCCCGCCAGCGCGACCAAGGTGCAGGCGATGCTCGGGATCGACGACTGCGTCGCGTTCGACGTCGCCGCGGTCTGTTCGGGCTTTCTCTACGCGGTCCAGGTCGTCGACAGCATGATTCGCAGCGGCGTCGCCAAGCGCGCGCTGGTGATCGGCGCCGAGACGTTCAGCCGGATCCTCGACTGGGAGGATCGCACGACCTGCGTCCTGTTCGGCGACGGTGCGGGCGCGATCGTGCTCGAGGCGCAGGACACCGCCGACGCGGGCGGTCGCGGGATCCTGACCACCAAGCTGCATGCCGACGGGCGGCACAACCAGCTTCTCTATGTCGATGGCGGGGTCTCGACGACCGGGACGGTCGGCAAGCTCAGGATGAAGGGCCGCGAGGTGTTTCGTCACGCGGTGACCAACCTTGCCGCCGTCATGACCGAATCGCTGGCGATGGCGGGCTTGTCCGCGGACCAGGTCGACTGGGTCGTACCGCATCAGGCGAATGCCCGGATCCTCGACGCGACCGCGCGCAAGCTGGGCCTCGCCCCCGAGCGCGTCGTCGTCACCGTCGACCAGCATGCCAACACCTCCGCGGCGTCGGTGCCGCTCGCGCTCGACGTGGCGGTCCGTGACGGACGGATCCAGCAGGGCCAGATCGTCGTGCTCGAGGCGATGGGTGGCGGCTTTACTTGGGGTGCGGCGGTCATCCGCTTCTAAACGCAACTGAAAGCCAGTTGCAATTTGTCCGATAAAGCTCTTCCGATGATCACGCTGCTTGTGTAGGTACCGCAATGGGTGTGGGAGTTTCGGAATGACAATGACGGGTACGCTGACACGAGCCGATCTAGCCGAATCGCTTCATCGCGAAATCGGACTTTCGCGATCGGATGCTTCAAAAGTCGTCGAACAGATCCTGACCGAGATGTGCGAAGCGCTGACCAGCGGGCAGAATGTCAAGATTTCGGGCTTCGGTACGTTCGTCCTGCGCGACAAGGGCGAGCGCATCGGTCGCAACCCCAAGACGGGCGTCGAGGTGCCGATCGCACCGCGCCGCGTGCTGACGTTCCGCGCGAGCCAGATGATGCGCGAACGCATCGTCGGCGCAGGCTGAGGCACGCGATGCCGGACACTTCCGGCAAGGCCAGTACCGCATTCCGGACCATCGGCGAACTGTCGAACGATACCGGCTTGCCACAGCATATCCTGCGCTATTGGGAAACGCGTTTTCCCCAGCTCCGACCGCTCCAGCGTGCCGGGAATCGTCGCTATTACCGCGTCGAGGACGTCGCGCTGGTGCGCCGGATCGACCAGCTGCTCAATCGCGACGGCTATACCGTGCGCGGCGTCCAGCAGCTGCTGGCCGCCGAAAAGGGCGCACCGCCCGCGGTCGCTCCCGAGATCGTTGCGCCCGCCGAGACGCCGATCACGGCACTGCGCGCGATCCGCGACATGCTTGCCGAGGCCCTGGCCGCGGATTGATCCGCATGCCTGCCGGTTCGTCATACTCGCGCGGGCGGGGATGACGATCGATGGCGGTCCCTTACCGTTCGCGGGTCGCGGCGAAGCGGATCTTCGCATAGCGGTCGGCGATGTAGTTCACCTCCCACGCGCTCTTGGCGAGGAACACCGGGTTCCCGTCGCGATCCTTCGCCATCGCGCCGCGGTTGATCTCGGCGAAGGTCTTGAGCTCCTGCGGGTCCTCCGCCGATATCCAGCGCGCGGTCTCGTACGGCGCAGGCTCTAGCCCGGCCGCGACCTTGTACTCCGCGTCGAGACGCGAGAGCAGCACTTCGAGCTGAAGCTGCCCCACCACGCCGATGATCCAGTTCGAGCCGATGTCGGGGTAGAAGACCTGAGTCACCCCCTCCTCGGCCATGTCGTCGAGCGCTTTCCGCAATTGCTTGGTCTTGGTGAAATCCTTCAGCACGACGCGGCGCAGGATTTCGGGCGCGAAGTTCGGCAGGCCGGTGAAGCGGATCGCGGCGCGTTCGCTCAGCGTATCGCCGACGCGCAGCGTGCCGTGGTTGGGGATGCCGATGATGTCGCCGGGGAACGCCTCGTCCGCAAGCTCTCGGTTCTGCGCGAAGAACAGGATCGGCGAGTGGACCGCGATCGGCTTGCCGTGGCCCGTGGGCGTCAGCTTCATGCCGCGCTTGAACACGCCCGAGCACAGCCGCATGAACGCGATCCGGTCGCGGTGGTTCGGATCCATGTTCGCCTGCACCTTGAACACGAAGCCGGTCACTTCGGGCTCGTCGGGGGAGATGGGGGCGGGCTCGGCGGGCTGCGCGCGCGGGGGCGGCGCATAGTCGGCGAGCGCGGCGATCAGCTCGGCAACGCCGAAGTCCTTGAGCGCCGAGCCGAAATACACCGGCGTCAGATTGCCTGCGCGATAGGCGTCGGCATCGAAGCTCGAATAGCCGCCCTGTGCGAGTTCGGCTTCGTCGTTCAGGCGGATCATCGCTTCGGGGCTGAGGATCTTGGCCAATTCCGGGTCGTCGATGCCGGCGAACGGGATCGCCTTGCCCATGAATTCGCGGCTGTCGCCTTCGGGGCGGCTCAAAGTGTTGGCGTAGAGGTCGTACACGCCCTCGAACTCGCCGCCCATGCCGACCGGCCAGCTCATCGGGCAGACGTCGAGCTGAAGCATCTCGGCCACCTCGTCGAGCAGCGAGAACGGGTCGCGCCCCTCGCGGTCGACCTTGTTGACGAAGGTGATGATCGGCACGTTGCGCAGGCGGCAGACCTCGAACAGCTTGCGCGTCTGCGGCTCGATGCCCTTGGCGGCGTCGATCACCATGACGGCCGAGTCGACCGCGGTCAGCGTGCGGTAGGTGTCCTCGGAAAAGTCCTCATGGCCCGGCGTGTCGAGCAGGTTGAAGGTGATTCCCTGGCGTTCGAACGTCATCACCGACGACGTGACCGAGATGCCGCGCTGCTGCTCGATCTTCATCCAGTCGGAGCGCGCACGGCGGTTCTGGCCGCGCGCCTTCACCTCGCCCGCGAGATGGATCGCGCCGCCGAAATAGAGCAGCTTTTCGGTCAGCGTGGTCTTGCCGGCGTCGGGATGCGAGATGATCGCGAAGGTGCGGCGGGGAAATTGGGTCATGGCGTGGGTCCGGGGAGCCGAGCCGGGGCTCGGAAGTTAAAGAAGTTCAGGCTACGTACCGCTCGGAATCCCCTCCCCGCGCGGGACGCAGCGGGAGCGGGAGGAGGCGGCATGCAGCGATCATCGCGTGCTATTGGCAGATGCGGGGCGTGTAGGACAGAGGTGGCGATAGAGTTGATGCTCCCCTCCCCTTCAGGGGAGGGGCTGGGGGTGGGGCCTAACCACGAGCGCGGCGCTTGCGGGTCGCCCCCACCCCAACCCCTCCCCTGAAGGGGAGGGGCTTTTAGCGGATCAGCGTTACGTAGAGCGCAATGCGCTTGGTGGCACCCGGCGCTATCTCGAACACGCCAGGCTTGGCACGGAAGTCGCCGTCATAGCCTTCGGGGTCGGCGATGCCGTGCCACGGCTCGACACAGACATAGGCGGCGCCGGGCTTGGTCCAGATGCCGAGCATCGGCGTATTGGGGAAGTCGATCCGCAGCTGCGGGCCGGTCTCGGCGCCGTAGGTGACCGAGTCCGACCGGACCGAATCCCAGACCAGCGCATCCTTCGCGAACAGCGCGTCCCGCAGGCGCAGCGTCCGCCCCTCCAGCGGCGAGGGCCGCTCCCCCCCCGCGATCGTGCCGTCGTCGGCGATCATGCGCAGCGAATCGGGCTCGTCGGCCGAGAAGACGATACGGTGGTCGGCGCGATCGTGCCCGTAAGGCAGCGGCCAGGCGAAGGCGGGGTGGAAGCCGAAGCTCGCCGGCAGCGGCTGTGAGGCGGGGTTGGTGATCGCGACGTCGACGCTCAGCGTCGCGTCGACCAGCGCGAACGTCACCGTCAGCCGGAAATCGAACGGATAGACCGCACGCGTCTCGGGCGTCGCCTCGAGCGTGAAGGCGACCGATCCGGGCTGCTGTTCGGACACCGAGAACACCATGCGCCGTGCGAAGCCGTGCTGCTTCATCGAATATTCGGCGCCGTCGACGCGGATCGTGTCGCGGTAGGGGCGACCGACGACGGGGAAGAGGATCGGTGCGTGACCGGTCCAATAGGCCGGGTCGGCGTTGGTCATCAGCTCGCGGCCGGCCGCGTCCTTGAGCGACGTGAGTTCGGCGCCCAGCGGGTTGATCTGCGCGGTGAGGTGGTCGTTGGCGATCGTGATCAGGTCGGTCATTGGGGTCCTTCCTTCGTGGTCGAACGCGCGGGTCTTCAAAACGCTCATCGGACAGCCCGCCGGCACCTCCCCGGCGAAGGCCGGGGTCCAGTTGGAAAGGTGGAAGTAACGAGGGACTGTCCGCCGTTACTCCCGTTCCCCAGCTGGGCCCCGGCCTTCGCCGGGGTGGTGTTGGAGGGTGAGGAGACGCTCAGACGCGCAGGCTCGCGCCCTGCTTGGCCGCTGCCGCGACGACCTTGTCCGCGACCGCCTTCAGCTCCTCGTCGGTGAAGCTCTTGGCGGTGGGTTGCAGGACGATTTCGACCGCGACCGACTTGTGGCCGTCCTCGACGCCCTGCCCGGTGAACACGTCGAACACGCGCGCCGAGACGATCGCAGCCTTGTCGGCGCCCTTGACCGCGCGGACCAGCGCGTCGGTGGCGAGCGCCGCCGGCACGAGGAACGCGAAGTCGCGGCGGACGGCCTGCAACGCCGGCGGCGTGTAGGCCGGGCGCGCGAAGCCAGAGGCGCGCTTGGGCGGGATCGCGTCGAGATAGACTTCGACCGCAGCGACCGCGCCGTCGAGGTCGAACGCCTTGAGCACCAGCGGATGCAGCATGCCGAAGCTCGCCAGCACCGTCTTCGGCCCGAGCCGGAGCGTGCCCGACTGACCCGGATGCCAGGCATCACCCGCCTCCCCCATGACCTGGAGATTGTCGACGGGTGCGCCCGAGGCGGCGAGCAGTGCCAGCGCTTCGGCCTTCGCATCATAGGCGTCGAAGCTCGCGGCCTTGCCGTCGCGCCAGCCGCGCGGGCGGCGGTCGCCCGCCAGCACCACGCCGAGCGTCGCGCGTTCGGCCTCGGCGAGGTAGCGGCGACCGATCTCGAACAGGCGGACGCTTTGCTGGCCGCGCTTGAGGTTGCGGCCGGTCGCGGCGAGCAGGCCGGGGAGCAGCGAGGGGCGCATGACCTTGAGGTCTTCGCTGATCGGGTTGGCGAGCGTCCACGCGCCGCCACCGAACGGTGCGGCCTCGGCGTCGGAGAGGAAGCTCCACGTCACCGCTTCGTCGAGGCCGCGGGCGGCGGCGGCGCGGCGTGCGCGGCGTTCGAGCTTCTGCTCGGGCGTGGCGGTCGGCTTGGCGACGCCGGGCATGCGCGGCAGCGGCGTCGAGGGGATGCTGTCGATGCCCTCGATCCGGACGACTTCCTCGACGAGGTCGGCGGGGCCGTCGACGTCGCGGCGCCAGCTCGGGACCGTGACCGGCCATTTGCCCTCGATCGTCGAGAACAGCGCGTCGCTGAACGCATCCGCGCTCTTGATCGCACCGATCGTGAAGCCGAGCGACAACAGCGTACGTGCCTGGCGTTCGGGCGCGACGTGTAGCCCGCCGAGATCCGCGCTGAGGCGCGGGTCGTAATGGATCACGCGCGGCTCCGACGGTGCTTCGCCCGAGCGCGTGACGTCACTCGCGGTGCCGCCGCATACGTGGAGCACGAGCGCGGTGGCGATCGCGAGGCCGTCGTCGAGGAACGCCGGATCGACGCCGCGTTCGAAACGGCTGCGCGCGTCGGAGGTGAGCGTGAGCTTCTGGCCGGTGCGCGCGATGTGGTCGGGATCGAAATAGGCGCATTCGATCAGCACGTCGGTGGTGTCCGCCGAGACGCCCGAATGCTCGCCGCCCATGATGCCGCCGATGTCGTGCACGGCGGTATCGTCGGCGATGACGGTCATGCTGGCGTCGAGCGTGTAGGTCTTGCCGTTGAGCGCGACGACCTGTTCGCCGTCCTTCGCTTTCCGCGCGACGAGGCCGCCCGACAGCTTGGCGCGATCATAGACGTGGAGCGGGCGGCCGAGGTCGATCATCAGGTAATTGGTGATGTCGACCAGCGCGGAGATCGGCTTCTGGCCGATCGCGAGCAGGCTGCGCCGCATCCAGTCGGGCGAGTCGCCGTTGGTGACGCCGGTGACGGTCTGCGCGAAGAAGGCGGGGCAGCCCGCCGCATCCTCGGTGCGGACCGATGGCCCTGCCCCATCGGTGACGATGGGATCGAAGATCAGCGGTGTGAGCGTGCCCATCCCCGCCGCGGCGAGATCGCGGGCTATGCCGCGTACGCCCATGCAGTCCTGGCGGTTGGGGGTGATCGCAACGTCGATGACGGGATCGGTGAGCCCGGCATAGTCGGGATAGGGCGTGCCGATCGGCGCGTCCTCGGGCAGTTCGATGATGCCGTCATGATCCTCGCCGAGCTCCAGCTCGCGCGTCGAGCACATCATGCCGTTCGATTCGACGCCGCGGATGCTCGCGAGCTTGAGCGTCACGTCGAGACCGGGGACGTAGGCGCCGGGCGCCCCGAACACGCCGACCAGCCCGGCGCGTGCGTTGGGCGCGCCGCAGACGACCTGGAGCGGGCCGTCACCGGCGTCGACCGACAGGATCTGGAGCTTGTCGGCCTGCGGATGGCGTTCGGCGCTGAGCACCTTGGCGATCTTGAACGCGGCGAGCTTCTCGCCGGGGTTCTCGACGCCTTCGACTTCGAGGCCGATACGCGTGAGCGCGTCGACGATCTGGTCGAGCGTGGCGGTGGTGTCGAGGTGCTGCTTGAGCCAGCTGAGCGTGAACTTCATGCGCCGACTCCTGCCGACAAAGTGGGGACGTCGAGGCTCGAGAAACCATAATGTTTCAGCCAGCGGATATCGCCGTCGAAGAACGGGCGGAGGTCGTCCATGCCGTATTTGAGCATCGCAAGCCGGTCGATCCCGCAGCCGAACGCGAAGCCCTGCCACTCGTCGGGATCGAGCCCGCACGCCTCGATCACCTTGCGGTGGACCATGCCCGAGCCAAGGATCTCGAGCCAGCCATCGGGCTCCGCGCCGCCGACGACGCGCTTGCCCTTGACCAGCGTGTAGCCGACGTCGATCTCGACCGAGGGCTCGGTGAACGGGAAATAGCTCGGGCGCATCCGCAGCACGATGTCGTCGCGCTCGAAGAACGCCTTCACGAACGTCTCGAGCGTCCATTTCAGGTGGCCGAGCGTGATGCCCTTGTCGATCACGAGGCCCTCGACCTGGTGGAACATCGGCGTGTGCGTCGCGTCCGAGTCCGAGCGGTAGGTGCGGCCCGGCGCGATGATGCGGATCGGCGGCTTCTGGCTCAGCATCGTGCGGATCTGGACGGGCGAGGTGTGCGTGCGGAGCAGCGAGAAGGTCGTCTTCTCGTCGGCGGTGCTCGCGGCCTTCGCGTCGATCCCCTGCTGGAGATAGAAGGTGTCGTGCATCGCGCGCGCCGGATGCGTCTCGGGGATGTTGAGCGCGGAGAAGTTGTGCCAGTCGGTTTCGATCTCGGGCCCGGTCGCGACCGCGAAGCCCAAGTCGGCGAAGATCTCGGCGAGTTCGTCCATGACCTGGCTGACCGGGTGGATCGTGCCGGGCATGGGCGCGTCGGCGGGGAGAGTCATGTCGAGCGTTTCACTGGCGAGGCGCGCGTCGAGCGCGGTGCGTTCGAGCGTCGCTTTCCGTTCGGCGATGCCGTTCGCGACCGCCTCGCGCAGCCCCTGGATCAGCGGCCCCTGCACGAGGCGCTCGTCGGGGGTCATCTTGCCGAGCGTCTTCAGCAGCGCGGTGATCGTGCCCTGCTTGCCGAGCGCCTCGACCCGGCACGCCTCCAGCGCGTCGAGGCCGGATGCCGCGGCGATCGCCGCCAACATGTGTTCACGCATCTGGTTCAGGTCTTGCGTCACGTCATACTCCCAGAGCGGGTTCGGTCGGCAGATCGGGTAGGCGGGGCAGCCCCAAACCGATACCCAGATCGTCCCAATTTTCGTTGTGCGCTTCGATCAGCTCGATCTTCCACGCTCTTCGCCACTCCTTCAGCCGCTTCTCGCGAACGATCGCGGCCTCCATCGTGTCGAACATCTCGTAATAGGCGAGACGCCTGATGCCGTACCGGTGAGTGAAGCCGGGGATCAACCCCTCGCGGTGCTGAACCAGCCGCGCGAGCAGATTTGAGGTGACGCCGACGTAGAGCGTGCCGCGGCGGCGGGAGGCGAGGATGTAGACGCAGGGCTGGAAGGTTTCGCGCATTTTTGGTGCTCCCCCGTTTACGCCCGCCTCTGGCGTCCTTAGCTCCGTCATCCCGGCGGACGCCGGGACCCATGGTTGCGGGCCGGGTGATGGTAGCACGTTATCGCCGGGTCCGCCGTAACCGTGGGTCCCGGCGTTCGCCGGGATGACGGAAGGGAGGCGTTCGCCGGGATGACGGAGGGGGCGGGTGCTCCGCATCGTTCAATTGCGCTCCGCCCCAAACGCAAAAAAGGGCGCCGGTGGTTTCCCACCGGCGCCCTTTTCAAACCCAACCTCAGTCGCGGATTACGCGGCCTGGGGAAGTGCTGCCTTCGCCTGTGCGACGATCGCGCTGAAGGCTGCGCCCTCGTGCATGGCGATGTCGGCCAGGACCTTCCGGTCGAGTTCGATACCCGCCAGCTTCACGCCGTGCATGAACTGCGAATAGGTCAGACCCTCGGCGCGGACGCCGGCGTTGATGCGCTGGATCCACAGACCACGGAACGTGCGCTTCTTAACCTTGCGGTCACGATATGCGTACTGTCCGGCCTTTTCGACGGCCTGACGGGCGATGCGGATAGTGTTCTTGCGACGGCCATAATAGCCCTTCGCCTGAACCAAAATACGCTTGTGCTTGGCGCGGGTGGTAACACCCCGTTTTACGCGTGCCATTGTCTAATTCCTTCTCAGCTCAACGCAGGCCGTAAGGCGCCCAGGCCTTCACTGCTGCGGTATCGGCCTTGGACAGCAGCTTGGTGCCGCGGTTCTGACGGATGTACTTGCCGTTGTGATGCGCCAGACGGTGACGCTTGCCGGCGACGCCGTGCTTGAGCAGGCCGGTGGCGGTGAGCTTGAAGCGCTTCTTGACGCCGCTCTTGGTCTTCAGCTTGGGCATTTTTATCCTTTCGGTTACGAAGGGAAACGCTGAAATCGCCGCGGCAGCCCACACTGGCCGGGCGATTCGTCGAACGCGCATCCCTTCGAGGAAGCGGGGCCGATACCCGCATCGGTCCGAAATCTCAAGTCGCATTCCCGGATTAATGCGGCATCCGACCATAGTGGAACCGCTACGCCCGCCATGCGATAGGCTTATCATGGACGCCAGCCCGACGCAGCCGATCGACGCCCCCCCGCCCGCCGCGGCGCAGAAGAGGCGCAAACGGCGGATCCTGCGCAACATTCTGATCGGGATCGTCGCGGTGATCGCCGCGATCTGGCTGGTACTCTATATCACCAAGGGTCGCTTCCTGAAGCATCCGTTCGAGCGGATCGTCGGGTCGATGACCCACCGGACGGTGACCGTCGGCGGCGATTTTCAGCTCTATTTCGCGCCGTTCCGAATCAAATTCTATGCCGAGCGCTTCACGCTCTCCAACCCTGACTGGGCGAGTCGGCCCAACCTGTTCCAGGCGGACAAGCTCGACACGCGGATCGCGCCGCTGTCGCTGATCTTCGGCAAGCGGCGGCTCTACTGGCTCGATCTGGTCAACGGCGCGGTCGATCTCGAATGGAATGCCGCGCATACCGCCAATAGCTGGACGTTCAGCGACAAGAAGGGCGGCGAGCCGCTCGAATTCCCGCGGATCGACGTGGCGACGGTGACGGGGACGAGCGTGCGCTATCTCGACCCGCGGATGCGCGTGCTCGCCAATCTCGACGTCGCCGATATCCGCTCTGTCGATGCGACGATCGGCCGCGCGGTCGGCCTCAAGGGCACCGGCCGGCTGCGCGAGACGCCGTTCACGGTGACCGCGCAGTTGCTGTCGCCCGACGCGACCGCCAATCGGGGACAGAACAAGCTGGTCGCGCGGATGCGCGCGGCGGGCAACGTGATCGACGTCGCCGGCACGCTGCCGAGCATCGCGGACGTCGAGAACGTGCCACTCGCGGTGACCGCGCGCGGCGCCAACCTGTCGACCCTGCTCGGCGTGATCGACGTCGCGATCCCGAACACACGCACCTATCGACTGCGCGGGCAGCTCGTGAAACAGGGCGAGGAATATCATTTCACGCGGATCACCGGCGTGGCGGGGAAGACCGATCTGGCGGGCAAGCTGACGATCACCAATGGCGAACGCATCCATCTCGATTCGGTGCTGGCGACCAAGAGCCTCGATATCGTCGATGCCGCGCCGTTCATCGGCTACAATCCCGACATCGTCGAAAGCCGCGGCGCGGTGGCGGCCGCCGCCGCGACCGGCGCGGGCGCGCAACGCCTGTTGCCCGATGGGAATTTCCCGGTCGAGACGATGCAGATCTTCGATGCCGACCTGAAATGGACGATCGGCGTGGTCCGGTCGAAGAACATCCCGATCTCGAACGTCGACCTGACGCTCGACCTCGAGCGCGGGCGGCTGGCGCTGTCGCCGCTGACGTTTGCGATGGCGCGCGGCAATGTCGCCTCCGACGCGGTCTTCGATACACGGTCGCGGCCGAGCGCGGTATCCTACGACATTCGCCTCGCGCCGACGCCGATGGGGCGGTTGCTCAAGGGCTATGGGCTTGCCGAGGCGGGGACGACCGGGACGATCAAGGGGCGGATCAAGCTCGACGGGCGCGGTGATTCGATCCATGATTCGCTGGCGTCGTCACGCGGCCGGATCGCGTTCGTGATGCCGTCGGGCGCACTGTCGGTGCGCAACGTCCAGCTCGCCGAGCTCGACATCGGCACGTTCGCGCAGCGGATGTTCCAGGGCAAGCTCGACGAGCCGGTCCAGGTCAATTGCGGCCTGATCGGCTTCACCGTGCGCGGCGGTGTGGCGGCAGCAGACCCGATCCTGATCGACACGAAGAAGAACGTGATCGTCGGCCGCGGCGGGTTCAGCTTCCGCAACGAGGCGGTCGACCTCGCCTTCCGCGCCGATTCGAAGAAGTTCAGCCTGTTCGCAGGCCAGTCGCCGGTCGGGTTCGGCGGCGTGTTCGCAGCACCGAAGATGAGCGTGGTCTCGAAGGACCTGCTCGCCCGCGTCGGCACCGGGCTGGGCCTCGCGCTGGTGGCGACGCCGGTCGCGGGTGTGCTTGCGTTCGTGGATGTCGGCGATGCGAAGGCCACGGCGTGCGGCCCGGTGCTGGCCGGCGCGACCGCAAAGGCGCAGCGGACGACCGAGGGCGAGACCCGCGACGATGTCGGCCGCGGGACGACTGCCAAGGGCGAGGACGGCAAGGCGTCCGAGGCGGAGAAGAAGGGGCAGAAGAAGAAGTTTCTCGGGATCTTCTAACGGCGCGGCGGCTTTGGTCGCGGCCACGCCGCGCGCCTTACCTTACTGGCCCCCGTCACCCCGGCGAACGCCGGGGCCCATGGTTTCGGCCAGCGCGGTTAGCGACCGTTCCGTGTCCGTGGGTCCCGGCTTTCGCCGGGATGACGGATATCAGGCTGAGTGCGAGGCGTAACGCCCGCCTTCCCACCAAGACGCTCTCAGTGGTCGTGACCGCCATGGTCATGCGCATCACCCGTGATCCGGTGCATCGCCTCGAGCACGTCGTCCAGCCGAGCGGGATCGCCGATCGCGAGCACATGGCCTTCGCTCGCCGCGGTCAGCGGGTCGCCGTTCCAGTCGCACATCATCCCGCCGGCGCCTTCGACGACCGGGACCAGCGCGGCGAAGTCGTAGAGCTGGAGACCCGATTCGCAGACGACGTCGAGGTGACCGCTCGCGAGCAGCCCGTAATTATAGCAGTCGCCGCCATAGACCGGCCCCTGGCGCGGGTTGCCACCCGAAATCGCCGCGACGAGCGCGAGATAATGCGGGACGTCCGCCTCGCCGAACAGATGCGGGCTGGTCGTCGCGATCGTCGATCCCGCCAGCTCGCGGCAGACCCGGGTGCGCACCGGCACGCCGTTCAGCGTCGTCGGACGCCCCGCGACGCCGACCCAGCGTTCGCGCTGGACCGGCTGGTCGATGATCCCGAGCACCGGCCAGCCATCCTCGACCAGCGCGATCAGCGTGCCGAAGATCGCGCGGCCGACGGTGAAGCTGCGCGTGCCGTCGATCGGATCGAGCACCCATTTGCGGTTGGTGACGCCGGTCTTCTCGCCAAATTCCTCGCCGACGATACCGTCGCCCGAGCGTTCGGCGTCGAGCAGCCGGCGCATCGCCGATTCGGCCTCGCGGTCAGCGCGGGTGACGGGGGACTGGTCGTCCTTGATCTCGACGCCGTGCTCGTGGCGGAAATAGGGTCGGATGACGTGGCCCGCGGCATCCGCGAGGCGGTGCGCGAGGTCGATATCGGCTTGGGTTACTGGCATGTGCCCTGCCTATCGAGCCTGTACGGCGCGGGCAATGGACGGATGCCGCGAGCGGGCGTACGTCATTGCGATCATACCGGAGTATAGCCCCATGCGCCTTGTCCCGACTCTCGCCGCCCTCCTCCTCGCCACCCCCGCAGTCGCGGCGCTCGCGCCCGGCGCCAAGGCGCCCGACTTCACCACGCGCGGCGCGATCGCCGGCAAGGTGTTCACGGTCCACCTCGCCGAACAGCTGAAGAAGGGCCCTGTCGTCCTCTACTTCTTCCCCGCGGCCTATACCGGCGGCTGCAATGCCGAGGCGCATGCCTTTGCCGAGGCGGTCCCCGCGTTCAAGAAGGCCGGCGCGACGGTGATCGGCATGTCGGCGGACAACGTCGAGACGCTGAGCAAATTCTCGGCGGAGAAATGCGCGGGCAAGTTCGCGGTCGCCAGCGCCGGGCCGAAGGTCGTCGCGGGCTATGACGTCGCGCTCGGCAAGCAAGTGATGGGACGCGACGTCACGAAGCGCACCAGTTACGTGATCGGCCGCGACGGCCGGGTCGCCTTTGTTCACGACGACATGAACCCCGCCGAGCATGTCAGCTCGACGCTGGCCGCAGTCGAGACCCTTAACCGCCGATAGGCTTGCAAATCGTCACGCGTTGCTAACCTTTGTTGTTCTATTCCGGGGGCGAAACGGGGGCAAATGACATGCGGGACGCGCAGGGCGCACAACAGGTGAGCACGGAGGACCTGTTCGACCAGATCGGCCGATTCCTCCGTAAGCACCGGTTGCGTCCGGATCCGTCGCATTATGCGTTCGCGCATGCCGTGCTGTCGGCACCCGACGGCCCGCTCGCGGCGCAGGTTGCGCAATTGACCGAAGGCGGCGTCCGGCTGCTGCGCAGGGATATCGAGGCGCTTGGTGGACAGGTCACCGAGCCCTCTGCGGTGGTCGATCCCGACGACCCGTGCGATCCCGCGCAACGCGAAGGGCAGGCGGACCGGCTGGTTGCCGAGACGCAGGAGTATGTCGACGGGTTCGCGACGATCATGCACAGCATCCATGCCGAGACCCGCGGCTTCGGCCACGATCTGGCTGAAAGCGCGGCGGCGATCACGACCTCGCCGGGACTGGCAGAGATCGACGAGATCACGCGGATCACCACCGCGATGATCGGCCGGATCCGCGAGTCGGAGGTGCGGCTGGCCAAGGCGAAGCACGAGACCGACGTCCTGCGCGCCAAGCTGATCGAGGCGCGCGACAGCGCACGGCGCGACACGCTGACCGGCCTGCCCAATCGGCGCGCGTTTGACGAGGCGTTCGGCGCCCGTGACGCGGACAAGGGCCCTTATTGCCTGGCGGTATGCGACGTCGACCGGTTCAAGCGCGTCAATGACGCGTTCGGCCACGGCGTCGGCGACCGGGTGCTGACCGCGATCGGCCAGATGATCGCGGCGGGGTGCGAAGGGCATCTCGTCGTGCGGCACGGCGGCGAGGAGTTCGCGGTGCTGTTGTGCGGCGTCAGCCTGAGCGACGCCGCGCGCCTTCTCGATTCGGTCCGCGCGATCGTCGCCGCCAAACGCTTCCGCAACCGCGAGACCGATTCGCCGCTCGGCCAGATCACCTTTTCGGCAGGCGTCACCGCAATCCATGCGGACGAAGCCGCCGAGAGCGCGTTCGCCCGTGCGGATCGGCTCCTCTACACCGCCAAGGGCGACGGGCGCGACCGGATCTGCGCCGCCTGATCCGCGCGGCGGTCCGCGGCACCGATCCTTGGCGCCGTTCACCGGATTCGTGTGGCGAAAAATCCCAACTGCTGCGGGGCTGCTGCGAAAAACCGCGCTGATTCAGCCGGATACGGAACTGGCACGGGGTGTGCAAAGCAGGGGATATCGGCAGCCGGATGGTCCGGACGCCGCCATCACCGAAGGGAAGCCACCATGTCCTCGATCCATTTCGAATCCGCCAAGCGCATCCTCCTCTCGTTCGCCGGGGCGCTGGTCTTCGCCGGCATCGCGATCAGCGCCGCGACGCCGATCATCCCAATCGCGTGATCCGGCCTGACTGCGGAGACTGCATCATGCTTCATCACCTCCATCGCGGCCAATCCCGGCCCGACCGCCTGCGGGACAGCGGCCTGCTCGTCGGCATCGTCGCCTTCTCGACCACCGTCCTGCTGATCGCGACCCACGCCGCAGCGTTCGCCTGATCGGCAGCGCGGGGGATCCCTGCCCGCCAGGCGCGGGTCGCGGTCAGGCCAGCATGGCCGATGAAGCGGGGCCGACGGGCGCGGCCTCCTCGCGCGAATAGGTCCCGATCAGCAACCCTGCCGCGAGCACATGTCCCGACATCGCCTCGACCAGCGCGGTGCGGCCCGGTGACACGCCCGGATCGCCCAGCGCCGCATCGAGCGCGAAAAGCTGGAAGGCGTAACGATGTTCGCCATGCCCGGTCGGCGGATCGGGCGGCAGCCAGCCTTCGCGCAGATAGGAATTGCGCCCGACATCGCCATCGGGCGTCCCTGCGCCGTCGGCCGTGATCGCACCTTCGGCCAGTCGCAGCCGATCGGCAGCGATATGCCAGACGATCGCGTGAACCAGCGGTTGCGGCGTCGGCGCATCCGCATCCTCGACGATCAGCGCGAGCGCGGCGGTGCCCGCAGGTGGCACGCTCCAGACCAGCGGCGGCGACACCCCGTCCTCATCGGCGGTGAACCGCGGCGGCAACCGCCCCTCATGCGCAAAGGCGGGGCTGGTCAGGTCGAGCGTCGCGAACCCCGTGCCGGCCTGCGCGCCCGACCCGAGACCGGACCGGGCGATCACCAACGCGTCGGCACCAGCGCGCAATCCTTTAAGTGCGTGGCCGAGCCAGGCAGGCATGTGTTCAAGCATCGTTACCCTCCGAAGGACAGGCGCCGGGGCGCAGGACCGGTGCGCCATCGGCATACCAGCGGCTCTGGTCCTGCATCGTGCCGGCATCATGATAACAGGCCTGCGCCGTGCCACCCGCCGGATCGATCGCGACCATCCAGTTGTGATCGCCGCAATTATGCGCCTCGCACCCCCAGGAGGCGATGCGCCTGCCCCGTTGGAAGATCGGCGTCTGCGGTCCCGAGCGTCCGCGGATCAGCGACCGCAGCCGGGCATCGTCGACGACCGCGAGCAACCCGCCGGCCACCTCGGTGCGATCGAAGAAATCGACGCCATCGACCGCGTCATGCGGATATTTGCCGACATAGGCGGTGAGCGGCGTGGTCTGCGCCTGCCCCGCCACGGGGGTCGGCGTCCGCGTGGCAGGCGGCGTGAAATTGGCGACCGCAGCGGTCTGCTGGGGATCGTCGCCCACACTGCAGCTTGACACGGCCATGGCAAGCATTGCCATCCCCGCACGCAGCGACAGGCTAATCGGCGCAGCCCCGGATCCGATATGCATCGCAGCCCCCTCATGCTCTTTTCATCCCAACGCGCCGACCGGGCCGAGGTTGCCCGCGATGCCCGCACTGCCGGGGCGATTCGACGGTCCGAATCTACGGGTATGCGCGCGCGCAAGCGTGTATCGTCGCCGGCCCGGGGCGCTCCGCCCCGCCGGAAGGGCAGCATCATGGCCAAGAGCCAGAAGAAATCGAACAAGGAAGTCCGCAAGCCCAAGGCCGAGAAGGAGCCCAAGGCGAACGCGTCGAACCCGACGACCAAGGGCAAGCCCGTCGAGATGACGACGCTCAAGTGATCCGGCACGAAACAGGACGATGACGATGGCGGACGACGATTACGTCTATGACGAGGCCAGCGGCGAATGGGTCGCCGCCGACGCCGCATCCACGACCCGCGCGGCGGACGACGACACGGTCGTGGTCCGCGACTCGGTCGGCAACGTGCTGGCGGACGGCGACCAGGTGACGCTGATCAAGGACCTGACCGTCAAGGGCGCGGGCCAGACGCTCAAGCGCGGTACGCTGATCAAGGCGATCCGCCTGACCGGTGACGCGCAGGAGATCGATTGCCGCTACGACGGGATCAAGGGGCTGGTCCTGCGCGCGGAATTCGTGCGCAAGCGGTAACGGACGTACCCCCCGAACTCCTCCCCCTGGCGGGGAAGGAGTTCGAGGTGTGGCGGATCAGACGTCGGCGGGAAGGTAGATTTCGCTGCCCTTCTCGCGGAACCTCTCGCTCATTTCCGCCATGCCCTTTTCCGCGTCGGCATGCGCGCCCTTGGCGAAGATCGCGCGGTTGGCGTCGGTCTGATCGACATCGGCTGCGAGGAACGTGTCGGCGGGGCCATTCTGTTTCGCGGCGAAGTCCCTCACCTCCTGCGTGATCTTCATCGAGCAGAATTTGGGACCGCACATCGAACAGAAATGCGCGGTCTTGGCGCCTTCTGCGGGGAGCGTCTGGTCGTGATATTGCTCGGCCGTATCGGGGTCGAGGCTCAGGTTGAACTGGTCGCGCCAGCGGAATTCGAAGCGCGCGCGGCTTAACGCATCGTCGCGCATCTGTGCGGCGGGGTGGCCCTTGGCGAGGTCGGCGGCGTGTGCGGCGAGCTTGTAGGTGACGACGCCGACCTTCACGTCGTCGCGGTCGGGCAAGCCCAGATGCTCCTTGGGCGTGACGTAGCAAAGCATCGCGGTGCCGTACCAGCCGATCTGCGCCGCGCCGATGCCGCTGGTGATATGGTCATAACCCGGCGCGATGTCGGTGGTGAGCGGCCCCAAGGTATAGAAGGGCGCCTCGCCGCAAACCTCGAGCTGCTTTTCCATGTTTTCCTTGATCTTGTGCATCGGCACATGGCCGGGGCCCTCGATCATCACCTGAACGTCGCTCTTCCATGCGCGGTGGGTCAGTTCGCCGAGCGTGTAGAGCTCGCTGAATTGCGCCTCGTCGTTCGCGTCGGCGATGCTGCCGGGGCGCAGCCCGTCGCCGAGCGAATAGGCGATGTCATACGCCTTCATGATCTCGGTGATCTCGTCGAAGCGCTCGTAGAGGAAGCTCTCCTTGTGGTGGCTGAGGCACCATTTCGCCATGATCGAGCCGCCGCGCGAGACGATGCCGGTGACCCGCTTGGCGGTCATCGGGATATAGGCGAGGCGCACGCCGGCGTGGATCGTGAAGTAATCCACGCCCTGCTCCGCCTGTTCGATCAGCGTGTCGCGGAAGATCTCCCAGGTCAGCTCCTCGGCGACGCCGCCGACCTTTTCGAGCGCCTGATAGATCGGCACGGTGCCGATCGGCACGGGGCTGTTGCGCAGGATCCATTCGCGCGTGTCGTGGATGTTGCGGCCGGTGCTCAGGTCCATCACCGTGTCCGCGCCCCAGCGGATCGACCAGACGAGCTTGTCGACCTCGGCGGCGACGTTCGACGCGACCGCGGAGTTGCCGATATTGGCGTTGATCTTGACCAGGAAGTTGCGGCCGATCGCCATCGGCTCGGATTCGGGGTGGTTGACGTTGTTGGGGATGATCGCGCGGCCGCGCGCGACCTCGTCGCGGACGAATTCGGGGGTGACGAAGTCGGGGATCGACGCACCGAAGCTCTCGCCGTCGCGCTTATACTCTTTCAGCATCGCGCGGCCGAGATTCTCGCGGGTCGCGACATATTCCATCTCGGGCGTGATGATGCCGCGGCGGGCATAGTGCATCTGGCTGACATTGGCGCCGGCCCTGGCGCGCAACGGGCGTGCGATGCTGCCGGGGAATTGCGGCACGCCGCCCGAGCGGTCGGGGCCGAGCTGGCCATTGTCCTCGGGCCGGACCGCGCGCGCGTCGTAGCTTTCGACGTCGCCGCGCGCCTCGATCCACTGGCGGCGGAGTTGCGGCAGGCCGGCGTTGATGTCGATCGTCGCCCTGGGGTCGGTGTACGGACCGCTGGTGTCGTAGACCCGCAAGGGCGGCTCGGAACAGCTCGGGTCGAGCACGATCTCGCGCATCGCGACGCGGACGTCGGGGCTGGAGGGCACCGCGACATGAACCTTCCGCGAGCCGCGTATCGGGCCGGTGGTGACGCCGATATCGGCGGTCGGGATGCGGGGATCGTAATCGGCCATGCGCTTGCTCCTAAAGGTCTCGGAGCAAGGCATGCGGTTCTGTGGCGACCGCTCCCTCCCTCCGCCGGTATCAACCGGATCAGGTTCAGCGGGTCGAAGGCTCCTGCCTTCCTCTCAAGCGCGGATCGGCGCTCCCCCGGGGTAGGGCGAGCATAGGCGCAACGGACGGGGGCGCAAACGAAAAACCCCGCGCGGTCGGGCCGCACGGGGTTTCGGGTCGATCGGCGGGTTGCGATCAGAAGGTGTAGGTCAGGCCCACCGCGCCGAGCCACTGGTCGGCATCGCCGACGTCCGCGACGATCGGGCTGTCCTTGTACTTGCCGAGCATGCGGCCGTAGAGCACGCCCGCGCCGACGCCGAACCCACGGCGCAGATCGCCCGACAGGCTCTGCAACGCGAAGGCGGAGACGTTGACCCGGCGGAAACCGCTGTCGTTGATGTCATAGGTGCGCAGACCGCTGTTGATCGTGCCGATCGGCGTGACCGCCGCATAGGTCCGGCTAAAGCCCTTGCCCGCATAATCCGCCGACAGGCCGAAGGCGACCAGGGTCCGGACCGACAGCGGCGTGGTGTAGTTGACCTGCGGGGTGATGACATAGCTGTCGTGCGTGCCCGACACGTCGTGGATATAGGCGACGCGCGCGGTCAGCGTGTCGTAATCGCTGGTGATGACGCCGGTCTTGCCGACGCCGACAAAGCCGCCGACTTCATAGGCCGTGTCGATCTTGCCGAGCGCGCGGACCTGACGGTTGTCGACCCGGCCCGTGCGATCGGTACGCACCGCGGCGATGACACCGACTTCGTAGTTGATACCGACCGATCCGGTATTGGGGATCAGGTTCACGTAGAGCTGCGTACCGCGCGTGAAGAAGTCATGCCCGCGGACCGTACCGATCGCGACCGCGCCGGGGGTGAAGCTGTTGCTGTCCGCACCCTCGTAATCGGGAAGCGACGCGACGCCGAGACCGAGCGTGATGCGGTTGTTGTCGGCGGGATCGGTGATTGGCGGGGTCGGATTGGGATCCGTCTGCGCAAGTGCCGGCGTGGCGAGGGCGACTGCCGCGGTTGCGGCAGTCAGAACGAGTGAGAATGCGCGCAAGGACGGGCTCCGGACAAAAAGGTTCCACCGCGCAACGCGGGGCAACCCCATTCGGTCCGTTGCAATCCGTCAGAAGATGTAACGCATCCTGACCTGTTGCATTTCAGCATCACCGGCGAGCATGAACCGTGCCGCGGAAAAGCGAGGCGGTCCGAAGCGTACCGCGGCGTTGTTCGAGAAGCCATAGCCCTCGCGCGGGATGCCCGCGATCGTGTCGAGCTTGGAGTTGCTGTTCTCGTCATGGATGATCGCCAGCGCATAGCCGCGCTGCGGCAGGCCCGGAAAGCTCGTCGTCCGGACCGCGGCGGGCAGGGTCCGGGTCAGTGCCTTGGCATCGTCGACACAAGCGGGGAAATTGTCGGGGTCGGCGGTCAGACAGATACGGATCAAGCCTTTGGCCGAGCGAAGATTGTCGACCTCGACGTCAAGCCGCGTGACCGGGCTCGCCGCCGCCAGAACGGCCCAGACCGCTGCCGCCGCCAGCACGCGCGGCAGCCTTGGCATGCGATCTGCCCGCATCGCCGTGCTCCCGGTCGGTGCCGCAGAGCCGATCCCAGAACCGGAAAGTGAGCTCATAATTGCACCTGTATCGTTCATGATGTGGCTGATGGCGGCTGGCCGTGATCAGCCATGTCCCCAATGCTCCCCTCCACATGAACCGGGGAAAAACCTCCCGGCCCATCGGATTGGCCCCCTCCATAACGGTCATGACCGTCAGAGCCAAACCGAGCGCACCGCCAGGGTCGGAATCGCGACGACCCGTAGCGGAATTATCACAGCAACGGGACCGGATCGAACGCCGTTGCCATTCAGATCCTCGGTCGACGACGCCCGGCCGGTGCTCCACCTGTTTGCACTGACTCTAGCCTATCGCCCCCGCAAAATGATCGAAACCGGCGGCATCCGGATACGCGGCTGCAAAGCGCGACGGCCTGTGCGCCTGCAAACTCAACGCCGCCCTGATCTATGTCCGAACACCGGATCCTCATCAAATCTTTATCGATTTTGCAGAGTTCATGCGCCAACAACTCGGTTGTTGAAGTCTCATTGACGCCTTGCAATGTGGAAATTCACTCAGGTCAACGAATTTGAGATCCTGATAGCAGAACATTGCTCCATTACGACGATAACGCCTGTTTGAAAGTCCGACGGCATGTCGGAGACAGGCTGTCTCGATACTATAAATTTAGGAGATGAGGATATGGCAACCATCAACATCATGATTGCTGTGGATGTGGAAACAGCTCAGTCGACGGCCAGTGGCCAGACCATCACCCAAGGTCTGTATATGATCGACACGACGGGCTATGAAGGCACGTCCGAGGGTGGCAACGAGTTGACGACGCCGTGCAATGCCGGTGACGTCTTGGTGTGGACCGTCTATCCCATCAATCCCGCCGACAATATCGCAATCACCGGGTTTACCGGTCAATGCACGCAGAACCCGCCGAATAGTGTATTCCAGAAGCTTGAAAAACAGACGACGCCCGCGGGCGTTATCTATTGGACCTGTGTGATCAACAACGGTACAGCAACGGGGTCCTACCAGTACAGCGTCGTCTTCTCGATGTCGGGCAAGACCTACAGCTATGACCCGTTCATCAAGGTCCCGGCGAACTGATCGCCAGCGCGTAAACATGGGCATGTGCGCTCCCGGCTGATCCGGAAATGAGCGCGCGCCGCACACGGTGCCGGGCAGCAGCGACGACTTGCGGCTGCCCGGTACCGCAAAAACCCGCGCAGTTCCTCGGCCAGCATCGCTCGACCTGTCCGCCGAGCGTCCGGAACCGAGGTCAGGCGCGTCGGTCGAGGATCAGGATCGGCGCGTCACGATAGCGGCCCTCGATGCGCAGGCGGTAGCCAAGGCGCTCGGCGAGGCGGAGCGAGGGCGCGTTGCCGGGGTCGATGATGCAGGTCGTCGCGGCGATGCGCGGGTCGGCCCAGGCCAGGACCGCCGCCATCGCCTCCGACGCATAACCCTGTCCCTGCGCGTCGCCGGTCAGCGTCCAGCCCATTTCGGGGCCGATCGCACCGGGACCGTCGATCGGCGGCAGGATCGCGCGCCGCGCTTCGATCAACCCCATCTCGCCGATCAGCCGGCCGGTCGCGGTCTCGCGCACGATCCAGCTGCCATAGCCGAACGCGGTCCACTGGCCGATCGAGCGGAGCAAACGGATCCACACCTCCTCACGACTGCGCGGCGTGCCCCCGATCATCGCATAGACGCGGGCGTCGGCCCACATCGTGGCGCAGTCGTCGAGATCGGCCGGGACATGGCCGGTCAGCGTCAGGCGCGGCGTGGCCAGCGTCGGCGCCTGGGGGTGGCGGGGGCCGGGATCGCCGGCATGCGGTGCTGGCGAAGCGTCGTTCGGGTGTGAGGGGGGCATGGCGGCTCCGGATCTGGCATGGACATAGTGGCGGAGATGGCGACGGCGCGCCATGCCCGACCTGGCGCTCCCCGTCCCTTCGCGTCCGCCGCGTGGTGGCAGCGGAAGGCGGTAACCCGAGGGGGATCGCCCCGGTGGCGGAAGGGGCGGCCGAGTCGGCAATGCAGGTTGTCTTCGCGCGCGATTGGGCGGGAAAGGCTGTTTTCGCAGACGCCGGTTTGCGCTAGTCGGAGCCATGGCATCGACGATCTCCTGCGACGTCGCGATCGTTGGCGCGGGCCTGGCCGGCGGGATGATCGCGCTGGCGCTCAAAGCGAAGCATCCGGCGCTCGACGTGCGGCTGGTCGATGCCGCCCCGACGGTCGGCGGCAACCACCTCTGGTCGTTCTTCGACAGCGACGTGGCGGCGGCGGACCGATGGATCGTCGCGCCGCTCGTGGTGCATGGCTGGCAGGGCTATGACGTGCGCTTTCCAGGGCATGCGCGGACCATCGACGCGCGTTACAATTCGATCGAGAGCGTCCAGCTCGACCGCGAGGTACGCCGCGTCCTGCCGCCGCACGCGCTGATGCTCGACCGCAAGGTCAGCGGTGCGAGCGCGACCGCGGTGGTGCTGAGCGACGGCGACCGGATCGAAGCGACCGGGGTGATCGACGCGCGCGGGCCGGGCGACCTCACGCTGCTCGATCTGGCGTGGCAGAAATTCCTTGGCCGCGAACTGCTGCTCGACGCGATGCACAAGGCGCCGCGGCCGATGGTGATGGATGCAGGCGTCGAACAGCTCGACGGCTATCGCTTCGTCTATTGCCTGCCGTTCAAGGCGCGGCGGATGTTCGTCGAGGACACCTATTACAGCGACACGCCCGATCTCGATCTGCCCGTGCTGCGCGACCGGATCGATGCCTATGTCGCCGAGCGCGGCTGGTCAGTGAAGCGGATCGAGCGCGAGGAATCGGGCGTGCTGCCGGTGGCGATGGGCGGCGATTTCGAGGCCTATTGGCGTTCGACCGGGGCGCGCGTCGCCAAGGCGGGGATGCGCGCGGGGATGTTCCACCCGACCACCGGCTATTCGCTGCCCGATGCGGTGCGGACCGCGTCGATGATCGCGGCGCTGGGGGATTTCTCGGGCGCGCGGCTGCACGACGCGACCTATGCGATGGCGCAGGCGACGTGGAAGAGCCGCGGTTTCTACCGGATGCTCGACACGATGCTGTTCCGCGCGGCGGAGCCCGAGGAACGCTACCGGATCCTCGAGCGCTTCTATCGCCTCTCCCCTTCGCTGATAGGCCGTTTCTATGCCGGACGTTCGACCATGACCGACAAGGCGCGGATCCTGACCGGCAAGCCCCCCGTCCCCATCGTGCGCGCCGTCCGCGCCATCGCAGGCAGTATGAGATCATGAAGACAGCTATCGTCATCGGCGCAGGGTTTGGCGGGCTGGCGCTCGCGATCCGGCTGCAATCCGCAGGCGTCCAGACGACCATCGTCGAGAGCCGCGACAAGCCGGGCGGGCGTGGCTATTACTGGGAGCGCGACGGCTTCACCTTCGATGCGGGCCCGACCGTCATCACCGATCCCGACTGCCTGCGCGAACTATGGGCGCTGAGCGGGCACGACATGAGCGCGGATGTGACGCTCGACCCGGTGCTGCCCTTCTACCGGCTGAACTGGGCGGACGGGACGAATTTCGATTATACCAACGACGATACGCAGATGCGGGCGGAGATCGAGAAGCTGCATCCGGGCGACTGGGCGGGCTATGAGAAGTTCCTCGCCTATTCCGCCGGCGTGTTCCACGAAGGCTATGAGAAGCTCGGCCATGTCGCGTTTCTCGACTTCGGGTCGATGATCAAGGCGGCGCCGGCACTCGCGAAATACCAGGCCTGGCGCTCGGTCTATTCGATCGTGTCGAGCTTCGTGAAGTCCGAGAAGCTGCGCGAGGCGCTCTCGTTCCACACGCTCCTCGTCGGCGGCAACCCGATGACGACGAGCGCGATCTATGCGCTGATCCACAAGCTCGAGCGCGACGGCGGCGTCTGGTTCGCGCGCGGCGGCACCAACCGGCTGGTCGCGGCGCTGGTGACCCAGTTCGAGCGGCTGGGCGGCGTGCTGCGGCTCGACGACCCGGTCACCTCGATCGAGACGCTGGGCGACCGCGCGACCGGGGTCACGACGGCGAGCGGCTGGTCGGGCCAGGCGGATGCGGTGGCGGCGAACAGCGACATCATGCACACCTATCGCGACCTGCTGGCGACGTCGCGCAGCGGACAGCGGACCAAGGCGTCGCTCGAGCGCAAGAAGTACAGCCCGTCGCTGTTCGTCGTGCATTTCGGGATCAAGGGCACGTGGCCCGGCATTCCGCACCACATGATCCTGTTCGGGCCGCGCTATAAGGGGCTGCTGTCGGACATTTACGATCACGGCGTGCTGGCGGAAGATTTCTCGCTCTATCTGCACCATCCGACCGTCACCGACCCCAGCCTGGCGCCGGAGGGGCATTCGACCTTCTACGCGCTCGCGCCGGTGCCGCATCTCGGCAAGTTCCCGGTCGACTGGGACGAGATCGGCCCGATCCTGGAGAAGCGGATCCTCGACGAGATCGGTCGGCGGCTGATCCCCGACATCCACGACCGGATCGTGACCAAGTTCAGCTATGCGCCGAAGGATTTCGCGCAGGATCTGAACGCCCATCTGGGCTCGGCCTTCTCGCTCGAGCCGGTGCTGACGCAGAGCGCGTATTTCCGCGTGCACAACCGCGACGATCATATCCCGAACCTGTACTTCGTCGGCGCGGGGACGCATCCGGGGGCGGGGATTCCCGGCGTCGTCGGGAGTGCGAAGGCGACGGCGCGGTTGATGCTTGAGGGCGAGCAGTAAGGGTTTGTTCGCGCGGAGACGCGGAGGCGCGGAGATGGTGCGTCCAGCCTATCGGTCGGAAAACCTCTCGGCTGTACGTCATCATGGTATAAAGTCGCTCCGCGACCCGTGCTGCAACTCCGCGCCTCCGCGTCTCCGCGCGAACCCATTCTTTTCTTGCGGCACCACGCGCGCTTCCCCTAGCGAGGCCACATGAAAAGACTTGCTGTGTATTGCGGGTCGGCGACGCCGGCTGATCCCCTGTATATCGAAGGCGCACGCGCGCTGGGACGGACCTTTGCCGAGCGCGGAATCGGCCTCGTCTATGGCGGTGGCCGCACCGGCCTGATGGGCGCGATCGCCGACGGTGCGCTCGAGGGTGGCGGCGAGGTGATCGGTGTGATCCCGCAGGCGCTGGTCGATGCCGAAGTCGCGCACCGGGGGCTGACCGAACTCCACGTCGTGCAGGGCATGCACCAGCGCAAGCAGATGTTCACCGACCTGTCGGACGGGTTCGTGACGATTCCCGGTGGTACGGGCACGATGGACGAGCTGTGGGAGGCGCTGAGCTGGGCGCAGCTCGGCTATCATGCGGATCCCGTTGGGCTGCTCAACACCGCGGGCTATTACGACCATCTGATCGCGTTCTGGGACAAGATGGGCGAGGTCGGCTTCCTGCGACCGCAGCACCGCGACCTGCTGATCGTCGCGGATACGCTCGACCTGCTGCTCGACCGGATGGCGGAGCATGTGCCGACGCAGCCGATCGTCCGGATGAACGCGTCGGATCTGTGAGCGTCTTCGCGCCGCATACTATCCTGCTCCACCCCGGCGAAGGCCGGGGCCCAGTTGGGGGACGCGGATTGGCTCGCTCTAAGCGTTGTTACACTCGCTTTCCCACCTGGACCCCGGCCTTCGCCGGGGTGGTAGTAACGGTGACGGCATGACCTCCCCCTCCCCCACCCGCGAAGCGATCGTCGCGACGGCGAAGGAGTCGATCGCGCGCGGATCGAAGAGTTTCGCGGCCGCCAGCCTGTTGTTCGACAAGCCGACGCGTGAGCGTGCGTGGCTGCTCTACGCCTGGTGCCGGCGGTGCGACGATATCGCCGACGGGCAGGATCACGGGCACGGCATGACCGTGGTCGACGATGCCCCGGCGCGGCTCGTCACGCTGTCCGCGATGACCGAGCAGGCGCTGGCGGGCGAAGTCGTCGGCGAACCCGCATTCGACGCGCTGCGGATCGTCGCCGCCGAGACGCGGATGCCCAAGCGGTTCGCGCGCGATTTGGTCGAGGGCTTCGCGCTCGATGCGCGCGAGTGGCGACCGCGCTCCGAAAACGACCTTTACAAATATTGCTACCATGTCGCGGGCGTCGTCGGCTGCATGATGGCGATCGCGATGGGGGTCGATCCCGAGGACGAGGACACACTCGACCGCGCCTGTGACCTGGGGATGGCATTCCAGCTCGCCAATATCATGCGCGATGTCGAGGAGGATGACCGGGTCGGGCGCTGCTACCTGCCCGAGGACTGGCTGGTCGAGATGGACTTTCCGCCCGGCCAGCACATGAAGCCGCCATTCCGCGCGCGCCTCGCGGTGCTCACCAAGCGGATGGCGGACCGCGCGGCGGCGTTCGAGGCGAGCGCACGGGAGGGCACGCCCGCGTTATCGTTCCGATCGGCCTGGGCCGTGCTGTCGGCGGCCGGTATCTATGGCGCAATCGGGCGGACCGTCGCAGCGCGTGGCGAGCATGCCTGGGATCACCGCGTTACGACGTCCGGGGCGCAGAAGCTGGGATTTATCGCGAGAGCCGCGCGGGAAGCAGCGGCGCGGGAGCGGCTGTATCCGCGTACGCCGCGCGATCCGAGGCTGTGGACACGACCGCGGTAGATCCGGCCCTAGCACATTCAACGTCTGTCCCTGCCCCTTCCGTTCGCCCTGAGCGAAGTCGAAGGGCATCCGTTCGGGGCCTGTGCTTCGACTTCGCTCAGCACGAACGGAGGGGGGGACGGGCGGTGACCCCCACACGAGCGGATCAGCCCCGTGCTTTGGCCTTGCCTGTCACGGCGATCTGCGCGCCCGCGGTGCGGCAGTTGGCGCCGATCATCGGATAGGGGACGTCGGTGTTCTGCGCGAGCTGATCGGGGAGTGCCGCACGGCACTGCGCCATGGTCTCGTAGCGCGCCGGCACGACCCGTGCCTCGGTGCAGTTCATATTGCCGTCACTGCAACCCATGATGGCCATGACGTAGAACAACGGTTCCATTTCATTCTCCAGTGGATCGCCGTGCCCGGCGTTGGACACGGTATGAAAAGCGACGAAGTGGCAGGATTGTTCCGTCAACCGCTTTCGCCGGGGCTTGACCACGCCTACATCACCACCAGCAATGCCCCCTGATACCTACACCTCCACCCGCGCGGACCAGCCGTTGCTGCCGACGCTCCGCCGCTTTCTGCCGTTCCTGTGGCCGGCGGGGCAGCCGAAGCTGAAGGTGCGGATCGTCGTCGCGATGCTGCTAGTGATCGCGTCGAAGCTGGTGCAGGTGTTCGGCGCGGCCTTCACGCTGAAATATGCGGTCGACCGGATGGCGGGGAACGACCGCGGCGCGCTGACGCTCGTCGCGCTGCTGGTGGTCGGCTATGCGGCCTCGCGATTCGGGACGACGCTGTTCGACAATCTGCGCAACGCAGTGTTCGAACGTGTCGGACAGGACGCGTCGCGGCGGTTGGCGGCGCAGGTGTTTCGCCACCTCCATGCACTGAGCCTCGATTTCCATCTGTCGCGCCGAACGGGCGCAGTGACCAAGGTGGTCGAGCGCGGGACCAAGAGTATCGACACGATGCTCTATTTCCTGCTGTTCAACATCGCGCCGACGCTGTTCGAACTCGTGCTGGTGCTAGGCCTGTTCTGGACCAAGTTCGGCTGGCCGCTGGTCGTCGCGACGGTCGTGATGGTGGTCGGCTATATCGCGTTCACGCGGATGGTCACCGACTGGCGCAACGCGCTGCGCGCACGCATGAACGACCTCGATACTGGTGCGGTCGCGCATGCGGTGGATTCGCTGCTGAACTTCGAGACGGTCAAGTATTTCGGCGCGGAGGAGCGCGAGGCGAAGCGCTATGACAGCGCGATCACCGCCTATTCCGAAGCCGCGGTGAAGAGCGAGAATTCGCTCGCATGGCTGAACCTCGGCCAGGCGCTGATCACCAATCTGATGCTTGCGGGCGGCATGGGCTTCGTCGTGTGGCGGTGGAGCCGGGGCGAGGCGTCGGCGGGCGACGTGGTCTTCGTTTCCACGCTGCTGGCGCAGCTATTCCGGCCGCTCGACCTGCTCGGTATGGTGTATCGCACGATCCGCCAGGGTGCGCTCGACATGGCGGCGATGTTCGACCTGATCGACACACCCGCTTCCGTCGTCGACGTGGCCGACGCCCCCGTACTGGCGGTCAGCGCGGGGCATGTCCGGTTCGAGAATGTCTCGTTCGGTTATGATGCGGGCCGGCCGATCCTGCGCGATCTCGAGCTCGACGTGCCCGCGGGATCGACGCTCGCGGTGGTCGGACCATCGGGCGCGGGCAAGTCGACGCTCGCCCGGCTGCTCTACCGCTTCTACGACCTGACGGGCGGGCGGATCACCGTAGACGGACAGGACATTGCGCAGGTCCGCCAGGCATCATTGCGCGCGGCGATCGGAATCGTCCCGCAGGACACCGTGCTGTTCAACGACACGATCGGCTACAACATCGCCTATGGCCGTGAGGGGGCGGAGATACCCGAGGTCGAGACGGCGGCGAAGGGCGCGGCGATCGCGGGGTTCATCGAACGCCAGCCGCTGGGCTATGCGACGCGCGTCGGCGAGCGTGGTCTGAAGCTGTCGGGTGGCGAGAAGCAGCGCGTGGCGATCGCACGCACGCTGCTGAAGAACCCGCCGATCCTGATCCTCGACGAGGCGACGTCCGCGCTCGACAGCCGCACCGAGGCGGAGATCCTCGACACGCTCGAGGCGATCGAGCGCGGTCGCACGACGATCGTGATCGCGCACCGGCTGTCGACCGTGGTGCATGCCGACCAGATCGTCGTGCTGGAGGCGGGGCGGATCGTCGAGAAGGGCACGCATGCCGAGTTGCTGCGGCGCGAAGGTGTCTATGCGGAGATGTGGAACCGCCAGGCGCAGGAGCGCGCCGGCGATGACGCGGGGGCGCTCGCGGCGGAATAGGGTCGTCCCACCATCTTCCACCCCGGCGAAGGCCGGGGCCCAATTGGGAGACGGTAATCACGACGGACTGCGCACCGTTATCGCCGCCTTTCCAACCGGACCCCAGCCTCCGCCGGGGTGGTGTACATCAAGCGATAAGACCCGCGCTATCCTCGACATCGCAGCGGGGATCGCTACCTAGACGGCGATGGCACTCGACCCCCTTCCCGATCTCCAGCGCATCTTCGGCTTTCCTGATTTTCGTGGCGTGCAGCGCGATGTCGTCGACCGCGTGCTTGCGGGGCAGCGGACGCTGGCGGTGATGCCGACCGGAGCTGGCAAGTCGCTGTGTTACCAGCTGCCGGCGACGATGCTCGAGGGGACGTGCGTGGTCGTGTCGCCGCTGATCGCGCTGATGCACGACCAGTTGCGTGCCGCGACCGCGGTCGGGATCAAAGCGGCGACGCTGACGAGCGTGGATACCAATCGCGAGGAGACGATCGCGCGGTTCCGTGCGGGTGATCTCGATCTGCTGTACGTCGCGCCCGAGCGGGCCTCGAACGAGAGCTTCCGCAACCTTTTGTCTCAGGCGAAGCTCTCGCTGTTCGCGATCGACGAGGCGCATTGCGTCAGTGAGTGGGGGCATGACTTCCGCCCCGACTATCGGCTGCTGCGGCCGTTGCTCGACAGCTTCCCCGACGTGCCGCGGCTCGCGCTGACCGCGACCGCCGATGCCCATACGCGCGCGGATATCCTCGAACAGCTCGGCATCTCGCGTGAAGGGCTGATCGTGTCGGGGTTCGACCGGCCGAACATCCGCTATGCGATCTCGGCACGCGACAACGTCAACCGGCAGATTGCCGACATCCTCGAGAAGATTCCGGGGCCGGGGATCGTCTATGCGCAGACGCGCGCGGCAACCGAGAAGCTCGCCGAGGCGCTGGGGCGCAGCGGGCGGCCGACGCGGGCCTATCATGCGGGGCTCGATCCGCAGGTGCGCGCGAAGAACCAGGCGGATTTCGTCGCGAGCGAGGACATGGTGATCTGCGCCACCGTCGCGTTCGGGATGGGGATCGACAAGCCCGACGTGCGGTTCGTCGCGCATGCCGGGCTGCCGAAATCGATCGAGGCCTATTATCAGGAGACGGGGCGCGCGGGGCGTGACGGCGACCCGGCGATCGCGCACCTGTTTTGGGGTGCGGAGGATTTCGCGCGCGCCCGCCAGCGGATCGGCGAGGTCGAGCCCGAGCGGCAGGCGGGCGAGCGCCAGCGGCTGACCGCGATGGGCGGGCTGGTCGAGACCGCAGGGTGCCGGCGCCGCATCCTGCTCAAGCATTTCGGCGAGGAGCGACTCGAGGATTGCGGCAATTGCGACAATTGCCTCGGCAATGTCGATGCGGTCGACGCGACCGAGACCGCGCGGAAATTCTTGTCGGCGGTGTTCCGGACGGGGCAGATGTTCGGCGTCGGCTATATCGAGGGTATCCTGACGGGCGTGTCGTCGGAGCGCAGCCTGATGAACGGGCATGAGGCGCTGTCGGTCTACGGGATCGTCGAGGGCGACGAGGTGGCGCTGTTGAAACCCGTATCGCGCGCGCTGATGCTGAAGGATGCGCTGCGGACGAACCCGCACGGCGGCCTCGAATTCGGACCGGCGGCCAAGGCGATCCTGAAAGGCGAGGCGGCGCTGTCGGTGATCGTGCCGCCCAAGCGCGAGCGGCGGCGCAAGGCTGCACCCGGCGCGGTGCCGAACCCGGTCGACGATCCACTGTTCGAGGCGCTGCGCGTATGCCGCCGTGATCTGGCGAAGGACGCGGGCGTTCCACCCTATGTGATCTTCCACGATTCGGTGCTGCGTGACATGGCGGCGCAGCGACCCGCGTCGCGGGCGGCGCTCGCGGTGCTATCGGGCATTGGCGCGCGCAAGCTCGACGCCTATGGGGATGCCTTTCTGGCAGTTATCCGCGAGTCCGCATGATCCGGCACATCAACGAAAGCATTTCGGTCGCGCCGCAGATCGCGGTCGAGCACGTCGCGGACATTGCCGCGGCGGGCTTCAAGACGATCGTCAACAACCGCCCCGATGACGAGGATGCGGGCCAGCCTTCGGGCGACGCGATCCGTGCGGCGGCCGAGGCAGCCGGCCTGAACTATGTCGCGATCCCGGTGACGCATGCGGGCTTTTCGCATCCACAGATCGACGCGATGACTCAGGCGCTGACCGAGGCCAAAGGCCCCGTCCTCGCCTATTGCCGGTCGGGCACACGGAGCTGCAATCTGTGGGCGCTGGCCGCGGCAAAGGCGGGGCGCAATCCCAACCTGTTGCTCGCGCAGGCCGAGGACGCGGGCTATGACCTGCGCGGGATCCGCCCGATGCTGGACGCGCTCGCAGGGCCGCGATGATCCCGATCGCGCTCGGCCCCGCGGTGATCGGGGCTGCGGTCGCGGCATTGGTGGCGTCGGTCGGCGGTATCGGCTGGGCGACGGTCCGGAAGCGGCGTGTGATACGGATCGAGACCGCCGAGGAGGCCGCCGAGGCGGCGCAGGCGCAACTGCCGGGCTTTGCCGTGTCGGGCGCGGTCGTCGGCGCCGATGGGCGCGGCGCGCTCGCGGTCGCCGATGATGGCCGTGTCGCCGCGGTCAAGCGTGTCGGCAAGCGGATCGCGGTGCGCGAGGTCACCTGGCGGACGGTGCGCGCGACGCAGGAAGGAATCCTCGTCGAAACCGGCGACCGGACGCTCGGCGCGGTGATGCTCTCGCGGGTCGACGTGCTCGATATCCGGCGGCTGGCGCCCAGGAACATCGGCGTCTAGCGGGCGCCCTGCCGGCACCGCGATCGACACGCAAAAAAAGACCCGGTGCGTTGTGCGCACCGGGCCAGGTTGTCCGCAGGAGGAACATCGTGGGTGCGGGCTCGGGCGGCCCGCTACCGAACAGGATCAGTTATAGGCACGCTCGCCATGCTCGCCGATGTCGAGACCCTCGACCTCGACTTCGGGCGAGACGCGCAGGCCGGTGACCGCCTTGGCGATCAGGATCGCGATCACGGTGCCGACCGAGGCCCAGATGATCGTGACGAGAACCGCCTGGATCTGCACCAGCAGCTTGGCGCCGATCGCATAGTCGGCGGCACCCGGGCCACCGAGCGACGGCGCATAGACCACGGCAGTGCCGATCGCGCCGACCATGCCGCCGATGCCGTGGATGCCGAACGCGTCGAGCGAGTCGTCATAGCCGAGCAGCGGCTTGATCTTCGACACCGCCATGAAGCAGATCAGCGAGGCGATCGCGCCCAGCACGATCGCGCCGAACGGGCCCGAATTGCCCGCCGCCGGCGTCACCGCGACCAGCCCTGCGACGATGCCCGAGCAGAAGCCGAGTGCCGACCCCTTGTGACCCGACAGCCGCTCGGCAAGCATCCAGAACAACGCGGCCGACGCGGTCGCGACGAAGGTGTTGATCATCGCCAGCGCGGCCGACCCGTTCGCTTCAAGCGCGGAGCCGGCGTTGAAGCCGAACCAGCCCACCCAGAGCAGCCCGGTGCCGATCCCGGTCATCACCAGCGAATGCGGCGCCATCGGCTCCTTGGGATAGCCGATCCGCTTGCCGAGCATCAGTGCGGCGACCAGCGCGGAAACGCCCGCGTTGATGTGGACGACGGTCCCGCCCGCGAAATCGAGCGCACCGGCCTTGAAGAAATAGCCCGACGCGGCCCAGACCATGTGCGCGATCGGGAAATAGACGATCGTCAGCCAGACCAGGCCGAACACCATCACCGCGGAGAATTTCATCCGCTCGACGACCGAGCCGAGCACCAGTGCGATCGTGATCGCGGCGAAGGTCATCTGGAAACAGACGAAGACATATTCGGGAATCTCGACGCCCGCGGTGAAGGTCGCCGCCTGCGAGGCCGGGGTGATCCCCCTGAGGAATGCCTTGTCGAGGCTGCCGATGAAGTTGCTGAGCAGCGGATTGGTCACGTCGGGACCGAAGGCCAGCGTATAGCCCCACATCACCCAGATGAGCATCGCGAGTGCTGCGACCGCGCCGATCTGCGTCATCGTCGAGAGCATGTTCTTCGACCGGGTGAGACCGCCGTAGAACAGGGCGAGACCCGGCAGGATCATCATCAGGACGAGGATCGTCGAGGTCATCATCCAGGCGGTATCGCCCTTGTTGACGGTGGCGACGACGGGCGCGGCCGCGGGTGCGACGACCGTCTGCGCAAAGGCGGGCGCGGCGGCGACCAGCGCGGCACCGAACCCCAGAACCGCAGCGGCGGCTGTCTTCATGTCATGCTTCATCGTGTCCCCCTCCCCTCAGAGCGCCGAGTCGTCGGTCTCGCCGGTGCGGACGCGCACCGCCTGGCTGACGTCGACCACAAAGATCTTGCCATCGCCGATCGCGCCGGTGTTGGCGGATGCCTGGATCGCCTCGACCACGCGGTCCACCAGGCTCGTCGCGCACACGACCTCGACCTTGATCTTGGGCACCATGTTGGTCGTGTATTCGGCACCGCGATAAATCTCGGTCTGACCCTTTTGCCGGCCGAACCCCTTGACCTCGGTGACCGTCATGCCCGCCACGCCGAGCGTGGTGAGCGCTTCGCGCACCTCGTCGAGCTTGAACGGCTTGATGATGGCAATGACGAGTTTCATCGCGCCCCTTCCCCTTGTTACGTCGAACACAACGCAACGACCGTGCCAGTTTACCGGCAGGGTGCGGGACGGGGCGGGGACGGGGTGTCGGACGCGCCGGGCCGCTAGAAACTGTGCAGCGCGCGACGATTGCCTGAAAAACGGGCAGCGCGTTTCCGGACGATTATTCGCTCAGCGGTCGGGAATGATCGCGCGTGCCTCGGCGAAATCGTCGGCATCGACCATCACGCGGACCGGGATCAGCAGATCGCTGCCGTCGCCGATCGCCATGTCGCCGTCGAACACCATCGCGGCGATGCCCTCGCTTTCGAGCCGGCCGGCGATGATCAGCGCCTCGTTGCGGCTGTAGCGGCCAAGCTCGGCGAGACTCATCGGGCTGCACCGGGCGCGACGGTCGGCACGCGCGTCGGCAGACCGTCGATGCTGCGCGGATGCTCGGCCCATTCGGCGAGCCGTTCGGCATCGCTCTGCCCGGCATGATATTTGGACAGAGTCTGGCGTTCGCGATCGAGCGTCATGACGGGCACGCCCCAACCGCAGCTCGTCTGCACCTGATCGACCGCGATCTCGAAGATCTGCCGCGTACCCGGCAACGGCGTGAACTGCGCATAAAGCGCGTCCCAGCGATCGTCCTGCGGCAGCACCGCGGTGCCGTGCCCATAGATGCGGAAGATGAGCGCGGGGCGGTCAAACGCGCAGAACATGATCGTGATGCGTCCGTCGGCAGCGAGATGCGCATTGGTCTCGTTCCCCGAGCCACCGACGTCGAGATAGGCGACGGTGCCAGCGTCAAGAACGCGGAAGCTGTCCATGCCCTTCGGGCTGAGGTTGATCCGCGCACCCTCGGCCGCGGTCGCGACGAAGAACACGGGCTGGCGTTCGACGAACGCGCGGTGCGCGTCGGTAAGGGCGGGGAAGAAGTCCATGGCAACACCCTATCAGGACCACCGCTCAGACGCGAACGGTGAACCGCTTTTCCAAGCCATTGAAAACGCGGTTTGCGAATCGGTCGCAACGCTATTGCAAATCAGTCGCGACAACAGTAGCGAGCCGGAAAGGGGTTTTTCATGTCCGATCGTCGCTTCGCCCGCCTGCTGCTCGCCGGCACTATTCTCACGGCCGCGCTGCCCGCAACACCGGCCTGGGCCGGGTCCGCGTCGGAGGACACGACCCCCAACGCATCTGTGGCAGCGACAACAAGCCTCGACGAATCCGATACGTCCGAGCCGCAGGATCACGGCGTGATCGTCGTGACCGGCGAGAAGGCGACGACGATCGCGTCGTCCGGGACGAAGAGCGCGACGCCGATCGTCGAGACCCCGCAGTCGATCACCGTGATCAGCGCCGCTGACATTGCCGGGCTGGGACTGCAGAACCTCAATCAGGCGCTGCGCTTCGTTGCGGGCGTGACCCCCGAGACGCGCGGCGCATCGGCGGAAGTGTACGACCAGTTCAAGCTGCGCGGGTTCGACGCACCGGTCTATCTCGACGGCCTGCGCCAGTTCGGCAGCGCGACCGGCTATGCGGTGCCGCAGGTCGACGTGTCGCGGCTCGATCGGGTCGAGATCATCAAGGGCCCGGCGTCGGTGCTCTACGGCCAGTCGAGCCCCGGCGGGCTGGTCGCGGAGTCGAGCAAGCTGCCGCTCGACCGCGCCCTCTATGGCGCGGTCAGCGGCACTTATGGCAGCTATGACCTGTACCGCGTCGACGCCGATATCGGCGGGCGCGCGGGGAACGACGTGCTGTGGCGCATCTATGGCAGCGCGAACGGCGCCGACGACCAGCAGACCCAGGGTCAGGGCAAGCGCGAGCGCCAGACGATCTCCGCCGCGGTGACCGCCGGCGCGAACAGCAGGACGAGCTTCACGCTGCTCGGCGCCTATTCGCACGATCCCTATAACGGCAATTACGGCGTCTTCCCCGCGCTCGGCACCCTGATCGACAACCCGGCGGGCAAGATCTCGACGAAGTTCTACGGCGGCGAGCCGGGCGATTTCTTCAGCCGCGAACAGGCGGCGCTGACCTATATCTTCAACCATGATTTCGGTAGCGGCTGGGCGCTGCGGTCGTCGGGTCGCTATCAATATGTGAAGAGCAATCTGGGGATCGTCTATGCCGGCGGGCCGGCGCTCGATCCGTTTGCGACGGCGCCGACCGTCTATGGCCGCTACTCCTATTCGACGCGCGAACAGCTGAACAACTGGACGTTCGACAATCAGCTGACCGGCAAGGTCGTCACCGGACCGCTCACGCACAGCCTGTTGTTCGGCGCCGATCGGCAGGTCGCGCATTCGGCCGGACTCTCGGCCTTTGGCGGCGCGTCGCCGATCGACGTCTTCAACCCGGTCTACGGGACGATGCCGACACCGCAGTCGCCGTTCGTGGTCGCGGGCTACGCCTTTGACGGCAGCCTGGCCCGCGTCGATTCGGCCAATGTCCGCCAGCGCCAGCAGGGGGTCTATGCGCAGGACCAGATCGCGGTCGGCGGTCTGCGCGTGACGCTGAGCGGCCGCCAGGATTGGGCCCGCCAGGCGCGCGACGGCCAGGCGCAGAAGGACGAGAAGTTCACCTGGCGCGCGGGCGCGCTGTACCTGCTGCCGTTCGGGCTGGCGCCCTATGCAAGCTACTCGACCTCGTTCCAGCCGGAGAATGCGGAACTGCGCGATGGCAGCCCCCCGAAGCCGTCTCTCGGCAAGCAGATCGAGGCGGGGGTGAAATATCAGCCGACCGGCACGTCGATCCTCGTCACCGCAGCCTGGTTCCGGATCGAGCAGACCAATGTCGTCGTGTCCTATCCCGATTTCACGGCGGAGCAGATCGGCAAGGTCCGGTCGCAGGGTGTCGAGGTCGAGGCGAGCGCGCCGCTGCCCTACGGCTTCAACGCCAAGCTCGCCTATAGCCGCCAGCGCGTGAAGAAGGTCGAGGACGTCGTTGCCGCCAATATCGGCCTGCCGCTCGCGACGGTCGGGCGCGGCGGAATCTCGGCGAACCTCGAATGGGCGCCGACCGAGGGGCCGGCATCGGGCTTTGCGATCGGCGGCGCGGTGCGGCACGTCGACAAGACCTATGCCGATTTCTATTCGGACCGCGTCGCGCGCTATTCACCCGCCTATACGGTGTTCGACGCGCTGCTGCGTTACGATCTGGGCAAGCTCAGCCCGCGGCTCGCCAATGTCGATCTCGGCGTCAACGCGACCAACCTGTTCGACAAGAAGTATCTGACGAGCTGCTTCGCCAACTATGCCTGGTGCTGGTACGGCAACCGCCGCACGGTGCAGGCAACGATCGGGTATCGCTGGTAACGGGCCGCTCGACCCTGCGCGGGCGGTTTATGCGCAGGTCGATGGCACATCTTGGCGTGTCGGCCGTTCAGCGGTCCGAGCGCATCCGTTCCGGATGCCGTCCAGCATAGGAGTTTAGCATGAACACGACGACCTTGAAGGGTGAAGGCCAGGATCTGCTCGGTTCGGCGAAGCAGGCAGCAGGCAATGCAACGGGCGACAGCTCGCTTCAGGCCGGCGGCGTCGCCGACCAGATCGCAGGCACCGCGAACAAGGCGATCGGCACCGCGACCGACACCGTTGCACCGCTCGCCGACAAGGCGCGTGCGTTTGCCAAGGATCGTCCGTTCGCCACCGCGGCGCTGGTCGGCGTCGTCGGCATCGCGCTGCTCAACACGCTGCGCGGCAAGTGATCGCCCGGGGCCGCGTCCGCGCGGCCCCGCCGGTCGGAGGATCCCGGCGGTGTCGGCGCGGGGCGAGTGCCCTGTGACCCGACCCGCCGGCCTCTGGATCGGTACCAATCGCGGTGGGCTCCATCCGCTGCGACAGGGCGATGGCTGGTCGACCGGCACGCCCTATCTCGATGCGATCAACGTGTCCTTCGGCGTCCATTCGCCGCGCCATGACCTCCATTATCTCGTCGACGAACGCGATGACGGCGCGATCGGCGTGTATCGCGCGACCGCCGACGGATGGCGACAGATCGCCCGCGTGACGGTCGATGGGGACGCGCCCTGTCATCTCGCGCTGAGCCACGACCAGAGTCTGCTCGCCGTCGCCAATTATGCGAGCGGGAGCGTGTCGGTCCTGGATCTCGACACCGACGGCCTGCCGAACGCGCCAGCCCATGTCTTTGCGCATAGCGGATCTGGTCCGAACCGCGAGCGTCAGACTAGCCCTCACGCGCATTGGGTCGGGTTCGATACCGATGATCGCTGGCTCTATGCAACCGATCTGGGGACCGACGAGATCCGCGCCTTCGCTGTGGCACCGGCGCCGGGCAGCAACCGTGTACGGGCGGCCGGCACAGCCTTTCACGCACCAGCGGGGTCGGGGCCACGCCATCTGCTGCTGCATCCGCAGGTGCAGCGCGTGGCATATCTCGCCAGCGAGCTTGTGAACACGCTGACCGTGCTGGTCGGCGGCGAGGGTCGGTTCTCGGCGGCAAGGACCGTGTCGACGCTGCCGGAGGCGTATGAAGGTCCGAGCATCGTCGCGCATCTGGCGATCAACGCGGCGGGGGACCGGCTCTATGTCTCCAACCGCGGGCATGACAGCATCGCGGTCTTCGCGCTCGACCCGGATGGTGACCCGCGGCCGATCCAGCATGCACCGGCGGGAGCGGCCTATCCGCGTCATTTCGTGCTGTTGGAGGACGAGGGCCTGATGGTCGTCGCGAACGAGAAGGACGAATGCGTGACGCTGCTGCCGATCGACGCGGACGGGCTGCTCGGGCCGCATGTCGCTCGGGTCGCGGTTCCGGGGGCGGCCTTCGTTCTGTCACGCTAGGCTGCACGCCTGCACTCAGCGATAGGCGAGCGTCCAGCCGGGCGGCAGATAGTCGGTCGACATGTAATAATAGAAGAGGCAGCTGCCATCGGCGCGGTAGGTGCCGCCCTTGACGAGGCCGAGTGCGACCTGCCCTTCGAAAACCGGCGCGCCGCTGTCACCCGACTTGCATGTCGGCCCTTCGACCGCGACCCAGGTCGGCAGGCACGCGCCGCCGCACAGATCGCCCGCGGGGGCGAAATCGACCATCGCGACCGGCGCGCAGCTATAGCCGGTGCGCTCGCCGCGGTGACAGACGAAGTCGCCCGCGCGCGTGCTGGTCCGGTTGCGCCATGTCGCGACGGTCCTGAGCCGGGTCTTGGCGGTATCAGCAAAGAAGGCGGGCAGCCGTGGCGCAGTCGCCGGCAGCGCGGGCGCGCGGTTGATCTGGACGTCCTGATACCCCCAGCCCCATTGGCCGATATAGGGCAGCGCGATCGCCCGCCGCTCCGTGCCCGCCGGCGGCCGCCCGACATAATCGAGCGTGTCGGGACAATGCGCGGCGGTGGCGATCGCATCCGCGACGCCATCGGTGACGACGAATCCCGTCGTGCAGACATAGCGCCGGCCGTCGACCGTCCCGACCACCCGCCCCCCGCCCGCGACGTCCGGCATCACGGTCACGACGTCGGCAGGCGGGATCGTCGCCACGGGAATCCCGGGCGCTGTGGCGCCCGGCGTGGCCGTTACGCTCGTCTGAAGCGCCATCGGCAGCATCGGGCGGTCACTGGCTTCGATCCGCACGGGAACGCCGGTCATATCGGCGAACTTCGCGGTAAGCGCGCCATCCCGGTCGAGCGCAAGGTCCGCGGTCGCGACCATCACGACGAGTGTACCCGTTCGCTGATCCGCACCGATGCCGGGGGGATGCGGAAGCGCGGCGCGGATCGCCGCCTGGAAGGTGCGGATCTGGCCGAGTATCCGGTCGAGCGTCGCCGCCGCGCCGGTCCGGAACACCAGCGGGACGCTCATCCCCCCCGCCTCGACGACGCGGTCCGCGACCGGGTCGGTGCCGGTCAGCAGCACCACGATCCGGTAGGCCGGGTCATGCTCGACCGCGATGCCCGCGAGCCGATCCGCGAATTCGCGGCGCAGCGCGTCGGTGACGGGAATCGTCGCCGCCTGCGCCCGCATGCGGTGGAGCGCGACATCGAGCGGCACGCCGAAACGCCGCGCATATTCCGCCGCGTCCTGCATCGCCGCATCGACGGGGAGCTGGAGCTGCAGGGCGTCGACCGACGCGATCGGTGACGAGACGATCGGCGACGGGGCGGACGGTGCGACACTGGTCTGTGCCGCGCCAGCCGGCGTCGTGTACCCCAACCCCGCAACCAGCGCTCCGGCCAGCCCCGCCTGCATCCATCTCACTGTCATGATCGGCAAACGTCCAGTTTCGGGGGCCAGCACCGGGTCGCGGACCGTGCGCCACGACCGCCCCTGACCCCGACCCCGCCTAGCGCACCGGCGCGGTGTCGCGCGAGACGGATTTTAACGCGCGTCGCGCGCACGCCCCCGCGGGATCGCCGCCATTGTGCCCTAGGTTCGGCGGTGCAGCACTGCGCTGCGATTACAAAGGAATGCCACAGTGACTCTTGCTTTACCCGCCCGACATTTCTCGCCGGCCCCGCGGCCCGCAACCGCGACCACAGCCGGGATCGCGGCCCCCGCCCCAACCCCACCGCTGTTCGCGCTCGACCAGCTCGAGGTGACGTTTGACCCGCAGGCCGACACGCTGTGGACCTATATGCGGCCAAGGACGCGGCCGAGTTTCAACCCTGCGCTGCTCGCGGACTTTGGTCAGTGGCAGGCCGATATCCACAGCGCCCACACCTCCGGGGCGATGCCGATTCGCTATCTCGTGCTCGGCTCGCGATTCCCCGGCGTCTTCTCGCTCGGCGGTGATCTCGACCTGTTTGCACAGCATATCCGTGCCGGTCACCGCGAGGCGCTGGTCCAATATGGCCGCGCCTGCGTACAGATCCTGCACCGCAACCTGCGCGGCCTCGATCTGCCGATCGTGACGATCGGGCTGGTCGAGGGCGATGCGCTGGGCGGCGGGTTCGAGGCGCTGCTGTCGTTCAACGTCGTCGTCGCCGAACGCGGCGCGAGCTTCGGCCTTCCCGAGACCGTGTTCGGGCTGTTCCCCGGCATGGGGGCGCACTGCTTCCTGTCGCGGCGTCTGGGCGCGGCGCGGGCCGAGCAGATGATCCTCAGCGGGCGCAACTACAGCGCGGAGGAGCTCTATGATCTGGGTATCGTCCACGCGCTCGCCGACCCCGGCCAGGGCCGCCGGGTGGTCGAGGACTATATCCGCCAGAACCGGCGTCGCCACAGCGGGCATTGCGCGATCTACGAGGCGTCGCGCGCGGTCAATCCGCTGACGCTCGACGAGCTCGAGGCGGTGGTCGACCTGTGGGCGGACGCCGCGTTGCGCCTCAGCGAGGGGGATCTCAAGCTGATGCGGCGGCTCGTCGCGGCGCAGACCCGTCTGCTCGACAAGCCGAAAGGCTGACGGACATCGCCCCCGGCCCTCAGGACAGCGCACGCATCCTGGGGGTTTCGTCGGCAAGCAGGTTCGCCACCTGGCTTGCCGACATCGGGCGCGCGAGCAGGAAACCCTGCACCGCGGTGCAGCGGGTGCGGCGCAGCTGCGCGAGCTGGGTCGGCGTCTCGATGCCCTCGGCGACGGTCTGCATGCCGAGCGTCGCGGCGAGATCGACCACCGTCTGGATGATCGCCATCGACGCGGGATTGTCGTCGAGCGCGGTGATGAACGACCGGTCGATCTTGAGCGTCTGGAACGGGAATTTGGTGAGATAGCCGAGCGACGAATAGCCGGTGCCGAAATCGTCGAGCGTGGTGCCGACCGCCATCCGGTTGATCGCCGACAGCGCCGCCAGCGATGCGTCGATATCGTCGAGCAGCACCGATTCGGTCACTTCGAGATCGAGCCGCCCCGGCGCGAGCCCGCTGGCGTCGAGCGCGTCCCTCAGCACCTTGGCGAGCCCGGGCGACAGGAGCTGGATCGGCGACAGGTTGACCGCGACGCGCACCGTGTCCGGCCAGTCGCGCGCGTGACGGCAAGCCTCGCGCAGCACCCAGGCGCCGATTTCGACGATCAGCCCGCTCTGCTCGGCGATCGGGATGAATTCGGCGGGCGACACGCTGCCGTGGCACGGGCTGTCCCAGCGCAGCAGCGTCTCGCACGACAGGATGCGATGCGTGGCCAGATCGAAGATCGGCTGGAAGGCGAGCCACAGCTCGCCGCGCGCGATCGCGCCGTGCAGGTCGCTGGTCAGCGCGCGCGTCCGTTCGATCTTCTCGTCCATCACCGGTTCGTAGAAGCAGAAGGCGCCTCGGCCGCTTTCCTTGGCGCGGTAGAGCGCGAGATCGGCGTGTTTGAGCAGCGTGTCCGCGTCGCCCCCGTCGATCGGTGCGATCGCCACGCCGAGCGAGGCGCCGACCGTCAGCCGGCGTCCGGCATAGGCCACGGGCTGTGCGACGAGGTCGAGGATATGATCGGCGATCGTGCGGGCATCGTCGCGCGCGCCGATCGCGCAGACGACCGCGAACTCGTCGCCGCCCAGCCGCGCGACGATCGCGTCGCCGGCCACCCCGATGGTGCCGCCATCGGTGACGAACGCGGCCTGGAGCCGCTGCGCAACCTCGGTCAGCAGCACGTTGCCCGCCAGGTGGCCGAGCGAATCATTGATCTCCTTGAACCGGTCGAGATCGATCCAGTGGATCGACAGGAGCTCGCCGGTCGGTTCCAGTCGGTGCAGCCGCCGCTCGAACCATTCGCGAAATGCGGTGCGGTTGGCGACTCCGGTGAGGTCGTCGCGTCGCGCGAATGCGGCGTGATGTTCGGCGAGCGCGGTCTTTTCACTCGCCGCGATGGTCGCGCCGAGGATGGCCTCATAGGTCTGCAGCGTGATGTCGATCATCGCCAGCACGAACAGGATGATGACGATCGCGAGCACGGCGTTGAGCGGCTCGCCCGACAGCAAGAGCCCCGCCGCGAGCGGCAGCGACGCGAGGCAGAGCTGTGCGAGCGCGATCGTGGGCCGGCCCGCATTGCGTCCGGCAATCCCCGCCGCATAGCCGATCGCCGTCGTCACCGAGAGGAGATGAAGCACGCCGTCCGCGGTCCGGGTCAGCGTCAGCAGCCCGAACATGCCAAGCAGCGCGGAAAAGGCGAAGGCGCCGATGCGGTAGTAAAACTCCCACTGTCCTGCACGCGGGCGCTCGGCGGCACCCCGATCGACAGCAAATACGTCAGCGCCCTGTTGATCGGGCACGCGCTGGACGATGCCGATGATCCGCAGTGCGGCGACCAGCCCGATCAGCACTGCGAAGCCGGCAAGCCAGCGATCGCCACTGGTGACGGCCACGACCGTGGCGATACCCGTGCTCGTCAGCGCACCGATCACCAGCGACTTGGGTGAGGCATAGAGCGAGGTAACCAGAGTCGCCCGGACGTCCGCGGCGACCGCGTGATCCGAGTGGCGAAGCTGCCTCAACCGGGTAATGAAATGCGTCATGGCACCTTCGAACAGACTGTAACCGTAGGGTAAAGCGGTTAAGCAAACGCTACGATCCCGCGTGCGGGCGGTTCGCCGCAATGGGGTTCAGCTTCGACCGGGTGTCCGCTAGCAGGGATAATGATCCCAATCGCACCGCGTTCCGATACGCCCGGCCTACTGGCCGCCCTTGCGCTGTGCGCCATGCTCGCCGGCTGCGGCACGACGCGCTACCGCCCGGTCAGCGACTATCCGGTCAAGATCGGCCGCCCCTACAGCGTGCGCGGCACGACCTACCGCCCCGCCGATCTGCCGGCCTATGACGCGGTCGGCATGGCGAGCTGGTATGGCCGGGAATCGGGCAACCAGACCGCGAACGGCGAACGGTTTCGCGTGAAGGGCATTTCTGCCGCGCATACCGTCCTGCCGTTGCCAAGCTATGTCGAGGTCACCGCGCTCGACACCGGCCGGACGATCCTGCTGCGGATCAACGACCGCGGGCCGTTCACGCCCTCGCGGCTGATCGACCTGTCACGCGGCGCCGCCCGGCTGCTCGGGATCGAGCGCCTCGGCCGGGCCGCGGTCCGCGTCCGCCGCGTCGAGCCCGATGCAAAAGACCGGGCGCGGTTACGGGCCGGCAAGCCAGCATCAGCGAGACCCGATGCCTCGCCCGACGAACTCGCCGCGCTGCGCGCGCGGCTGACGGATCAGTCCTTCCAGGCCCAGTAGAGCTGTGCCGGGGGCACGTTCCACCATTCCATGTCGTGATCGATCGATTCGAAATGCGGGGTGAGGAAGTCCTTCACCTTCGGGCTGAACTGATAGACCAGGAACGCGCCGCCGCTACGCAGCACCGAATGCGTGCCGGCCGCGATCGCCGGACCGACGCCGGGGGGCAGCGTCGAAAAGGGCAGGCCCGAAAGGACATAGTCGGCCGATTCGAAGCCGTGATCGGCGACGATCTTTTCGACATCGGCCGCCGATCCGAGCACCGCCGAGAACCGCGGATCGGTGATCGTGTGGCGCAGATAGCGGATGAAATCGGGGTTGGTGTCGATCACGATCAGCGTCGCGTCGGGCGCCATGCGGTCGAGAATCGGGCGGCAGAAGGTGCCGACGCCGGGTCCGTATTCGACGAACACCTTGGTGTTGTCCCAATCGACCCGGCCGAGCATCTTGCGGATCAGCTTGTCCGACGACGGCACGATCGAGCCGACCATGACAGGGTGTTTCAGGAATTCGGTGAAGAACATCTGCCACGGGGAGGGCACGCCGGCGGGGCGGGTGCGCGCGCGCCGGGCGGCTGTGGTCGGACTGGGCATCGTGTTCCTTACGATCAGGGATCCCGCGCGCACGCGAGGCTTTAAGCCCCCCGTCGCACGGATTCCAAACGTGTTTCAAGGCCTGCGGGTTGCATCACGCGACGAACCGCACCGAACGCGACCAGTGCACGGTGCCGCAACCCGCGCTTGCCAACCCCCGGGCTTGGCTTAAGCATTGGGCATGCACGACGATCGGACGGGCCAGACGGCGGTCATTTTCATGTCGAACCGTAACGGCACCGACCCCGCCGGCTATGCCGCGGCAGCCGCCGCGATGGAGGCGCTCGCCGCGACGCAGCCCGGCTATCGCGGGATCGACAGCGTGCGCGACGAAGCCGGGCTGGGGATCACGATCAGCTATTGGGCGGACGACGCCGCGGCGATCGCGTGGCGCGACGATCCCGACCATGCCGCGATTCGCGACCGCGGGCGCGCTCTCTGGTATGATCGCTACCGCGTCACCGTCGCACGGGTCGAGCGCGATTATGACTGGGCGCGGCCATGACCGGTACCGGTCGCGAGGATGCGCGGATTGATCGTCGCTTCGCGCTGATGTTCCTCGTCATGCTGACGATCGCCGCGGGCAATACCGCGCTGCAATCGGTGCTGCCCGCGCTCGGCCGGTCGCTGGGCGTCGCCGACAGCGCGGTGGCGGGCGCGTTTTCGGTGTCCGCACTGCTGTGGGTGATCGCCGCGCCGTTCTGGGCGAACCGGTCTGACCGGCATGGCCGCCGCGCAATGATCCTGCTCGGCATCGGCGGGTTCAGCGTGTCGCTGACATTGTGCGGACTGTTCCTGATGGCGGGTATCAACCACTGGATCGGCGGGACCGCGGCGTTCGGCTGCTTCATCGCCGGGCGGCTGATCTATGGCGCGTTCGGCGCCGCCGCGCCGCCCGCGGTGCAGGCGCTGGTCGCGGGCGAGACGACGCGCGCGGAGCGGACCCGTGCGCTGACCCTGCTCGCTTCCGCCTTCGGGCTCGGCACGATCCTGGGGCCGGCGATCGCGCCCTATCTGATTCTCGGGTCGGTCGGCGGGCTGGAGGTGGGGCTGGCGGGCCCCGCCTTCCTGTTCGCGCTGTTCGGCGTGGCGGTGTGGATCACGGTGCGGCGGATGCTGCCCGATGACCGGATCGTCGCGCCGCATGACGATACGCACGGCGCAAGCGCGTCCTATCCCTCGATCGGCGGCGCGCCGAGCGGTGCGTCGGTCACCGCCGCGACCCAGTCGCATGTCGAACAGGTCGGCTATACCGATCCGCGCATCCGCGCCTGGATGATCGCCGGGCTGGTGATGGGGCACGCGCAGGCGATGACCGGGCAGGCGATCGGGTTCCTGGTGATAGACCGGCTCAACCTTGCGCCCGCACTCGCGCTCGAGCCCACGGGGATCGTGCTGATGATGGGCGCAGGTGCAGCGCTGCTCGCGCAATGGGGAATCATTCCGCGACTCAATCTGACCCCGCGCCAGCTCGTCCTGACCGGGCTGGTGCTGGCGGCGGTGGGCACCGCGCTGACGGGGATCGCGACCTCGCTCTACACGATCGCGACCGCCTATGCGCTGGCGAGTCTCGGTTTCGGCTTCACGCGGCCGGGCTTTACCGCGGGTGCCTCGCTCGCGGTCGGCGCGAATGCGCAAGGGTCGGTCGCGGGCAAGGTGACCAGCATCAACGGCGCGAGCTTCGTGCTCGGCCCGTCGATCGGGGTCGGACTGTACGAGGCGCAGCACTCGCTGCCCTATCTGGTCGCGGGCGCGGCGTGCGTGGTGTTGATCGGCTATGCCTGGGCGACGCTGAATGAGGCGAAGGACGCGTCGGGCGGCTGACCGAGATTCATCAGGCCGCGATTCCGCTACTTCGCCGACATTCCGATGCAGTACAGAAGCAGCGGAACCCCGATCAAGAGGATCATCAGTAACAAGTTCATCTGGATCAGTCGGTTGAGCCATTTCGGCTGCCCAGCGGAGTCCCGATCGGCCTCTTCCTTTGAATAGTCTTCGACGATTTCCATATCGAATTGCTTCGAAAAGAAATGCCTGGGACGCATCCGCAACGAGGTTTTCGGGGACAGGGCGTCTTCATCGACGTCGCGGCGCGCTGGCGAGTGATCGCCAGATTCAGAGGCTGGGCCTGACATTGCGTGGTTTCCGTATATTCGAGATCACGGGCGTGCAGCGCACCTCCCAAAGGTCAGATCGAATAAAGCCCGAACTCCAGCGGCCTATAGCCGCGAGCTCGGGCTAACCCCGTGCGGCGAGTTGGCCGGCGTGGTCGAGGAAACGCTTATGTGTCGCGGATGCGTACATGAAAGTTACATTGGACCCGTGCCCGGTAATGTCAACACATGGCACAAGATCAGGGCCATTCGGCTAGTCGACTATAGACCGCCGAATGGAACCATGCTGGCGGTAGCCCCTCTCCCGTCAAGGAGAGGGGCGATGATCACGCCGCGCCTTTGCTGGGGAAGGCGAAGCCGATCGGCTGGATGGCGGTCGCATCCTGTTTCAGGCGGGCAGCCATCTGCTCATACTCACGCTCGGTCTCGGGCGTGACGCTTGCGCGCGATTCCTTCAGCGCATTGTCGAAATCTGCCATCGTCACGTCGGTCGAATCGATCGAGCGACGCAGCGCGACCAGGCCTGCGCGGCGGACGACGTCCTCCAGATCCGCACCCGAGAACCGGTCGGTGCGGTCCGCGAGACGATCGAGATCGACGTCGGACGCGAGCGGCATCTTCTGCGTCTGGATGCCGAGGATCCGCCGGCGCCCTGCCGTGTCGGGCACGCCGACATAGACGAGCTCGTCGAAGCGCCCCGGACGAAGCAGCGCCGGGTCGATCAGATTGGGGCGGTTGGTCGCGCCGATCACGACGACCGACTGGAGCTCCTCCAGACCGTCCATCTCGGCAAGGATCGTGTTCACCACACGCTCGGTCACCTGCGGCTCGCCCGCCCCGCTACCGCGGGCGGGCACCAGCGAATCGAGCTCGTCGATGAAGATCACGCAGGGTGCGACCTGACGCGCGCGCTGGAACAGTCGTGTGATCTGCTGCTCGCTCTCACCATACCATTTGCTGAGCAGGTCGGACGATTTGGTGGCGATGAAGTTCGCCTCCGCCTCGCGCGCGACCGCCTTCGCAAGCAGCGTCTTGCCGGTGCCGGGCGGGCCATAGAGCAGGAAGCCCTTGGCCGGGCGGATGCCCAAGCGGCGGAACGCGTCGGGATTCTTGAGCGGAAGCTCGACGCCCTCCTTCAGCCGCATCTGCGCATCGTCGAGCCCGCCGACATCGGCCCAGCGCACGGTCGGCGCCTGGACCATCACTTCGCGCATTGCCGACGGCTGGACGCGTTTGAGCGCGCCGAGGAAATCCTCACGCGTGACCGACAGGTCGTCGAGCACCTCGGGCGGGATCGTGCGCTCCTCGAGGTTGAGCTTGGGCATGATCCGCCGCACCGCCTCGATCGCCGCCTCACGCGCCAGCGCTGCGAGATCGGCACCGACAAAGCCGTAGGTCGTGCGCGCCAGCTCGTCGAGATCGACCCGGTCGCCCAAAGGCATGCCGCGCGCATGGATGCCAAGAATCTCGCGGCGGCCGCGCTCGTCGGGAACGCCGACGACGATTTCACGGTCGAACCGGCCGGGACGCCGCAGCGCCTCGTCGATCGCCTCGGGACGATTGGTTGCGGCGATCACGACGAGATTGGCGCGTGCCTCCAGCCCGTCCATCAGCGTCAGCAGCTGCGCGACGAGACGCTTTTCCGCCTCGCCCGACACCTGCCCGCGCTTGGGCGCGATCGAATCGATCTCGTCTATGAAGACGATCGACGGTGCGGCCTTGGCGGCCTCCTCGAACACCTGGCGCAGCTTGCCTTCCGATTCGCCATAGGCCGACCCCATGATCTCGGGGCCGTTGATCAGGAAGAACTGCGCGTCGGATTCGTTGGCGACCGCGCGCGCGAGCCTCGTCTTGCCCGTGCCGGGGGGGCCGTGCAGCAGCACGCCCTTGGGCGGATCGACGCCGAGGCGCTGGAACAGCTCGGGATAGCGCAGCGGCAGCTCGACCATCTCGCGCAATTGGTCGATCGTCTGCGCCATGCCGCCAATATCGTCATAGGTGACGTCGGCGCGGCGTGCGTCCTGCGGCTCCTCATATTCGGGGCGCAGCTCGATCTCGGTATTCTCGTCGATATGGACGACGCCCTTGGGGCTGGCGGCGATCACCGCGAGGCGGATCTCCTGCAGTGCATAAGCGGGCGCGTTCATGAACTGCTGGACGCCCGCGGGCATGTTGCCGACGCGCTGATGCCCCGCGGTCGCGACGATGTCGCCCTGGCAGATCGGCCGGCCGAGGAATGTGCGCTTCAACGCGTTGGTCGAGCCCTGAAGCCGCAGATTCTGCTGTGCGGGCGCGAAGACGACGCGCGTCGCGGGCTTCGATTCGGCCTTGCGCACCTCGACGAAGTCGCCCGAGCCGACGCCCGCATTGGCGCGCTGGAGCCCGTCGATGCGCAGGATGTCGAGCCCCTCGTCCTCCGGATACGGCCCGACCGCACGCGCGGGGGTGTTCTGCTTGCCGAGGATCTCGATCACGTCGCCCTCGCCGATGCCGAGCGTCGCCATCAGCGCGCGCGGCAGATGCGCCAGGCCGCGGCCGCTGTCCTCGGGACGCGCGTTCGCCACCTGGATTTTCCGCGTCGGGGTTTCGCTATCGGGCATCTCGACTCCTTCAAACTCGAAGCGTGTCAGATGGGGGGCCGCCGCCGGGCTTGCGAGGACTTGAAAAGACAAAAAAAGGGCCGGCCAATGAAGGCCAGCCCATGAAAGTTTTTAGGAGAGGATGCCTGAAAGGCGAGGTCTTTTTGCGTCGAGGCGGTTCATGTTGCAAGTGCGAATGGATCCGCTACGATTGCGCTAACTGCAATCGTAGGCTTCAATGCGGCCAATGATGCGGAAATGCATCGAGTCGGATAAGGGAGTCGGGGAGGAATCATGCGGAGGCTGCCGCCACTCGGGGCTATCGAGGCGTTCGTCCAGGTCGCGCGGCTGGGCTCGATCAAGGCCGCCGCGGAGGATCTGGCGCTGTCCGCGCCCGCGCTCAGCCGACGCGTGCAGAGCCTCGAGCGGTTCATTGCCAAGCCGCTGTTCGCACGCCGGCACCAGGCGATGGTGCTGAACGCCGACGGCGAACGCCTGCTCGCGCAGATCGCGCCGGTGCTCGATTCGCTGTCGGATGCGGTCGAGTCGATGACCAGCACGACCGAGGTGCTGCGGCTGCGGCTCGGCATCCTGCCGCTCTATGCGTCGCAGAAGCTGTTCCCGCGACTCGGCGAACTGCGCGCGTCGCATCCCGAACTGCATCTCGACATCGATACCGCGGCGCATCTGGTATCGCGGCTGGGCGACGGGCTGGACGCGGTGATCGCCCTGTCACGCGAGATCGATCCGGCCTTCTATGCGCGGCGGCTCGATCGCAATTCGGTCTATGTGATCGGTGCGCGCACCCTGCTCGACCGCGCCGATCCGATCACCCGACCCGAACAGCTCTCGACGCTGACCGCGCTGGTCCACCGCGACATGACGGATACGTTCACCGCGTGGCGGACGGCGGCTGGGCTCGACGATATCGAGCCGCTGGCGATCGATCATTTCGATTCGGGGGCGCTGATGCTCGAGGCGGCGGCGCAGGGGCTGGGCGTCGCGTTCATGCATGCCAGCCATTTCGAGGATGCGAATGATCCGCGGCTCGTGCGGCTGTTCGAAATCGAGGTGGAGAGCCCGTACAGCTATTGGTTCGTCTGCCGCCCGCGCGCGTTGCAGGCCAAGCCGGTCAAGCTGTTCCACGACTGGCTGATCAAGACGCTGGCGGAAGTTTAGCGAGGCGCAGCCTCCGCTCGGATACCGGATGTACGGTTGAGAGAGGATCAGGGTAGCAACCGCGACGCGCTTCTGACTTGAAGCGCGTTGCGGCTAAGCCTCGCCGTCGGACGGAGCTTTGCTCCGCCGGCCGGCTTCGACTGTCTCCGACGCAGCTTCGCTGCGCCGGTGCAGTCTTCAGCTCAGGCTGCGCGTGCCTTCACAATCTTGCCGGGTGCGCGCGGCGGCTCGCCCTTGGGGAGCGCGTCGATCAGCTCCATGCCGTTGGTGACTTCACCCCAGACGGTGTACTGCTTGTCGAGGAAGCGCGCGTCGTCGAACACGATGAAGAACTGCGAGTTCGCCGTGTCGGGCTGGTTGGTGCGCGCCATCGAGCACACGCCGCGGACATGCGGCTCGGCCGAGAATTCCGCCTTGAGGTTCGGCTTGTCCGACCCCGACATGCCGGTGCCGGTGGGATCGCCGCCCTGCGCCATGAAGCCCGGGATCACGCGGTGGAACACGACGCCGTCATAGAAGCCGTCATTGGCCAGCTCGACGATGCGCTCGACGTGCTTCGGGGCCAGATCGGGGCGCAGCTTGATCGTCACGTCACCGCCGTCGAGGGTCAGCGTCAGCGTTTCGGGGGTATCGGCCATTGGGTCTTCTCCTGAATTGATGCGCGGCAGATAGGGATTCACCCCGCGACTGGCAAATGCATGCGCAGCGCGTTAGGGCCCAAGCGCACGCTTTTAAGGGAGGCAGCCATGAGCGAACTCGAGCTTCCCGAGGTCGAAACCGAGACCCAGCCCGAAACCCAGCTCGATCGCGACGACCGGTTGCGGCCCGAGTTCGTCCGCGCCGTGCTCGACGCGGTCGAGGACGGCGACAATGCGGCGGCGCGCGCGCTGGTCGAGCCGCTGCACCCCGCGGACATCGCCGATCTGTTCGAGCTGACGCCGCAGGAGGATCGCGCGGCGCTGGCGCGCGCGGTCACCGATCTGCTCGACGGCGACGTGTTCGCCGAGATGAACGATTATGTCCGCGAGGATCTGATCGACGCGCTCGAGCCGCACCAGGTCGCCGACCTCGCCTCCGAACTCGATACCGATGACGCGGTCGCGATCATCGAGGACATGGACGAGGACGAGCAGCGCGCGGTGCTGCGCGCGCTCGATCCCGACGATCGTGCGGCAATCGAGGAGGCGCTGAGCTACCCCGAGGAATCCGCGGGCCGCCTGATGCAGCGCGAGCTGATCGCGGTGCCCGAGCACTGGACCGTCGGCGACGCGATCGATTATCTGCGCGGTCACGAGGAGCTGACGACCGATTTCTGGGAAATCTTCGTCGTCGACCCCGCGCACAAGCCGATCGGCACGTGCCAGCTGTCGTGGATGCTGCGCACGCCGCGCGGGATCGCGATGGCCGATGTGATGAAGCGCGAACAGACGCTGATCCCGGTCGACATGGACCAGGAAGAGGTCGCGCTCCGCTTCCAGAAATATGCGCTGATCTCTGCCGCCGTGGTCGATCATGGCGGCCGGCTGGTCGGCATGATCACGGTCGACGACATCGTCCACATCATTTCCGAAGAGGCGGGCGAGGATACGCTGCGCCTGGCGGGTGCAGGCGACGGCGACATCAACGAGCCGATCCGGCTGACGGTGCGGACGCGCTTCACCTGGCTGGTGGTCAATCTGGGCACCGCGATGGTCGCATCGTCGGTCGTCGGGCTGTTCCAGGGGACGATCGCGAGCTTCGCTCTGCTCGCGGTGCTGATGCCGATCGTATCGGGGATGGGCGGCAATGCCGGGACGCAGACGCTCGCGGTCGTGGTCCGCGCGCTCGCGACCAACCAGCTGACGAGTTCGAACACTAAGCGGATGATCGTCCGCGAATTCCGGATCGCCACGGCCAATGGCGTCATGCTGGGCACGCTGATCGGGCTGGGCACCTATGTGATCTTCCGCAACACCGACCTGTCGATCGTGATCGCCGCGGCGATGCTGACCAACAACATCACCGCAGGGCTTTCCGGCGTGCTGGTCCCGATCACGCTCGACAAGTTCCGGATCGATCCCGCGGTCTCGTCGGCGGTGTTCGTGACGACGATGACCGACACGATGGGGTTCTTCTCGTTCCTCGGCCTTGCCAGCCTGTGGGGGCTGCACGGTTGACGTTCCGGTTGACTGGCGGGGATTAGCGCCCATTTCCAGACGGATGCCGCTTCACCTCACCAAAGTCGCGTTCGGCGCGGACAGCGTCGACCATCTGGCGGAGCGCCTGCGGCTGCGCGGTGAGGAGGGCCCCGTGTTCCTCACCACCCGCTACCTGCCCAAGCGACACGAGGAGGTGGCGGGGCCGGTCGGCGAAGGCGGCTCGATGTACTGGATCCTGAAGCACCAGCTGATCGCGCGGTCGCCGATCCTGGGCTTTGGCGAGGCGGAGGGCGGACGCGTCGCGATCCATATCGACCCCAGACTGGTGCTCGTTCAAGTGCGGCCGAAGCGCGCACATCAGGGGTGGCGGTATCTGGAGGGTGCCGATGCGCCGCTCGACCTGGGGGGCGACGCGACCGGGCTCGACATCATGCCGCCCGCGCTGATGACGAAGCTCGCCGAACTTGCGCTGATCTAGCCTGCGCGGCTAGCGGCCGCAGATCACCGGGCCGGTCGCCGCGGCGCGGACCGTGCAGGCGGCGGTGCCCGCGACCGTGACCGAGCCCGCACCGCCGTTCGTCACCTGCGCGGTGCGGCGCGCCGAGGCGCGGGTTTCGCCGACGCCGTCCTGCATGACGACGAGATCATCGACGGCAAGTGCGGTCGCGTCGATCAGCCCCGGACCACTGACGGTCAGACGTGCGCGGGCGCTGCGCCCTGCGAGCGTCATCCGCCCGGTGCCGATGACGGTGGCGTTCAACTGGTCCGCCTGCACATCGTTCACCGCAACGCTGCCCGCACCGCTGACCGCGAGGTCCAGCCGCATCCCCTTCATGCGATCGATCGTCAGCCGCCCCCCCGCCACGACACTGGCAAAGGCGAGACGCGGGGTGGACAGCGTCACGATTACCGGGCGCGGCGCCCCTGTCTCAGGGCGCTCGCCCCAGCGGCTCGTGCTCCGCCGGACCGACAGCGTCGCGCCGTCGACTCGGATCTCGACCGCCTCGGTCGCATGCGGATCCCCCGAGACCTTTGCGGCGGGCGATCCCGTGACGAGGCACACGTCGAACGGACCGTCGATCCGGACCCGCTCGAAGCTGCCCACCGACACGCTACGATCGGCCGCGGCCGCGGCGACGGGACAGGCAAACAGGAGCGGCAGGGCAAGAAAACGGATCATCGCCCGATCGTTGCCGCTTCGACGCACCGACACAAGCCGCGCGCGCAGCGGGTCACGGTGTGCAGCGGACCGAGCCGGAGCCCATCTTGGACACGGTGCACCGTGCCGCGCTGCCCAAATCGACATCGCCTGACCCCATCATGTCGACGGTGGCAGGGCCATCGACGACCGCGCGGACGCTGCCCGAGCCGGCGATCTCGACCCGCGCGGAGCGGGCCTTGAGCCCGGCTGCGTCGACATCCCCCGAGCCCGCGATCGAGACTGCGAGCGCCCGCGCGGATCCTGCCGCCGAGACGCTGCCCGAGCCCGCGATCGAGACGGCGAGATCATCGACCTTCACCGCCGCGACCCCCAGGCTGCCGGACCCTGCGACATTGGCTGCGAATCGCGTTCCCTCGACCCGGTCGATGGTCATGTCGCCCGATCCCGATATCGCCGCCGCCGCCAGCCGTGGCAGCGTGACGAAGACCTTGACCTTGCCCGATCGGCCCCAGCCAAAATCCATATTCTTGCGCCGCCCGATCTCGAGCGTGTCGCCTTCCCGCTCGATCTTCAGCCGGTCGAGCAGCTCGACCGGTCCCTGGGCGCGCACCGAAAAGCCCGTGCCTACGCGCACATCGACGTCACTCGCACCGCGCAGGTCGATCGTGCTGAAATCGCTGACCATATAGGTACGGGTCGTGCCGGTGCCGCTCGGCGATGCCCCCGCCCCGTCATCGTCCCCCGACCAGCTGAACGAGCAGGCGGCAAGCGGCATCATCAGACCGAGCGCGAGATACTTCATGGCATCCTCCTGTGTATTGCCCAAACAATACACCCGATCGGCGAGAGGCGGAAGCGGAATCCGTGGTGGTCATCGGCCGGCGGGCCATAAACGCAAAAGGGCGGCCCCGCGGGACCGCCCTTGCGTCATCGAACGGAGCGCCAGCGGTCAGGCGGGCAGCTTGTCCTTGTTGTAGATCGCGGCAGCGGCGCGGAGGATGTCGAGGATCTTCTCCTGCGCCTTGGGCTCGTCAATCTCTTCCATCGCGGCGAGTTCGCGGGCGAGACGGCTGGTCGCACCTTCGAAGATCTGACGCTCGGAATAGCTCTGCTCGGGCTGGTCGTCGGCGCGGAACAGGTCGCGGACCACTTCGGCAATCGACACGAGGTCGCCCGAATTGATCTTCGCCTCATATTCCTGCGCGCGGCGCGACCACATGGTGCGCTTGACCTTGGGCTTGCCCTTGAGCGTGTCCATCGCCTCGCGCATGGTCTTGTCCGAGGACAATTTGCGCATGCCGACGCTTTCGGCCTTGTTGGTCGGAACGCGGAGCGTCATGCGCTCCTTCTCGAAACGGAGGACGTAAAGTTCGAGCGTCATGCCGGCGATTTCCGAGCGTTGCAGCTCGATCACACGGCCGACTCCGTGCTTTGGGTAAACGACGAAATCACCGACGTCGAAGGACAGTGCCTTGGCAGCCATTGGGGGCCTTTCCGGATCAATGCCTCCACGCGGTGCCACAGCGACGCGTTCGCCGGATTGCACCGTGGAGGAATAGGGTTCGAACATACTCCAGGCGGACGACTTGACATATCGCGCCCGTCACGGACCCAATTACCATCTTTGCAACAAAATTACCAGCCGATCGTGACAGCCCTCGTGCCCCAATCCGCCATAAAGACACGAATTTCGCGCGATTTTCAGTCGCCGGCGCCGGGTTCGGGCGAGAAATACTTGTCGAACTTGCCCTCAACGCCCTTCATCGCGTCCGCGTCGGGCGGCGTCTGGTTGTCGTTGCGGGTAACGTTGGGCCACTGCGCAGAGAAGGTCGTGTTGAGTTCGAGCCACTGCTCCAGCCCGCTCTCGGTGTCGGGCAGGATCGCCTCGGCGGGGCATTCGGGTTCGCACACGCCGCAGTCGATGCACTCGCTGGGATTGATCACCAGCATGTTCTCGCCCTCATAGAAGCAATCGACCGGGCACACTTCCACGCAATCCATGTACTTGCAGCGGATGCAGGCATCGGTGACGACGTAGGTCATTGCAGAACTCCTGGGCCGGATTCCTTCCCGGCGACGAACGGCCTGCGACTATGCGCGCAGGCCCGTCGCGTCAATCATAGCAAGCCTTCTGCGAGACGTTATCAGGCTTTGCCGCCGGCTTATCCTTCCCCGCCAGGGGGAGGATTCGGTTGGTCGAGGGCGGGGGTCTGGCCGGCGATCAGGTCTTGATAGCACGCCTGCGCTTCGGGGGCGGGACCGCGGCGTGTCGGCAGTGCCTCGATGCGGATCACGCGGACGCGGTCGTTGGCGGCGAAGGTGAGGACGTTGCCGATCCGGACGGGACAGTGTGCGCGGTCGATCGCGCGGCCGTCGATTCGCAGATGCCCCTTCTCGGCGATCGCCTGGGCCGCGCTGCGCGTCTTGGCGAGCCGGACGAACCACAGGAACCGATCGATCCGCATCGCGCCTTCACCCATGGCGGACCAGTGCGGCAAGCCCGGCAAACGCGTTCTGCCGCGACGGGTCGATCGGCGTCGCAGGGACGGCGCGCGCGGGCGGGCGGCCGCGCCAGACCCAGCGCGGCGTGTCGCCCGCCAGCGCCTTGAAGCCGAGCTCGGCCATCAGCCGCTCGATCGACGCGGGCTCGAGGCCGATCGAGGTCGCGAGCGCCGGGTCGGGCGCGAACGGTGCGCGGCCGGTGCGCGAATCATGCGCGGCGCGGGCGATACGCTCGATCAGGTCGACGCGCACCGCCTGAAGCCCCAGCGGACGAAACCCGGCCTCGAGCGTCGCGCCATCACTGCCGCGCGCGAGCACGGTCGCCCCGTCGCGCGGCGCGGTGATCACCGTCCCGCGGATGCCGGCGAGGATACGGCGCCAGCGCGCCGGCTCGGGCTTGAGCAGGCGGATGTCGAACAGGTCGAGCGCGCCGACCATGATGCCGATCTTGCGCAACCGCTTGCGCTCGTCGGGATCGACCGCTTCGAGCGCGAGCCGCATCGGGAGGCGGGGGAGGATCCCGCCCGCTTCCTCGATCGCGCTGGCGACCGCGCGCAGCGCCGGGGTCGCGTCCGCGTCGCGGCTGAGCGCGGCAAGATCGACGAGCACCGCGAGCCGCCGCTTGAGCATCGCCGCGAGCCAGCGCGACAGGCGCGTCTCGATCCGCTCGCGCGCCGCCTTGTCGAGACAGTCGAGCGCGCGATCGAGGATCAGTTTCGGGCGGGCGAAGGACGGGCCAGCGCCGAGTCGGGCGACCGGATGCCCCGCCCAGACGATCTGCGCCGACTCGTCGAGCGCGATGTCCGCATCCGGCGCATCGACGAGCGACTGGCCGCGGCGCGTGCGTTCGCCCGCCAGGCGCTTTTCGGCGGCCGCGAGCAGCAGGCGCTTGTCGCTGGCGCGCGCGTCGGCGGCGACGGTGAAGCGGAAGCCGTCGAGGCGGCCGATCGGGTGATCCTCGACCATCACCTCGCCCTCCGGACCGATCACGACGGGGAGCGACGCGGCGTCCGCGCCGATCTGACGCATCAGCGCGGTCGTACGCTTGTCGACGAAGCGCTGCGTCAGACTGGCATGAAGCGCATCGGACAGGCGCTCCTCGAGCGCGGCGGTGCGTGCGGCCCAGTGCGCGGGCTCGGCGAGCCAGTCGGCGCGCTGCGCGATATAGGCCCAGATCCGCGTCGCCGCGATCCGGCCCGCGATCACCGGCACGTCGCCCGCAACCGTGTCGAGCCGCGCGATCTCGTCGGCGAACCATTGGTGCGGGATATGCCCCCGCCCCTCGCTGAGATGCCCGAACACGCGCGAGACAAAGCGCGCATGCGGGTCGAGCCCGACCTTGCGGAAATCGGGGATGCCGCACGCCGCCCAGAGCCGCGCGACCATCTTCGGGTGCCGCGTCCGTTCGCGCACCCAGCCCTCCTCGGCGAGCCGCTTGAGCACGCCGAGGTCGAGCGCCTGGGGGGCGGCACGCAGGACGCCTGCGGGCGGACGCGCCTCGAGGCTCGCGACGAGCGCGTCGATGCTGGCGAAATCGGGTTCGCCCTGACGCCAGTAGAGATTTTCGAGTCGGGGAAAGCGGTGCTCCTCGATCGCGAGCACCTCTTCGGGGAGGAATGCGCCCGGCCCGTCGTCGGACAGCGCGCCGAACGTGCCGTCGCGCTGGTGTCGGCCGGCGCGGCCCGCGATCTGCGCCATCTCGGCGACGGTCAGGCGACGCTGGCGCTTGCCGTCGAACTTGTTGAGGCTGGCGAAGGCGACATGCGCGACGTCCATGTTGAGCCCCATGCCGATCGCGTCGGTGGCGACAAGATAATCGACCTCGCCCGCCTGGAACATCGCGACCTGCGCGTTGCGGGTCCGGGGTGACAGCGCGCCCATCACCACCGCGGCGCCACCGCGCAGCCGGCGGAGCATCTCGGCGACGGCATAGACCTCCTCGGCCGAGAAGGCGACGATCGCGGACCGCTTGGGCAGGCGGCTGATCTTCTTGGCGCCCGCATAGGTGAGCGTCGAAAAGCGCGGGCGGTTGACGATCTCCGCCCCGGGCACGAGCGCCTTGATCATCGGTCGCAGCGCCTCGGAGCCGAGGATCATCGTCTCCTCGCGTCCGCGGGCACGGAGCAGCCGGTCGGTGAAGACATGGCCGCGCTCCGGGTCGGCGCCGAGCTGCGCCTCGTCCAGCCCGACGAACGCGACGTCGCGGTCGGGCATGGATTCGGCGGTGCAGAGCAGCCAGCGCGCATCGGGCGGCATGATCTTTTCCTCGCCGGTGACCAGCGCGACGCGGTTCGCGCCCTTGATCGCGACCACCCGGTCATAGACCTCGCGCGCCAGCAGCCGCAGCGGGAAGCCGATCATGCCGCTGGAATGCGCGCACATCCGCTCGATCGCGAGGTGCGTCTTGCCTGTGTTGGTCGGCCCCAGGACCGCGGTCACGCCGCCGGACACATCGTCACTCATAGCCCAGAACATCGGGCGTTAGGTCGCGCGGCGCAATGACCGGCAGGACAAGTTCGCCGTATTCCGCACACAGGCTTCCGTCCGCCCCCGCCGCACCACGCCTCGTCGTCGTGCGTGGCTGGCGTGCGGCGGGTTAATTTGACTTTAGGACCCTTGCTGCACAGGACTCCGACCCGCGCCGGGGGGAACGGCGAGCCTGGCCGGAAATGTGCGCCAGGAATTTGGGCCACGAGGTGCGCGACGTGTATCTAGGGACGGAGCAGGAACTGGGGCTGGCCGGCGGCATCGACGCCCGAGGTTTCGGGCGCGCCGCCACCACCGGTTCCGACGCAATTCCCCGGGGCATCACGCGGTTGCACGACGCCGCAGCACGGATCGACTGGGTGCCCGATCTGGGCAGCGCGATCGGTAGTGCGACGTGGTGGCGCGGCCTCGCGACCTGCACCGCGCTGTGCGCTGCGACCGTCATGCTCGCCCCCGGCTTTCGTCCGCTGACCGGCGGCGTCCCCGCACCGCTGGCCGGTTCGGCACGCGAGCAGGCGCGGGCACTGGCGATCGCGCCGCTCGGCCAGGGCGCGGATACGGGGCGGCGGATGGCGGCGAACGACCTTGTCGTGCCGCTCGCGCAGGCCCCCGAACGGCCGAGCGTCGATCTTGCCGCGACACTGGGTCAGGGCGATGCCTTCGACCGGGTCCTGATCCGCGCGGGCGTCAGCCGGCGTGACGCCAGTGCTGCATCGGCGCTGATCGCGCAGACGGTCGATCCCGGCGCGATCCCGGCGGGCACGCGGATCGCGCTGACGCTGGGCCGGCGCGCGGATCGCACGGTAGCCCGCCCACTCGAATCGCTCGCGGTGCGCGCACGGTTCGACCTCGACGTATCACTGCACCGCACCGCAGCGGGTCTGGCGATGACGCGCACGGCGATCGCGGTCGATCGCACTCCGCTACGGATCCAGGGGCTCGCCGGATCGAGCCTCTACCGGTCGATGCGCGCCGCCGGTGTGCCCGCCAAGGCGGTCGAGACCTATATCAAGGCGATCGCGACACGGCTGTCGATCGGGCGCGACGTCAGCGCGACGGACCGTTTCGACCTGATCGTTGCCCGCGAACGCGCCGCGACCGGCGAAACGCGGATCGGCGCGCTGCTGTTCGCCGGGATCGACCAGGGACGGCGCACGCTGCAACTCGTCCGCTTCGCACCGGCCGCTGCGACCGACCCACAGGCGGATCCGGACGCGGTAGAGGGTGACGACGCTGGCCGCGGCGGCTGGTTCGACGCCAATGGCCAGACCGAACGCCGCGCTGTGTCGGGCATGCCGGTGATCGGCCGCATCACGTCCGGTTTCGGCCTGCGCGTGCATCCGCTGCTCGGCTTCACGCGGATGCACAAGGGACTCGACATCGGGGCGCCGCGGGGCGCGCCGATCCACGCGATGACCGACGGGGTGGTGAGCTTCGCGGGCCGGACCGGCGGCTATGGCAATTTCGTCAAGCTTGTCCACGGCGGCGGTCTGGCGAGCGGCTATGGCCATATGAGCCGGATCGCGGTCGCATCGGGCACGCGCGTACGCCAGGGCCAGGTCATCGGCTATGTCGGCTCGACCGGTATGTCGACGGGGCCGCATCTTCACTGGGAAGTGTGGAGGAACGGCGGCGCGATCAATCCGCGATCGGTATCGCTGGCGAGCGCGGCACAGCTGTCCGGCCCGGCACTGCGCGCGTTCAAGGCGCGAGTCGCCCGCCTGCTCGCGGTCCGCACCGGCACCTAGGGACGCGCGTCGCGCCGTACGAATCTGCATCCGCCGCCGAGTCCCGGCAGATGCCCGTGTCGACCGCGTGCACTATTGATCGATCATCTTTCCGAATTCGCACAGACTAACGCGCTGTCGGTCCCGATCACGGACGCAGATCCCATACTAAAGTCCGGTTCGTAGTTCTACGATATTACAGTTCTGTCATGCACCATGCTAGGCGGGATGCACCATCGCTTTACCGGATATGTGACGATCATGCAGACAGGGCTCTCCTCGACCGCGACCGGACGGCTGATCTCGATCCAGGGCTATGTTCCGGGACGCGCGCTGCGCCGCGAGCAGGACTGGACCCTGCGGGGTGCCAGCCGGCCGCAACCCCGGCCGACACCCGTCACCGCGATCCGGCCGGCCCGCGCGACGCCCGTGCCGGCCTTGCGGACAGTGCTGTATCTGAGCAAGATCAAGCCCGATATCGCGATGGATCAGCGCGCGCTGATGGAGATCGTCAACGACTCCCGCGCGCGTAACGCACAGGCCGGCATCACCGGCGCGCTGATCATCACCGATCTGCACTTCGTCCAGCTGGTCGAGGGACCGGATCCGGCGATCTCCAATCTGCTCGCGCGGCTGAGCGCCGACCGGCGCCATAGCGACGTGACGATCATCACGGACATGGTCGGCCTGGACCGGGGGTTCCGGCGCTTTTCGCTGGCCTATTCGGGTCCCGACACGTTCGTCGACCAGCAGCTCATCCCAATGCTCGCCACCCCGAACGGGCCCGGCAAGTCGGAGATCGCATGCCGCCTGATCAACCGGCTGCGGCTGATGGCGGACAACGAGATCCACGAAACCGACTATGCCGCCTAGGCGCCGCCGCGAGTAGCACCCGCCACGACGACCGGCGGCCTGCTCACTTGCCCTGCGCGCGCCATTTCAGGATCGTCCGGTCGATGATCTGCTCCTCGCCGCCGACATCGCGCCACAGCGCCGAGAAGAGCGGATCGCTCGAGGCGGGGCGGCGCGTGTCCTCGAGATCGTCGAACGCGACGCGGATCGGGATCGTCACGCCCTCCCCGCAGATAATGGCCTCGCGATTGCGCAGCGCGGGGATGGATTCGAGAAAGCCGCGTGCGCCCTCGGGCATCGCCGCGCGGACAAAGGCCTGATCGCGTTCGTTGTTGAGCCGCATCGCGACGATCGTCCCGCACTGCGACAGGACGCCTTCCGCCAGATCGGACGGGCGCTGCGTGATCAACCCGAGCGAAACGCCGTATTTGCGACCCTCCTTGGCGATCCGTCCGAGGATCCGCCCGACCGAGCTCTCCGCCTGACGGTCGTTCGGGATGTAGCGATGCGCCTCCTCGCAGACGAGCAGGATCGGTCGCTGCGGCTCGTTGCGCGACCAGATCGCGAAGTCGAACGTCATCCGTGCGAGCATCGCGACGACGACGGCGGTGATGTCCGACGGCACGCCCGATACGTCGATGATCGAGATCGGCCGGCCGTCGCCGGGCAGGCGGAAGATGCGCTGGAGAAACGCCGCCATCGTGTCCGCGACGAGCATCCCCGAGAACATGAAGCCATAGCGCGGATCCGCCTTGATCTCGTCGATCTTGCCCTTGAGCCGCAGATAGGGGCTGGTGTCGCCGGCGCGGTCCATCTTGCCCATCTCAAGGCTGATGATGCCGGTCAGGTCGCTGAGCAGATAGGGGATCGGCGCGTCGACCGTGAGCTTTGCGATCGCCTGGCCGAGCCGGCTCTTCGCACGGGCGGCAAGCAGGCATTTGGCGAGGATGTCCGCATCGAACTGGCGCTGTTCCCCGGTGCTGGTCAGGAAGACCTCGCAATGCTCTTCGAAATTCATCAGCCAATAGGGCATTTGCAGGTTCGACACGTCGTGGATCGCGCCGTTCGTGCCAAAGGCCGCGGCATATTCGCCGTGCGGGTCGATCATCACGATATGCCCCTGCGGCGCGAGGTCGCAGATCCGGTGCAGGATCAGCGCGGCAGCGGTCGACTTGCCCGTGCCGGTCGAGCCGACGAGCGCGAAATGCTTGCCCAGCATCGCATCGACATACAGCGCGGCGGGAACGTCGGCGGTCGGATAGACGGTGCCGATCGCAATGTTCGCGCGGTCCTCGGCGGCATAGACCTCGCGCAGGTCGCGCGTCGTGACCGCGAACACCTCGCAGCCCGGCATGGGATAGCGCGTCACGCCGCGGCGGAATCCGTACAACGCGCCGGTCGCCCGGTCCTCATCCCCCTCGCCAAGGAAATCGATCTCCCCCGCGATGACGCCGCCCATCGCCGCCTCGAGCGCGAGCGAGCGGACATTGGCGATGATCCATGAGGTGCCGACCCGGATCTTGACCTGGCTGCCGACCTGGCCGGCGGCGGCGAGCACCGCGTCGGGGTGCGCGAGCAGCGGCGCGATCGCGGTCCGGTCGAGCAGGACCCGGCTGCTGGCCCCGGCGATCGCGGATATGACGCCGATCGGGGCGTCGGCCTGTCCCCCCGGTGGTGCGTCCGGCCCCGCGCCATCCGCGATCGCCGCGGTGGCAATCGCCCGCTGGAACAGATGGGCGGCGGGCATGTCGGTCATAGGCGGTCGGTCCTCGATCCTCCGGCTTTTGCCAGAAGTCCGCAGTCATGCCGCGCACGGGTAAAGAATGCGTGAGCGTCCGTGGGCCTCAGACCCGGCGCGCGATCCAGCCGGCCGCCCAGCCGAGAAAGATCGAGAGAAAGACCGCGACCAGGCCATAGGCGATCGCCGACCGGTCGGCCGCGCGCGCGACGAAACGTTCGAACCCCGATTTGCGGATGTCGATGTCGCGCACCGCCGCGGCCAGCACCCGGCCGTCGCGGATCAGGAAGGTTTCCGCGGTGAAGCGCCCGACTGGTACGCGCGCGGGCACCGACACCCGCGCACGGTACAGCACGTCATCGGTGATCTCGACCGCGCCCGGCGCCTCGTAATACAGCCCGGCACGCCGTTTCAGGTCGACCAGGCCGCGCTGGAACCGGTCCTGCGTCGGAATCGGCGCGCTCGAGGCGGGCGACAATTGCAGGCTGTCGAGGCCGAGTTCGTAGATCGCCCGGGTGCGGTCGTCGACCAGCCGCCCGATCGGCTTGGACGAGGCGATAGCATAGAAACTGGGCGCGGACCGATAGCGCAGCCGCGACGTGTTGACCCAGATGCCAGCGACCTTCTCCTTTTCGCGCATCACGATCGACTGGGTCGGCCCCTTGACGACGACGACGATGTCGGTGGGACTCTCGCCGCTCGGCAAGCGCCCGCCGGGATAGAGGATCGCGCCGAACAGCAGCAGTTCGGCGCCGGTGAAGCTGTAGGCGATCTCGATATTGCGCTGCGACACGTCGGGGACGAGCACCGGCTTGGCCTGTGCCATCAGCAGCGGCGCGAGCAGGAGAAGCGGCGCGCCCGGCTTCACGACAGCGTGACCGAGAAGATCTCCTCGGGCCGCCACACCAGCCCGAGCACGATCCGTGCGCCGACGAGCAGGACCATCACGGCGAGCCCGAGACGGAGATATTCGGGACGGAATTTGGTCGCGAACCGCGCACCGATCTGCGCGCCGACGACCGAGCCGATCAGCAGCAGCCCGGCCAGCACGATGTCGACCGCCTTGGTCGTGGTCGCATGCACCATCGTCGCCACCGCGGTGACGAACAGCGTCTGAAACAGCGAGGTTCCGACCACGACCGACGTCGCCATGCCGAGCAGATAGATCATCGCCGGCACCAGGATGAACCCGCCGCCGATCCCCAGCAACATGGTCAGGATCCCGGTCGAAAAGCCGAGCAGCAACGGCGCCAGCGGCGAGATATAGAGGCCCGAGGCGTAGAATCGCGTGCGCAGCGGCAGCGCGGCGACCAGCGGGTGATGGCGTCGCTTGCGCGGCTTGGCGGGGCGGCCGGTCCGCGCGCGGCGGATCGTCCCGATCGATTCGCTCGCCATCATGCCGCCGATCGAGCCGAGCATCACGACATAGACGATCGCGATCACGGTATCGATCTGGCCGCTCTGCTGGAGCAGCCGGAACAGCCAGGCGCCGAAGAACGCGCCCAATATGCCGCCTGCGACGAGGACGCCGCCCATCTTCACGTCGACGCCGTTGCGGCGGAAATGCGCGAACACGCCCGACACGCTCGCCCCGGTGACCTGGCTCGCGGACGAGGCGGCGGCGACGGTCGGCGGGATGCCATAGACGATCAGCAGCGGCGTCGTCAGAAAGCCGCCGCCGACCCCGAACATCCCCGACAGGAGCCCGACACCGCCGCCGAGCAGGATGATGACGAGCGCATTGACCGACAGGTTTGCGATGGGAAGATACAGGTCCACGCGCGTCGTTATACGCAAACCGGCCGCGGGGGCTAGCGGCGGCCTAGAAGTCGCTGCCGACCGAGAGTGCGGGACCCGAGCCGGGGCGGGCGGTGCCGACGATACGCTGGCGCCAGTCGAGCGCGAGACGGACCGATCGTCGGCCGAGCGGCAGCGCGAGCCCAAGCGACGGACCGAGATCGCCCCGTGCCGCGCCCCGCTGAGCGCTCACCCATGCGCCGACCCCCGCGTCGAGACGGAGCCCACCGCGTTCCGCGACGCCGTGCGTCACGCGCGCGGCGGCATCGACGAACCCTTCGACGCCGTCGCGCACGATCGCCCCTGCTTGACCATAGGTCTCGATCCGCGCGCCCGGTGCGATCTCGGCGGGGCCGTAGCCTGCGATCACGCCGACCGTCGGGCCGCCGCGGCCCCCGTCGAGGACGAAGCGCTGTTCGGCGATCAGACGGACGGGCCAGCGGGTCGGCCGCCATTCGATGCCGAGGGCCGCCTCGCGTCCGCGTCCCTTGAACGGCGCTGCCAGCCGCGCGGTCAGCCCGAGCCGCCGCGATGGGTCGATTCCGTAGACGGCCCGCACCCCCGCCTGCGACGCGCCCAATTGCCCCCCCGATACCGTACCCGACGCGCCACCGCGCGCGAGCAGCCAGCTGCTGACGCTCAGCGGCGCGTGCGAAGTTGCACGGGTCGCGCCGATCGCGGCCGGACCGAGCGGCGGGAGCATTGCGATCCGGCCCTGCCGGTCGAGCGCGAGGTCGGGCTGGACGTCCATAGCGACTTGGGCGTCACGATCTGCAGCGAGCGTCGCGCGAACGTCAGCGGAGCGCGCACGCCGGTTCATGATGACCGCGGCGAGCACCGGCGCGGCGCGGGCATGGCTGCGCGACGCGTGGGCACCATGCCCGATGGTCCAGTAGGGCGGTCGCGACGGCGTGACACGCCGGTCGGGGCGGTGAGCCGCGGCAGCAGTGATGTTCGCATCGGCGGTGGCGCGACGATGGTCGGTAGTAGCGATACCCACGGCGCGGGCTGCGGGCGAAGCTTGCCGATCGTGCCGCGTGCCCGCCACGACAGTAGGACGCTGCAGGCTGCCAGATTCGCCGGGCGACAGCACCCCCGCCGCATAGGGCGACAGCACCATGATCCGCATCACGACCCACGCGCCGAGCGCGGCGGCGAGAAAACGGAGCGGCCGCCCGCCCTTCACCCGTGGCGCAGCGTGCGCGCCCCGCTCACCCTCCCGACGATCGGAGATCGGGAAATTCATGCCGGGTCTTGTCCCAGACCAGCGCCGCGCCGCGCAGCATCGCAATATAGCGGACCACGGCGCGCGGCGCGGCGATCAGGCTGATGACATTGCCGACGACGAAGCGGGGCAGCGACCAGAATGCCTCGGCCAGGCCGTAGATGCGCGCGGTGAAGGCCATCCGCATGCCGAGCCGCCACACGAGAAGCCCGATATTCGCCCCCGCCAGCCAGACGACCGGCATCGCCGGCCAGCCCTGCGCGGCCGGGACCATCGCATGAACCAGGAACGTCAGCGCCCAGGCGGTCAGCCCGACATAGGCCGCGGCCAGCACGACCATGCTGAGCGGCGCCCGCCGGTCGCGCATCCGCATCCAGTGATCGGCCAGCGCCTGCGGACGGGCCCAGCCCGTCCGGTCCCAGCCCGCCAGCGCGATCCCGGTCATCCAGCGCGCCTTTTGCCGGACGGCGGCGTCGAAGGTCGCCGGGAAGAACGCCCGCACCGCGATCAGCGCGCCCGCATCGTCGACGATCCGCGCAAACCGTCCAGCCCCGCCGAGCTGGGCGATCCGCAGCCCGAGCTCATAATCCTCGGTCAGGCTGGACGCGTCGAACGGATCGCCGTCGCGGGTCGCCGCCACGGTATCGAGGATCGCGGTGGACATCGCACACCCCGTCCCCGCCAGCGGCATCCCCGCACCGAGTGCGGTACGGATAACCAGCTGCTTCATATGCGCTTCGGCGAACTCATCGGCATAATGCCCCGACACGAGCCGCGAGCCGCGCTTGACGAGCGGCAGGACGGGCAATTGCACGACGGCATAATGATCGATCAGCGAATCGAACACGCGCAGTTCGAGCGGGTGCACGACGTCTTCCGCATCGTGCAGCACGACCGCCTTGGTCCGCCGCCCGTCGCGATCGTCGGCGCGGCGCAGCGCATGCCAGAGCGTGTTGAGGCAGTCCGCCTTTGTGGTCGGTCCGTCGCGCTGGCCGATGACCAGGCGGATCCGAGGATCGCGCGCCGCCACGCGCGCCGCGGCGTCGATCGTCGCGCGGTCGTTCGGATAGAGTCCGACGAAGATGCGGTAATCGTCATGGTCGAACCGCGCCACCGCCGCCGACAGCATCGCGCCGATCACCGCCACCTCATCCCAGGCCGGCACGAAGACCGCGAGCTGGCCGGGCTCCGACGGCGTGGGCAACGCGTCCATGCCCGGCAAGGTCGACGGTCCGCGCCAGATTTTCCAGACAAAGAATGCGATGTCGACCAGGAGGTCATCGATGCCGCCGATCAACAAGCCGACCGCAGCAAATGCCACCGCCTCGCGCACGATGATATCGATGATTCCCAGCGACTCGCTCATCGGCCCTCTCCCCGGGAAAGACTATCCGCTGTCCCCGCCGTAACGGACCAAACATGATCCGTTTCGGACAGGTGTCGGCCGACCGATCGTCAGAATATTGGAATGACTTGGCTCGTCCGCCGGCCGATGCTGAAAATTGCACCGAATGAACATCGCCCGGCACGCTGCCCGGTGCGCGACCCAGCGTCAGTTCGGCAGGGCGGGGACGGCTCCTCATCACCGACGAGACCCACGTACAAGCCGGTATTGCGGCTTTTCGACACGGCGAGGTTGCCAATTCGTTCCGCATCGCGCACGGTCGGCAACGTGCTTGCCTACCCCGCCCTTCACGCCAGCCATGGCGGCATCTGGGTCGCGCAGGGCGGCGAGACGCGCGGGATCGGGCGTGGCGAAGCGATCCGGATCGCTGCCGATACCCCCGTCATCCTGCTCAACGCCGCGCTGATCGGCCAGCGTCTGGGCTATGCCGATCTGTCGGGACTCGACCTGCTCGAACTCTATGCGTTCCTGCGCCCGGCGCAGTTCGCGGTGCCGACGCCAAAGGGCATCGCCCGCGTCACCGGCCTCGACCTGCCGACCGACGATGCCGATGTCGCGCCGTTCCTGTTGCGCGCCGCCGAAGCGATGCTGGCGCTGACCGACGCGGCCGACTGGCCCGAGCGGGAGGGGGCCTGGACCGCGGCGCAGTCGCTCTACCGGTTGCGCTGGCCCTGGGCGCCGGTGGTCGCCGAACGGCTGGCCAAGCCGGCGGTCAACGAACGCTGGCTGTTTTCGAAGCTGCCCGAATGGGAGGAGCAGGCCCCGCGCCCCGCGCCGCGGACGATCGCGATCGAGCCGGGTGATGCCGAGGCGCGACTCGACGACCTGACCGGGCATGGCGCGGAGGAACGACCGGGGCAGCGCGCCTATGCCGCCGCGGCGACGGCCGCGTTCGCGCCGCGGGCGGTGCGCGATTCGCCCAATTTGGTGCTGGCGGAGGCGGGGACCGGGATCGGCAAGACGCTCGGCTATCTCGCCCCCGCCTCGATCTGGGCGGAAAAGGCGGGCGGCGCGGTCTGGATCTCCACCTATACCAAGGCGTTGCAGCGCCAGTTGGGACGCGAGACCGAACGGCTCTTTCCCGATCCCGCGATCCGCCGGACCAAGGTCGTCACGCGCAAGGGCCGTGAGAATTATCTCTGCCTGCTGAACCTCGAGGACGCGTTGCAGGGCGGCTTTGCGGGACGGGCGGCGGTGCTCGCGCAGCTCATCGCGCGCTGGGCCGCGTATAGCGCGGACGGCGACATGGTCGGCGGCGACCTGCCCGGCTGGCTGCCGACGCTGTTCCGTCGTAACGGATCGACCGCACTGACCGACCGGCGCGGCGAATGCGTCTATGCCGGCTGCCCGCATTACCGCAAATGCTTCATCGAACGCGCGGCGCGCGCCTCGACCGATGCCGACATCGTCATTGCCAACCATGCGCTGGTGATGGTCAACGCGGCGCGCGGACGCGAACTCGCGACGCGGCCGACGCGTTATGTGTTCGACGAGGGGCATCACATCTTCGACGCCGCCGATTCGATGTTCGCGACCGCGCTGACCGGTGGAGAGACGATCGAGCTGCGCCGCTGGATCATCGGTCCCGAGGGCAGCAGCCGGGGACGGCGGCGCGGACTGGCCGCGCGGCTGTCCGATCTCGCCAGCTATGACGAGGCAGGCAATCGCGCGATCGGCGAGGCGGTGGCCGCGGCCGGCGCGCTGGCGAGCGAGGGCTGGCTGCAGCGGATCGGCGAAGGCGCGCCGTTCGGGCCGATCGAGGAGCTGCTCGCCGCGGTTCGCGGGCTGACCTATGCGCGCGCCGAACAGCCGGGCGATGCCGGCTATGGACTGGAAACCGAACTCGCCGAACCCGATCCGACGCTGATCGAAGCCGCCGCGCCCGCCGCCGCCGCGCTCGACGCGCTGGTACGCCCGCTGGTCACGCTCGGCCGGCGGCTCGAGGCGGTGCTGAGCGAGGCGCCCGACTGGCTCGACGGGCCGGCGCGCGCGCGCGTCGAGGGCGCGATCGCGTCGATCGGGTGGCGCGCCGAGACGGTGGCGGCCTGGCTTTCGCTGCTGGCGCGCGTCGGCGGGCCCGCGGATGCCGATTTCGTCGACTGGCTCGCGGTCGACCGGGTCGAGGGACGCGAATTCGATATCGGGCTGCATCGCCGCTGGCTCGACCCGACCCGCCCGTTTGCGGAGGTCGTGCTGAAACCCGCGCATGGCGCGCTGGTGACGTCGGCGACGCTGACCGGGGGCGGCAGCGCGGAGGAAGGCTGGCAGATCGCCGAGGCGCGCAGCGGCGCACCGCATCTCACCCGCCCGGCCGCGCGATTCGCCGCGCTCAGCCCGTTCGACTATGCGACACAGGCCGAGGTGCTGATCGTCACCGACGTCAAGCGCGGCGATGTGGGCGCGCTGGCCAACGCCTATGCCCGGCTGATCGTCGCCTCGCGCGGCGGGACGCTGGGGCTGTTCACCGCGATCCGCCGGTTGCGCGGCGTGCATGGCCGGATCGCCGACCGGCTGGCGCGCGAAGGGTTGCCGCTGCTCGCGCAGCATGTCGATCCGATCGATACGGGCACGCTGGTCGACATCTTCCGCGATGACCCGGGCGCGTCGCTGCTCGGTACCGATGCACTGCGCGACGGGGTCGACGTGCCGGGCGAATCGCTGCGGCTGGTGGTGATGGAGGGCGTGCCCTGGCCCAAGCCGACCGTGCTGCATGCCGCACGACGGCTTGCGGGTGGTGGCGCCGTGTATGACGACCGGCTGATCCGCGCGCGGCTGGCGCAGGCGTTCGGCCGGCTGATCCGGCGTGCGGACGATTCCGGCGCGTTCGTCATGCTGTCCGCGGCGATGCCGTCGCGGCTGCTGAGCGCGTTCCCGCCGGGCGTACCGGTGACGCGCGTCACGCTCGACGAAGCGGTGACCCGAGTCGCGGCACGGCTTTCCTCGCGCGCCGCCTTGAGGCATGAGGCGGGCGAACCGGCCCGAGGACCCTTATCATGACGCCCGAGCCATGAAGACGCTGACGCTGCTGCGCCATGCCAAGTCGGGCTGGGACGACACGGTCTCGCGCGATTTCGATCGGCCGCTGAACGCCAAGGGCCGCCGCGCCGCGACGATCATCGGGCGGCAGATGCGCACGCTGTCGCTCGCGTTTGACCATGTCGTTGCCTCGCCGGCGGTCCGTGTCGTCGAGACGCTCGACGAGATCGTCGCGGGCTATGGACGCACGCTGGCACCCGATTGGGACCGGCGGCTGTATCTGGCGTCGGCGGGGACGATCCTCGACCTCGTCCGCGACCTGCCGCGCGGCGTCGATCGCGCGCTGGTGATCGGGCATAATCCGGGGCTCGAGGATCTGGTCCTGCTGCTGACCCCCGACGTGACCCACCCGTTCCGCGACGCGGTAGAAGACAAATATCCGACCGCAAGTCTTGCCGAGCTGCAGTTCGACATCGACGACTGGGACGATCTGACGAGCGGGTCGGCGCGGTTCACCCGCTTCGTGCGGCCGCGCGATCTCGATCCGACGCTGGGGCCCGACGCAGACTGACGAGTCGGGCCGGACTCGTCAGCCCTTGCCCTCGAGCTTCGCCTTCAGCCCCGAAAACGCGTTGACCGGCTGATATTCGTCCTCGCTGATCACCCCGGCGGCGCGCAGTGCGGCCGCGGCGTTGGGGCCGCGGGGAAAGGGATCGAGCGCGAGCGCGAGCGTCTCGGCCGCCGCTTCGCCCAGATCGACCGCACCGCCATCGATCGGCACGGTGTCGAGCGCATCGTCCGACAATTCGATCTCGCCGTCGACCGCGCCGAAATCATCGACGAAGCGCAGCGCGACGGGTTCGTCGATCGTCGCGGTGAGCGGTTCGTCGGTCACCGAACAGGCCTGCACGACCTTTGCCGTCACATGTCCCTTGGCGACGATCCCGGCGGTGTCGCGACGGATCGTGAAGTGCGCCTCGAGCAGGTCGACCGACAGGATCGCAAACCGCGCGGCGAGCTTGCGGCGCTCCTCGGGCGTCGCGGCGAAGGTCACGCTGCGATCGCGCTCGCCGATCGTGTCGAGTCGCTCGGGGCGGCTGAATTCGGGGGTCATGGCAGCTCTCCGGCGAGTAGGGTAGATAGCGGGACGCCCGCGAGTGCGGCGTGGAAGTCGGTGAGGGCCGTGCGGACATGCGCAAGTGCCGCGGGCGCGGGCGGATCACCGCGATAGAGGTTGCGGACCAGCGGTGCGTCCAGATCACCCGTCGCGAGCCCGTCGCGATAGGCACCGAGCCGCCCGCCGAGCATGCTCATCATCCGGCCGATATGCTTGCCGACGATGATGTCGCCGATTCCGAGCTCGCGCAGCTGCCCGTCCATGTCGTCGACGAAGCGTTCCGCGAGTCGCGCGGCGGGCTCACCCCCCGATGGCTCCGATTCCATCCGCAGCATGACGAGCGCGAGGACCGCGGCGATCATGTCGAAGCGGCCGTCGACCGTGTCGGGCACCTGCCCGTCGCGATACCAATGCTCCGCGCGCGCGCGCTGCACGACCGCAGTATAAAGTGGCAGCGCCTCGTCGTGCTTCTCGCCCAATAGCCTGCCGAACCAGCCCAAATCCTGTCGCCTTCCCGTCGCCAATGCGCGGCGGCTTGTTTGCCTGCGCAACCTCGCATATCGAGGCGATCCGCGGCCGATGCAATCGTGCTGCCGCCAGTATCGCGTGACCCCGCCCCGGGAGAGTATATGAGCGTCCTTTCATTCCGCCTGACACGCCGTACGGCCAGCGTCGCGGCGCTCGCGCTCGTCGGCCTGACGAGCGCTGGCTGCACGCAGCTTCGCTCGCATCAGGGCTATGTGGTCGATGTCGACCTCGTCAACTCGGTCCAGCCCGGCGTCGACAACCGTCAGTCGGTGCTCCAGACGCTCGGCAAGCCGACGCTCGCGGGACAGTTCGACCAGGGTGACTGGTATTATCTGGCGCGCGACAGCCGCAACCTGGCGTTCCGCAACCCGCGCCCGAACGCGCAGATCACGCTGCAGATCAGCTTCGACCAGCAGGGCACCGTCACCGCGATCCGTCGCGGCGGGCTCGACCAGGTCGCGTCGATCAGCCCCGATGGCAAGACGACGCCGACGCTGGGTCGCCAGCGCGGCTTCTTCCAGGATCTGTTCGGCAATATCGGCTCGGTCGGTGCACCCGGCACGGGCGGCGGCGGTGGCGCCAATACGGGTACGGGCCGCACGCGGCCCTAACGGTACCGGGCGGTCGCGGACTTTGCAGACTCGTGCCTTCGCGCTAGGGCGCGGGGCATGACCGACGAGCTCCGCACCGCCGCCCTGGAATCCAAAGCCTGGCCGTATGAGGAGGCACGCAAACTCCTCAAGCGCTATCCGCAGGGCAAGCAGGACGCGCCGATCCTGTTCGAGACCGGCTATGGCCCGTCGGGGCTGCCGCATATCGGCACGTTCAACGAGGTGCTGCGCACGACGATGGTGCGCAACGCCTTCCACGCACTGAGCGATACGCCGACGCGGCTGATCGCGTTTTCGGACGACATGGACGGGCTGCGCAAGGTGCCCGACAACGTCCCCAATGGCGACATGCTGCGCGAGCATCTCGGCAAGCCGCTGACGCAGATCCCCGATCCGTTCGGGACGCATTCGAGCTTCGCCGCGCACAACAACGCGATTCTGCGCGAATTTCTCGATCGCTACGGCTTCGATTACGAGTTCGCGTCGTCGACTGACTATTACACGAGCGGTCGCTTCGACGAGGCGCTGAAGGGTGTGTTGCGGCATTTCCAGGGCATACAGGACGTGATGCTGCCGACGCTCCGCGCCGAGCGCCGCGCGACCTATTCGCCGGTGCTGCCGATCTCGCCGACCAGCGGCATCGTGCTGCAGGTGCCGATCGAGGTGATCGATGCCGAGGCGGGCCTGATCGCGTTCGAGGATGAAGGCCAACGGATCGAGCAGAGCGTGCTCGGCGGCAAGGCCAAGCTGCAGTGGAAGGTCGACTGGGCGATGCGCTGGGTCGCGCTCGGCGTCGATTACGAGATGGCGGGCAAGGACCTGATCGATTCGGTGACCCAGTCGTCGAAGATCGCGCGCGTGCTCGGCGGCCGCCCGCCCGAGGGCTTCAACTACGAGATGTTCCTCGACGAGAATGGCGAGAAGATCTCGAAGTCCAAGGGCAATGGCCTGAGCCTCGACCAGTGGCTGACCTATGGCCCGCAGGAATCGCTGGCGTTCTACGCCTATCGCGAGCCGAAAAAGGCCAAGTCGCTGCACATGGGCGTGATCCCGCGCGCGGTGGACGAATATTGGCAGTTCCGCGGCAATTATGGGACCCAAGACCTGAAGCAGAAGCTCGGCAACCCCGTGCATCACATCCATGACGGCAAGCTGCCCGAGGGCGAGCTGCCGGTGACGTTCGGGCTGCTGCTCAACCTCGTCGGCGTGATGGGCGATGCGAGCAAGGCGCAGGTCTGGGGCTATCTGGCGAACTATGTCCCCGATGCGTCGGCGGAGAGCTATCCCGAGCTCGACAAGCTGATCGACCATGCGCTGGCGTACGGCCGCGATTTCGTCGCGCCGACGCTCAAGCGGCGTGCACCCGAAGGGGGCGAAGTAGCGGCGCTCGAGCGGCTCGATGCCGAACTCGCCGCGCTGCCCGCCGATGCGAGCGCTGAGGATGTGCAGAACATCGTCTATGAAATCGGCAAGACCGGCGGGTTCGAAACCCTGCGCGACTGGTTCAAGGCGCTGTACGAGACGCTGCTCGGCTCCGAACAGGGGCCGCGCATGGGCAGTTTCATCGCGCTGTACGGGATCGACAATTCGCGCAAGCTGATTGCGGAGGCGCTCGCCCGCCCCGCTGCCTGACACTCCTTACGAGGGTATACCCGATGCGCATGTTCTTCGACGACCGGCAGCGGGCGCATGCGCCGACGCAGGAGCTGCACAATGGCGGCTTCACGACCTATGCGGAGATGCCCGCGCGGGTCGATGCGATTCTGGCCGCGCTGGGGCCGGTCGAAACGCCGCCGGATCGCGGCGAGGCGGCGATCCTTGCGGTGCATTCGGCGGCCTATGTCGCATTCCTAAAGGATGCGGCGCGGCTCTGGCGCGAGGCCGGGCGGACGGGGGATGCGATTCCCTATGCGTTTCCGATCCGCGGGCGGCGGCCGCTCGACCTGACGCGGATCGATGCGCTGATCGGCGCGCACAGCTTCGATGCGACGACGCCGATCACCCCCGACAGCTGGGCCGCCTCCTATGGCAGCGCGCAGTCCGCGCTCGCCGCGACGCAGGCGGTGCTGGAGGGCGATCGCGCGGCGTTCGCGCTGTGCCGGCCGCCCGGCCATCATGCGGGTGCGGATTATTGCGGCGGCTATTGCCATCTCAACACCGCGGCGATCGCGGCACAGGCGGCGCGCGACGCGGGTGTCGCACGCGTCGCGATCCTCGACATCGACTATCATCACGGCAACGGCACGCAGGACATCTTCTACGAGCGCGGCGATGTGTTCTACGCCTCGGTGCATGCCGATCCCCGGACCGACTATCCCTTCTTCTGGGGGCATGCGGACGAGACGGGGGACGGCGACGGTCGCGGTGCGACGCTCAACCTGCCTTTGCCCCACGGCACGACGATCGACGCGTTTCGCACGGCGCAGACGACCGCGCTCGACGCGATCGCGACGTTCGATCCCGGGCTGCTCGTCGTCAGCTTCGGCGCGGATACGTGGGAGGGGGATCCGATCTCGCACTTCGCGCTGACGACGCCCGATTATGCGGTGCTTGCGCGCGATATCGCCGCGCGCGGCTGGCCGACTGCGATCGTGATGGAGGGCGGCTATGCGGTCGATGCGCTCGGCCACAATGTCGACAGCTTCCTGCGGGGATTCTGACATTTCAGGGACGGGTATCGCGGCGGGGACGCCGGCCTATCGCGGGCTGACGTTGGCGATGCTGTTCGCAGGCTTCTCGACCTTCTCGCTGCTCTATTCGGTTCAGCCGTTGCTGCCGTCGTTCGCCACGCAGTTCGGGCTGAGCGCGGAGGCGGCGTCGCTTGCGGTCTCGCTCGCGACGGGGCCGCTCGCGATCGGAATCCTGTTCGCAGGCCTGGTGTCCGACCGGCTCGGGCGGCGGCCGCTGATGATCGCGGCGATGTTCGCGGCGGGTGCGCTGACGCTCGCGACCGCGCTGGTGCCGGGGTGGAGCGGATTGCTCGTGTTGCGGTTCCTCACCGGGGTGGCGCTCGCGGGGGTGCCGGCGGTGGCGATGGCCTATGTCGCCGAGGAGGTCGATTCGGCCTCGGTCGGCGGTGCGATGGGGCTGTATATCGCGGGCAGCGCGATCGGCGGGATGGGCGGGCGGCTGGTCGCGAGCCTGGTCGCCGATTTCGGCGGCTGGCGGTTCGCGATCGCCGCGGTCGGCATCGCCGGCCTTGCGATGGCCGAAGCGTTTCGCCGGCTCGCCCCGCCGTCGCGCAACTTCACCCCGAGTGGTGGACGACCCGCCGCCCTCGTCCGCGATGCGCGCGCGCTGTTCGCGGACCGGGCGATGCCGCTCCTGTATCTCGAGGCGTTCCTGCTGATGGGGGTGTTCGTCACCGTCTACAATTATGCAGGGTTCCGGCTGATGGGGCCGCCTTACGGGCTCAGCCAGTCGGCGGTCGGGGCGGTATTCCTGCTTTATGTGCTGGGGTCGATCAGCTCGGCGCGGTTCGGGACGCTCGCCGGGCGGCTGGGACGGCGGACGATCTTCTGGGTGCCGGTGGTCGTGCTGATCGCGGGCGTCGCGCTGACCGCGATGCAGCCGCTGGCACTGGTGATCGCCGGGATCGCGGTGGTGACGATCGGCTTCTTCGGTGCGCATTCGATCGCGAGCGCGTGGGTCGGGCGGCGGGCGCAGAGCGTCGCGGGCGGTGGCGCGCGCGGGCAGGCGGCGGCGTTCTACCTGTTCTTCTGTTATATGGGGTCGAGCGTGCTGGGCTCTGCGGGCGGGTTCGCGTGGACGCATGCCGGCTGGCCCGGCGTGACGGGCTTTTGCCTGGTCGTCGGCGGTGCGGCACTGGCAATCGGGCTGAGGCTGCGCGCGGTACCGCCGCTGGGGGTCGAGCCGGTGGCAGCACCGCGGATGCCGGTGCCCTGAGCCTCAGCGCGACGCGATATCGATCGCGTCGCCAGGCGGCAGCGCGGACAGCGACCGCGCGACCGCGTCGGTGGCATCCATGACGCGCAGCATGTTGCCGCCGGCGAGCCTGGCCATGTCGGCATCGCTCCAGCCGCGGCGCGCGAGTTCGGCGAACAGCAGCGGATAGCCGTCGACGCCCGTCATCCCCTCGGGCCCGGTGCCGTTGATCCCGTCATAATCGCCGCCGAGGCCAACATGATCGCGGCCAGCCACCCGCGCGATATGCTCGACATGATCCGCAACGGTCGCGGCAGTGACACGCGGTTCGGGATGGTCCCGGTCCCAGGCGACCAGCGGCGCGGGCGAATGCGCGCCATAGACGTTGGCGGGCACGCCTGCAGTCTTGGCGAAGGCGGTCCGGTCGGCATCCCAGGCCCGCCACGCGGTCGAGACGAAGGCCGGATAGAAATTGACCATGACGATCCCGCCATTCGCGCCGATCGCAGCGAGCAGGTCGTCGGGAATGTCGCGCGGCGCGTCGGTCAGCGCGCGGGCGCTGGAATGCGAGGCCATCACCGGCGCCCTGGCGGCGGCGAGGACCGCGCGCATCGTCGCGTCGGAGACGTGGCTGACATCGACAATCATCCCGATCCGGTTCATCTCGGCGACGACCGCGCGGCCGAAATCGGTGAGCCCGTTCGCGCGCGGCGCATCGGTCGAACTGTCCGCCCAGTTCAGGCTCCTGCCGTGCGTCAGCGTCATGTAGCCGACGCCGAGCGCGCGGTACTGGCGCAGCACGGAAAGGCGTCCGTCGATCTGGTGCCCGCCCTCGACCCCGATCAGCGACGCGATCCGCCCCGCCTTCTCGATCCGGCGAATATCGGCGGCGCTGGTCGCGCGTTCGAGCGCGGCAGGGTTCGCGGCGACGAATCGGCGGACAATGTCGATCTGTTCGAGCGTCATCTCGACCGCGCGCGGGCCGGTCGTGTCGGCGGGGATCCACACCGACCAGAATTGCGCGCCGACGCGGCCCTTGCGCAGGCGGGGAATGTCCGTCTGGAGCGGGCGTGTGTCCGCAGCGAGATCGAGCGATTCGACCTTCGCGCCGTGCACATCGCGGATTTCCCAGGCGAGGTCGTTATGGCCGTCGATGACCGGGGTCTTCCCGAGCACCCGGTCGACACGTGCCGCGACGCGGGGGTCGGGGGCGACGGGCGCCGCGCTTGCCTGCGCGGCGATCAGGAGCAGGGCCGTGATCATGCCGCACCATCGTGCCCGCCGCATCGCACGGCGGCAAGGGATCAGTCGTCGTCCTCGGGGGGCCCGAGTTCGTTGACCCATTCCTGATTGTGGACGACGGTCGAGCGGACCGGGCGCCCTGCGGCGTCGAGCCAGGGGCGATAGCGAAAGCGCAGTTCGATCAGCCGGCAGGTGGTCGCGTCGAGCACTGCATTGCCGCTCGAGCGCGTGATGCTGCACCCGGTGACGCGGCCGGTTGTCTCGACGGTGTAGCGGACACCGACCACGCCGCCCGCGCCGATGATCGCCTCCGCATTGGGGAAGTCCCTGTTCCGGAAGCGCCCCTTCAACAGCCGCGGCGGGCTCTCGTCACCGCCATCGCCGTCGCCGTCGCCATAGCGGCCGCTGCCCGTACCGTTGCCCTCACCGCCCGCGCCGGTGCCGGGCCCCGGGACCGGCGCGGCGCCGGTCGTCGCCGCACTGCCGACGCCGGGCTTGAGCGCAGCGACGATCGGCGGCGGGATGACGGGCGGGACGATCGGGATCGGGGCGACGAGCTCGGTCGCCTTCGACCGGAGATTGGCGGGTGATGCGGCGCCTTCGGGCCGGTGGCTCTTCGCCGGGCGGGGTACGACTTTTTCGAGTGGCGGCGGCGGGGGCGGCGGGCCGACCGCGAAGGTCTTGAGCGCGTCGGGGATCGCCGACGGGAGGCTGACGCCGAGGCCGAGGATCAGCGCATAGCCCAGTGCCGCACACAGGGCGGCCGATCCGGCGGCGGACAGGATCCGGTCGCGCGGATGGGGTTGGACGCCGTACATGACTGATATCTGGGGAGGATGGCGCGGGGCGACAAGCGTTCGGGCCGCGGCGCTGTCCGGGGGGTTGGTGCGTGGGGGAGGAGGACGGGCAATATGGGTCCGTCTATCCTCCCCTCCGTCAGGCTATGCCTGCCACCTCCCCCTGGCGGGGGAGGAGGGGCGGCGTCAGAGCTTTTCGGTCAATTCGGGGACGATCTTGAACAGGTCGCCGACCAGGCCGATGTCCGCGACCTGAAAGATCGGCGCGTCCTCGTCCTTGTTGATCGCGATGATCGTCTTCGAATCCTTCATGCCCGCGAGATGCTGGATCGCGCCCGAGATGCCGACTGCGACATAGACTTCGGGGGCGACGATCTTGCCCGTCTGGCCGACCTGATAGTCGTTCGGGGCATAGCCCGCATCGACCGCAGCGCGGCTTGCGCCGACGCCCGCGCTCAGCTTGTCCGCGAGCGGATCGATCAGCGCGTGGAACTGGTCGCTCGAGGCCAGCGCACGGCCGCCCGAAACGATGACCTTCGCGCTGGTCAGTTCGGGACGCTCGTTCTTGGCGATCTCCGCGCCGGCAAAGGTCGACAGACCCTTGTCACCGGTCGAGGCGACCGCCTCGATCTCGCCCGAGCCGCCTTCGGTGGCGGCCTTTTCGAACGCGGTGCCGCGGACGGTGATGACCTTCTTCGCGTCCGACGACTGGACCGTGGCGATCGCGTTGCCCGCATAGATCGGGCGCGTGAACGTGTCGTCGCTCTCGACCGAGAGGATGTCGCTGATCTGCATGACGTCGAGCAGGGCGGCGACGCGCGGCGCGATATTCTTGCCGTGCGTCGTCGACGGCGCGACGAACGCGTCGTGATGCCCCATCAGCTCGACGATCAGCGGCGCGACGTTTTCGGCGAGCGCGTGCGCGAACGCCGCGTCGTCGGCGACGTGCACCTTGCCGACGCCGGCGATCTTGGCAGCCGCAGCGGCGACGGCGTCGACCCCCTGCCCTGCAACCAGCAGATGGACTTCGCCGAGCTTGCTCGCGGCAGTGACCGCGGAGAGCGTGGCGTCCTTGACGACCTGACCGTCATGTTCGACCCAAACGAGCGTCTTCACTTTGCGACTCCCATTGTCTTGAGTTTGCCGACGAGCTCGTCGACGTCAGCGACCTTGATCCCGGCCGAGCGCTTGGTGGGCTCGACGACCTTCAGCGTGGTCAGCCGCGGCGTCACGTCGACACCGAAGTCGGCCGGCGCCTTGGTCGCCATCGGCTTCGACTTGGCCTTCATGATGTTCGGCAGCGACGCATAGCGCGGCTCGTTGAGGCGAAGATCGGTGGTGATGATCGCGGGCAGCTTGAGCGTGTCGGTCTCCGCGCCGCCATCGACTTCGCGCGTCACATGGACCGAGCCGTCAGCGATCTCGACCTTCGACGCGAACGTGCCCTGGCCCCAGTTAAGGAGGCCGGCGAGCATCTGCCCGGTCTGGTTGTTGTCGTCGTCGATCGCCTGCTTGCCGAGGATGACGAGGTCGGGCTGTTCTTCCTCGACGATCTTGGCAAGGATCTTGGCGACGCCCAATGGCTCGACCTTGGTCTCGCTGAGGACGAGGATCGCGCGGTCGGCACCCATGGCGAGCGCGGTGCGCAGCGTTTCCTGCGATTTCTGCTCGCCGATCGAGACGACGACGATCTCGGTCACGCCCTTGTCCTTCAGGCGGATCGCTTCCTCGACCGCGATCTCGTCGAACGGGTTCATGCTCATCTTGACGTTCGCCAGATCGACGCCCGTTCCGTCCGCCTTCACGCGAGGCTTCACGTTGTAGTCAAGCACACGCTTGACCGGCACCAGCACCTTCATCAGGATTCCTTCCAAGGTGAATATGTTCGTTTCGCCCGCCGGTTACCGGCTGCGTTGGTGCGACAGATGGCGGTTTCGCGTCGTTTTCGCAAGTGCGGTACGGAAACATCGGATACCGTAGCGTCACGACGACCGCCCCGTCGGACCGGCTGCGATACCAACGAAAAAGGGCCCGGACGTTTCCGTCCGAGCCCCGTTTTTCGCGAAGTCAGTATGCGAGGCCGATAGCGGTTACGCCGCGACCTTCTGCACCTCTGCGACGATCTTCTTGGCGGCGTCGCCAAGGTCGTTCGCGGGGACGATCGCCAGGCCGGAGTTCGCGAGGATCTCCTTGCCCTTCTCGACATTCGTGCCCTCGAGGCGGACGACGAGCGGGACCGACAGGTTCACTTCCTTCGCCGCCGCGACGATGCCGTCGGCGATGATGTCGCACTTCATGATGCCGCCGAAGATGTTGACGAGGATGCCCTTCACGTTCGGATCCGCGAGGATGATCTTGAACGCGGCCGTCACCTTCTCCTTGTTGGCGCCGCCGCCGACGTCGAGGAAGTTGGCCGGGAACATGCCGTTGAGCTTGATGATGTCCATCGTCGCCATAGCGAGGCCCGCGCCGTTGACCATGCAGCCGATGTCGCCGTCGAGCTTGATATAGGCGAGGTCGTACTTCGACGCCTCGAGCTCGGCGGGATCTTCCTCGGTCTCGTCGCGCAGCTGGAGCAGGTCCTTGTGGCGGAACAGCGCGTTGCCGTCGAACGCGACCTTCGCGTCGAGCACCATCAGCTTGCCGTCGTTGGTGACCGCGAGCGGGTTGATCTCGATCTGCTCGGCATCGGTGCCCATGAACGCGTCATACAGCTTCGACGCGGTGTTCGCGGCCTGCTTGGCGAGATCGCCGGTCAGCTCGAGCGCGGCGGCAACGGCGCGGCCGTGATGCGGCATGAAGCCGGTCGCCTGGTCGATGTCGATCGACTGGATCTTCTCGGGCGTGTCGTGCGCGACCGCCTCGATGTCCATGCCGCCTTCGGTCGAGGCCACCATCATCACCCGGCCGGTGGTGCGGTTGAGCGTCAGCGCGAGGTAGAATTCCTTGTCGATGTCGACGCCGTCGGTGACGTACAGGCGGTTGACCTGCTTGCCCGCGTCACCCGTCTGGATGGTGACGAGCGTGTTGCCGAGCATGTCGGTCGCGGCCGCGCGAACCTCGTCCTCGGTCTTGGCGAGGCGGACGCCGCCCTTGGCGTCGGGGCCGAGCTCGACGAACTTGCCCTTGCCGCGGCCGCCGGCGTGGATCTGCGCCTTGACGACGTAGAGCGGTCCGGGGAGCTTCTTCGAGGCCTCGACGGCTTCCTCGACGGTCAGCGCCGCGAAACCGGCGGGGACGGGGACGCCGAACTTGGCCAGCAGTTCCTTGGCCTGGTATTCATGGATGTTCATCGGGAAGGCTCCACGCAATTTTTGGGAAACTCGGGAATTGCCAGCGCGTAAAGCACAGGGCGCGCCGCAAATCCACCCTTAAGGCACTTGCACTTGCGTCTCGTTCGCAATAGAGCGAGGGGATCGCTGATTTTTGGCCATTTTGTGGATGCGCGCCGCAGCGGATCGAAACGCCTGCCGGATCACAAACATTTGCGGAAAAGTAACCCTTTTCGTGCCAGAGTTGAACCATGACAGACCCCGCCTACGACTCGCCTGAGACTCGGACCGGTGAAGAGCCCGGTGGAGAGTTGCGCCGGGCGTTGCGTAAATCCGTCAGGATGCGTGCGCACTTGCGCGACCGCGGCCAGACGCGGTTCGAGATCGAAGTGACCGACCTGTCGCTGTCGGGGTTCCGGGCCGAGACGAGCTTCACGCTCTGGCCGGGGACGGTCGTGTGGCTGACCTTGCCTGGCCTCGCCGCGCTCGAGGCGGTGGTCGCGTGGCGCGACAAGTTCAAATATGGCTGCGCCTTCGCCAAGCCGCTACACCCTGCGGTGTTCGACCACATCGTGGCGCTGTCGCAGCGGTAACCCGGCGACCGCACCACGATCCGACAGCGGCGCGCCTCAGTCGAACAGGCTCGAGACGCTGGTTTCATCCGCGATCCGCTTGATCGCCTCGCCGAGCAGTGGTGCGATCTGCAGGTGGCGGATCTTGCCATGCGCGCCCTTGATCACGTCGTGATTGCCGATCGAATCGGTGATGACGAGCTCGCGCAGTTCGGAGCCCTCGACCCGCGCGACCGCGCCGCCCGACAGCACGCCGTGCGTGACATAGGCGACGACGCCCTCGGCGCCCGCCTCCATCAGCGCGGCCGCCGCATTGCACAGCGTGCCTGCCGAATCGACGATGTCGTCGACCAGGATGCAGAAGCGGCCCTCGACCTCGCCGATGATGTTCATCACCTCCGATTCGCCTGCGCGCTCGCGACGCTTGTCGACGATCGCGAGTGGCGCGTTGTTGAGCCGCTTGGCGAGCACGCGCGCACGCACCACGCCGCCGACATCGGGGGAGACGACCATCAGGTTCTTGCCCTTGAACCGCGCAAGGATATCCGCGGACATGACCGGCGCCGCATAGAGATTGTCGGTCGGGATATCGAAGAAGCCCTGGATCTGCCCGGCATGGAGATCGACCGAGAGGACGCGGTTGGCGCCCGCGACGGTGATGAGGTTGGCGACGAGCTTGGCCGAGATCGGCGTGCGCGGGCCGGGTTTCCGGTCCTGGCGGGCATAGCCCATATAGGGGATGACCGCGGTGATGCGGCGTGCCGATGCGCGCTTTAGCGCGTCGATCATGATGAGCAATTCCATGAGGTTGTCGTTCGCCGGATAGCCGGTCGACTGGATCACGAACACGTCCTCGCCGCGGACATTCTCGTTGATCTCGACGAACACTTCCTCGTCGGCGAAGCGGCGGACGCTGACATCGGTCAGCGGGATTTCGAGATAGGCGGCGATCTCCTGCGCCAGAGGCAGGTTCGAATTGCCGGTCATCAGTTTCATCAAAATCGCTCCACGCCCAGTCGCACGCCCCTTAGTCCCGGTGTTTCAATGGGGAAAGGGGCGAAGGGGTTTGCCGGGGCGCGCGCCGCTTCGTACAGCGCAGGGCATGACCGTCATAACCCGTTTCGCCCCCTCGCCCACCGGCCGGCTGCACGTCGGCAACATCCGCACGGCGCTCCACAACTGGATGTTCGCGCGTGCGCAGGGCGGACGCTTCCTGCTGCGGATCGACGACACCGATGCGGCGCGCAGCGAGGAACGGTTCGTCGACGCGATCCGTAGCGATCTCGACTGGCTGGGGATGACGCCCGATGGCGAGGAACGCCAGTCGGCGCGGTTCGCGCTGTACGAGGCGCGGTTCGCGGCGCTGGTCGAGAGCGGGCATATCTATCCGGCGTATGAGAGTGCGCAGGAGCTCGACCTGAAGCGCAAGATTCAGGCGGGGCGCGGATTGCCGCCGATCTATGATCGCGCGGCGCTGGCGCTCACCGATGCGCAGCGCGCGGCGTTCGAGCGGGACGGGGTGGCGCCGCACTGGCGATTCAAGCTCGATCACGACACGCCGATCGCCTGGACCGACCTGATCCGCGGCGAACAGCATTTCGAGGCGCGAACGATGAGCGACCCGGTGATCCGGCGCGCGGACGGATCGTGGCTGTACATGCTACCGTCCGCGATCGACGATGCCGATATGGGCGTGACTCATGTCGTGCGCGGCGAGGATCATGTGTCGAACACCGCGCTTCAGCTGCAGATGTTCGCAGCACTCGGCGCGCCCGCACCGCAGTTTGCGCACGAGGCGCTGCTGACCGGCGCGGAAGGGAAATTGTCCAAGCGGCTGGGCTCGCTTGGCGCGGATCATTTCCGGGACGTCGGGATCGAGCCGCAGGCGGTGCGCGCGCTGCTCGCGCGGATCGGGACGAGCGATCCGGTCGAGCCGATCGCCGACGCCGCGCCGCTGATCGCGACGTTCGACTTCGCGCGGTTCGGCCGCGCGCCGGCGCGGTTCGACGAGGCGGAGCTGGCGCAGGTGAATGCGCGGATCCTGCATGCGCTGCCCTTTGCCGACGTCGCCGACCGCCTGCCCGCGGGGATGGGCGAGGCTGCATGGGAGGCGGTACGTCCGAACCTGGTGACGCTCGCCGATGCCGCCGACTGGTGGCAGGTGATCGAGGGGCCGGTCGCGGTCGAGCCGGTCGGCGGGGACGAGGATGCGGCGTATCTCGACCAGGCGCTGGCCGCGGCCGCGGCGATCGACTGGGCAAGTGACCCCTGGCACGCGCTGACGAGCCGGTTGAAGGCGGAGACGGGGCGCAAGGGCAAGGCCCTGTTCCTGCCGCTGCGCCGCGCGCTGACCGGGCGCGATCACGGCCCCGACATGGCCGCGCTGCTGCCGCTGATCGGGCGTGAGCGGGCACTGGCGCGACTAGCGGCCGCGCGCGCCAGCTGAGGCTTGTGCGGGCGGGCTGAAACCTCGCCGACCGTTGCTGATCCGACCACGTGCAAAACGGCTCGGATCGCGCTTGCGCGGCGTATGTAATGATGTACCATTTCACGTGGCGGTATCGATCGCGCCGCCATCCTCGAGGAGATGCGAAGGAGAGGGACGGATGTACGCGGACAGAATGAGCCGGACGGGCGGATTGAACCCCGGAAGCCTGGGCGTCGCGCTGGCGATCAACGGCGTGGTGATCGGGGCGTTGTTTTTTGCGGCGCCGGAACTGGTGCCGTTCGCGCCGCCCGACCCGCCGCTCACAATATATATCCCGCACACCCCGCCGCCGCCCACGCCGGTGCCGCCCGCCGATCCGCTGGTCCGCCAGCAGCCGCGCCCAGCGCCGCGACCCGATGCACCGGTCCGGCAGGTGCCGACGCCGGCCACCGAAGGGTTCGAGGTCGTGCCCGACCCCCTGCCCTTCACCCCGCCAATCGACGTCGTCGGCACGGGCACAGGCAGCGTGGCGGTCGATCCGCCCAAGCCGTCGCCTCTATTCGTCCAGCCGGGTATCGACCCGCGCTATGCCGCGGATTTCCAGCCGGGTTATCCGTCCGAGGAACGCCGGGCCGGGCGCGAGGGGCGAGTCGTCCTGCGCGTGCTGATCGGCGCGGACGGGCGCGTGAAACAGGTCGAGCGGGTCACCGCCACCAGCGACGCCTTCTATCGCGCGACGCTGGACCGGGCGCTGACGAAGTGGCGGTTCAGGCCGGCGACGCGCGACGGGGTCGCGGTCGAGGCGTGGAAGACGATGAACCTGTCGTTCGTGCTGGAAAACTGAACCGCGGGCATCGGCCCACCGCAAGGATGGCATGCAGGACGGCCCCCCGGGCCGTCGCCCAAGGTACTGGCCTTGGGGGGCCTGCATGCCTATCTTTGCGCGATGGGCTCTTTCAGTCGTTTCTCGCCGGTCCGCGCCTATCGCGACCTCCGCCTGTTCCTCCGGGGCCGGCAGCCGTATGAGCTCGGCTTTCTCGCGCTGGCGATGCTCGTCACGGGCTTCCTGATCTACGCCTTCTCGAAGGACAGCTATGCCGAGCGCGAATATCGGCCGAACATCGTCTATGTCGAGCAATGGCCCGCGGATCGCACCGATGCGCAGATCGTCGCGCAGCAGAAGATCGACGCGCCGATCAAGGCCGCGCGCCTGGCTGAGCAGAAGAAGCGCGAGGAGGAAACCCGCGCGTCGTTCAAGCGGATGGACGACAAGCTGAAGGCGCTGGGGATCTGAGCATCGACCAGCCCGGCCGCGGTATTGGCGCGGCACTGGCGCTGGCGGCACGGGGACGCGGGCGTACGGCACCCAACCCTTGTGTCGGCTGCGTGATCGTCTCGGACGGGCGCGTCGTCGGGCGCGGCTGGACGCAAGCAGGCGGTCGGCCGCATGCCGAGGCAATGGCACTGACGCAGGCGGGCGTGATGGCGCGGGGAGCCACGGCCTATGTGACGCTCGAGCCCTGCGCGCATGACTCACCGCGCGGGCCGGCGTGCAGCGACCTGCTGATCGCGGCGGGCGTGGCGCGGGTCGTCGCGGCGTTGGAGGATCCCGATCCGCGGACGGCGGGGCGTGGGTTCGCGTGGTTGCGCGACGCCGGGATCCGCATCGAGACGGGCGTGCGCGCTGCCGAAGCGCGGCGGTCGATGGCGGGGTTCCTGACGCGACTCGCTCGCGGTCGGCCGCATGTCACGCTGAAGCTCGCGACCTCGCTCGACGGCTGTATCGCGATGGCGGACGGGTCGAGCCGCTGGATCACCGGGCCACAGGCGCGCGCGCATGCGCATCTCGAACGGAGCCGGCACGAGTCCATCCTGGTCGGGCGCGGGACGTTCGAGGCGGATGCGCCGCGACTCGACGTGCGGCTGGCCGGGCTCGAATCGCGGGCGCCGCGCCGCGTGCTGCTGTCGCGGACGGCGCCCGATGCGGACGCGGGGTGGCACGTCATCGCCGATCCGCAGGATATTGCGGCCTTGCCCGGCGACCATCTGCTGGTCGAGGGCGGCGCGGCCGTAGCGTCGGCGTTCCTCGCCGCGGACTTGGTCGATCGGCTGCTGCTGTACCGCGCGCCGATCCTGATCGGGAACGGCCGGCATTCCATTGGCGATATTGGTCTCGGCGATCTTTCCAGCGCGCATGGGCGCTGGTCGATCGTCGATTCACGGCAACTTGGCAGCGACCGAGTCGAGGTCTACGAGCGCGAGCGAAACGAGGGATAATGTTTACCGGAATCGTCACCGACATCGGCACAATCACCAGCGTGGCGCAACAGGGCGACACGCGCGTGGTCATCGCGACCGCCTATGATCCCGCCACGATCGACCTGGGAGCGTCGATCGCGTGTTCGGGCGTGTGCCTGACCGTGGTCGACAAGTCCGCGGGCGGCGACGGACCGCACTGGTTCGCGGTCGACGTGTCGGGCGAGACGATCAGCCGCACCGCGCGCGACCAGTGGACGCAAGGCCGCCCGCTGAACCTCGAACGCGCGATGAAGCTTGGCGAGGAACTGGGCGGGCATATCGTCACCGGCCATGTCGACGGGCTCGGGACGGTCGTGTCGGTGGTCGAGGAAGGCGGCTCGCACCGCGTCACCGTCCGCGCCGGCACCGACATCGCGCCGTTCATCGCTGCCAAGGGATCGGTCACGATCGACGGCGTGTCGCTGACCGTCAACACCGTCCGCGACGTCGACGGCCCCGATGGGCAGAGGGCGGTCGAATTCGGGCTGAACATCATCCCGCATACCTGGGGCGTGACCACGCTCGGGACGATCGAAACGGACCGGACGGTCAATATCGAGATCGACGTCCTTGCCCGCTATCTCCAACGGATGGAGCATTACCGTGTCAATGCCGGCTGAACGCAGCGCCGAACTCGGGCGCCTGAAGCATGGATATCTGTCGAGCCCCGAAGAGATCATCGACGAGGCGCGCAACGGCAGGATGTTCATCCTGGTCGATGACGAGGACCGCGAGAACGAGGGCGACCTGGTCATCCCCGCGCAGATGGCGACGCCCGAGAAGATCAACTTCATGGCGAAGTTCGGTCGCGGGCTGATCTGTCTCGCGCTGACCAAGACGCGGACCGAAGAGCTCGGACTCGAGCTGATGAGCCGCAACAACGGCACAAGGCACGAGACCGCGTTCACCGTGTCGATCGAGGCGCTCGAAGGCGTTACCACGGGGATCTCGGCGGCGGACCGCGCCCGCACCATCGCGGTGGCGATCGATGCGACCAAGCAGAAGGCGGACATCGTCACCCCCGGCCACGTCTTCCCGCTGGTCGCGCGCGACGGCGGCGTGCTGATCCGCGCCGGCCATACCGAGGCGGCGGTCGACGTCGCGCGGCTGGCCGGATTGAACCCCTCGGGCGTGATCTGCGAGATCATGAACGAGGACGGGACGATGGCGCGGATGGACGACCTCGTCACCTTCGCGCAGTTCCACAATATCAAGATCGGCACGATCCGCGACCTGATCGCGTATCGCCGCCGCTACGACCATCTGGTCGAGAAGCGCGCCGAGGCCAGGTTCACGTCTGAATGGGGCGGCGACTGGACCGCGCTGACCTTCTGGAACAAGGCGACGGGCACCGAGCAGGTCGCGCTAGTCAAGGGCCGGATCGACCCCGCAAAGCCGACGCTCGTCCGGATGCATGCGCTGTCGCCATTCGCCGACATCTTCGGCGAATCGGGCGATCGCGGCCGGATCCTGGCGCGGTCGATGCAGATGATCGCCGACGAAGGCGCGGGCGTGATCGTCGTCATCAACCGGCCGCGCGGCAACGCGTTCACCTCCGCCGTTTTGAAGAAGGCGGGCGCGGAGATCACCCCGGACATGGAGGAGCTGCGCGACTACGGCGTCGGCGCGATGATCCTGACCGAGCTCGGCGTCCATGACATGGTGCTGATCACCAACACGCACCACACGCTGGTCGGGCTCGACGGCTATGGCCTCTCGATCGTCGGCGAACGCCCGATCGCTCCCCTCGACACCGAAAAGGCCCCCAACTGATGGCGCATATCCTGATCGTCGAAGCGCGGTTCTACGACCATCTGAACGACCTGCTGATCGAGGGCGCGCGCGCGGCGATCGAGGCGGCGGGGCACAGCCACGAGACGATCACCGTCCCCGGCGCGCTCGAAGTCCCCGGCGCGATCGCGCTGGCGGCCGAGAGCGAGACCTATGACGGCTATGTCGCGCTGGGCGTCGTGATCCGCGGCGAGACCTATCATTTCGAGATTGTCGCGGGCGAAAGCGCGCGCGGGATCATGGCGCTGACGATGGACGGCCTGCCGATCGGCAACGGCATCCTGACGACCGAGAACGAGGCGCAGGCGCTCACGCGTGCGCGCCCGACCGAGGGCGACAAGGGCGGCGGCGCGGCGAAAGCAGCGCTGGCGATGCTGGCGCTGAAGGACCGCTTCGTCGCGTAGGATGCCTGGGCGTTCGAACGTCCGCCCTCATCCACCCACGATCGCCCTGGTCATTCCTCGGGAGTGTCGCGCAGGGCGGCCTCGACCTCTTCGGCAGTAATTCCGAACGCGGCGGCCAGCGCGGCGATCGACGCGCCGCGGGCGGCGAGCGTGCGGATGCGGGCGGGGTCGACGATCGTCGTATAGCCGCGGGTGTCGCGTTCGGTCTTCGTCTCCTCGCCGCTGCGCGCACGCGCGCCCGAGCGGCGGCGCTTGGCGATCTTGAGCGCTTCCTCGTCATTGGCAGGCGGTGCGTCGAGGCGCGCGCGGATCCGCTGCGCTTCCTCGACCCGGCGGGCTTCACGCGCACGTTCACGGTCCTGCGAGAGCGCATCGCGTTGCGCGGCGCGCGCTTCGGCGCGCTGATCGGTCGCGGCGAGGCGGTCCTGCGCGCGCTGTTCCCGCTCGCGGGCGCGCTCTTCGGCGCGGCGGGCTGCGCGATCCGCAGTGCCGGGCAGCAACGGGCCGGGGCCGCGGTCGTTCAGCGGCCAGGCCGATGCGGGGCTGGATTTGGGGGGCGATTTCGGGGGCGATTTCGGCGGGCCCCAGCCGTCGGTCATGTCATGTCCTGTCGTCACCGGTGCGCCGCGCACGACGCGAAAGCCGCGCTGCTATGCGATGGCGTCACCGGTGACAATCAGGCGGTCGGCTTAGGCGGACACGGTTTCCAGCGCCGGATAGTCGATATAGCCCTCGGGGCCCTGGCTGTACCAGGTCTTCGGGTTGTCCTGCGCCAGCGGGGCACCGGTGCGCAGGCGCTCGGGCAGATCGGGGTTCGCAATGAACGTCCGCCCGAAGCTGATCGCATCGGCATCGCCCTTGTCGAGCTCGGCCTGCGCCTTTTCGAGCGTGTCGTAATCCGAGTTCACGACCAGCACGCCCTTGAAGACCTTGCGGATCGCCGGGCTGAGCTTTGGCACGTCGGTCTTGCCGAAGGTGCCATCGGGACCCGGCTCGCGCAGTTCGAGGAAGGCGATGCCGAGATCGGACAGCGCCTTGGCGGCGGCGGTGAACAGCGGCTCGGGGTTGCTGTCGTCGACGCCCTGCGAATCGCCATTGGGCGAAAGGCGGACACTGGTGCGATCGGCGCCGGCGACCGAGATCACGCGCTCGGTGACTTCGCGAAGCAGGCGGATGCGGTTCTCGATGCTGCCACCATACTCGTCGGTGCGGCTGTTCGCGTTGTCGCGCAGGAACTGGTCGATCAGATAGCCGTTCGCGGCGTGGATCTGGACACCGTCGAACCCGGCCTCGAGCGCGTTCTTCGTCGCGAGCTCATAGTCGTTCAGCAGCCGCGGGATCTCGTTCAGCTCGAGCGGACGCGCGACCTCGAAATCCTTCTTGCCCTCGAACGTATGCGCCTGGCCTTCGGTCTTGGTCGCGGACGACGAGACGGGCTGGCCACCGATCACCGAGGAATGAACCTGGCGGCCCATGTGCCAGAGCTGTGCGATGATGCGGCCGCCGGCGGCGTGCACGGCTGCGGTGACGGGCTTCCACGCCTCGACCTGCGCCTGCGTCCACAGGCCCGGCGCGAACGGCCAGCCCAGGCCTTCGCGGCTGATGCCGGTGGCTTCCGAGATGATCAGGCCGGCGCTGGCGCGCTGCGTGTAATAGTCGACCATGAGGTCGGACGGGACGGCGTCCTTGTCCGAACGCCCGCGGGTGAGCGGCGCCATGAGGATGCGGTTGGGCGCTTCGACGGCGCCGAGCGTGATGGGATCGAAAAGGCTTGGCATGGGGGCTCCTTAATGCCTGACGGGGGCAAGATAGGACGCTACAGCGCGGCATGCATCGCCCCGCCCCGCAAAGAATATCTAGCGTGCCCGAAACGCCGACGGCGACGACGACCGGTGCCCCCGGCACGCTCGGGTTCGGCGCGCTGCTGATCGCCAATGTCGCGCTCGCATTCGGGCCGTGGTTCGTCCGCGCGACCGAGGTCGGACCGGTCGCGGCAGGATTCTGGCGGCTGACGCTGGCGGTGCCGTTTCTCGTCCTGCTCGCAGCGCAACAGGGCGCGCGACCCACGCGGCTCGGGCGCGGCGTCTGGATCGGGCTGATCGCGGGCGGCGTGTGCTTCGCCGCGGATCTCGGCAGCTGGCATCTCGGCATCCTGCGCACCACGCTCGCCAATGCGACGCTGTTCGGCAATGCGGCGACGCTGATGTTTCCGATCTACGGGTTTCTCGTCGCGCGAACCTGGCCGACGCGGACGCAGGGCTGGGCGCTGATGCTGGCGGCGGCAGGTGCGGCGCTGCTGCTCGGGCGCTCCTATCAGCTCGACGCAAAGAATCTGGCGGGCGACCTGCTCTGCATCCTCGCAGGGCTGCTCTACACGGTGTATTTCATCCTGATGGCGCGCGCGCGGACGACGCTCGCCCCGCTATCGGCGCTGGTGCTGTCGACATTGGCAGGCATCGTGCCGTTGCTGGTGTTCGCGCTGGCGATGGGCGAGCGGATCCTGCCGGCGCAGTGGGGGCCGCTGATCGGCCTCGCGCTGTGCAGCCAGGTGCTGGGCCAGGGATTGATGATCTATGCGCTCGGGCGGTTTTCGCCGCTAGTGATCGGCATCGCGCTGCTGATCCAGCCGGTCGTCGCGGGGACGGTCGGCTGGCTGGTCTATGGCGAGCGGCTCGGCCTGCCCGATCTGGTCGGCGTCGTCATGGTCGCGATCGCGCTGGTGCTGGTCCGCCGGACGCCGGCGGATCGCCCCCCTATTGAAGAGGCGCTCGACACGCCTGATCTTGGACGGCAGGAGACGGTATGACCCAAGACCTCACGCTCGACGAAATCCGTTCGCTGCTCGCCCCCGGCATCGCCGCCAATGCGGCGTTCGACGGGTGGAGCGACGCGGCGCGCGACATGGCGGCAGACGCGGCGGGGATCGACCGCGACGTCGCCGCGCTGGCCTTCGAACAGGGACCGGTCGACATGATCGACGCCTGGTTCGCCGATATCGACGTCACGATGCTCGCAAGCCTGCCGCTCGAACGGCGGTCGGCGATGAAGATCCGCGCCCGGATCGCCGCGCTGGTCGAGGCCCGGCTGCAGGCGACCGCGGCCGACCGCGAGTCGCTGCGCCGCGCGCTGGCGATCCTCGCCTTGCCGCAGAATCTGACCAAGGCGGGGCGGCTCGGCTGGCGGACGGTCGACACGATCTGGCGCGCCGCGGGCGATGTCGCGACCGATTACAATCATTATACCAAGCGGACGATCCTGCTCGGCGTCTATGCCGCGACGGTCACCGTCTTCCTCGACGACGACAGCGAGGGGTTTGCCGAGACGCGCGCGTTCCTCAGCCGGCGGATCGACGGGATCATGCGGTTCGAGACCGCAAAGTCAGGCTTTCTCAAGCGGACCGAGCATGGCTTCAGCCTGTCGCGGTTCGTCGGGCGGTTGCGCTATCCGGTGGCATGAGCCTGCCGCGGCGCGCCGTCACGCGGCGATAGAATGCACGCAATCTGCGTCAAGCGCGCGTGCCGGGGCTTCCCTTGGTGATCCGTTACTGATAATCAGTCGCATCATGGACACTCGCCCCGATCGTTCCGTCAGTCTCGAAACGCTGCCCCGCAAGCAGCATGGCATCGTCGCTGCGATCGACTGGGCCCGACTGGCGGGCCCCGAGGCACGCCGGTTGCGCGAACTCGGCTTTGACGAGGGTGTCGATGTCGAGGTTCTTCACCGCGCGACGCTGGGCCAGGGTCCGATCGCCTGCCGGATCGGCCGGATGACCGTCGCATTGCGGCGTGCGGTCGCAGGTGCGATTCGCGTATCACCCACGCCAGCCGCCGCAGAATAATCAGCCTGACATTATGAACGCAGCACCGCTGGTCGCGCTGGTCGGCAATCCCAATGCCGGCAAGAGCGCGCTGTTCAATGCGCTGACGGGTGCGCGGCAGAAGGTCGGCAATTATCCAGGCGTGACGGTCGAGCGCAAGGCCGGACGGCTGACGCTCGACGACGGCCGCCCGGTCGAGCTGGTCGACCTTCCCGGCGCCTACAGCCTCGAGCCCTCCTCCCCCGACGAGCGCGTCACGCGCGACGTCGTCACCGGCACGCAGGACGGCGAACGCCTGCCCGACGCGCTGGTCGTGGTCGTCGACGCCGCCAATCTCGATAATCACCTGCGCTTCACGCTCCAGTTGATCGCGCTTGGCCTGCCTGTCGTGGTGGCGCTCAACATGGTCGACCTTGCCGAACGCGACGGGTTGAAACTCGACGCGGCGGTGCTTTCGCGCGAACTCGGCGTACCGGTGATCCCGACCGTCGCGGTCCGCAAACGCGGGCTCGACGCGCTGCGTGCGATCCTGACGCAGACTGTCGTCAATGGTCCGATCCGGCTGCGCAAGTCGGACGGCAGCGTGCAGGACGACATCGTCACCTTGCAGCGGCGCGCGCGCGACATCGCGACGGCCGCCACGCTGTCCGAGACACCGGTACGGCGCTGGACGCACATGCTCGACGGGGTCGCACTGCATCCCATCGCCGGGCCGGTGCTGCTGCTGGCGATCATGTTCCTGATGTTCCAGGCGGTGTTCAGCTGGGCGCAGCCGTTCATGGACCTGATCGACGGCGGCTTCACGGCGCTGCAGGCGTTCATCACGTCGGAGCTTCCCGATTCGCTGCTCCGGTCTCTGCTGGTCGACGGGGTGATCAAGGGCGTCGGCGCTGTGATCGTGTTCCTGCCGCAGATCCTGATCCTGTTCCTCTTCATCCTCGTACTCGAGGCGAGCGGCTACATGGTCCGCGCGGCGTTCCTGATGGACCGCGTGATGGCGAGCGTCGGGCTGTCGGGCCGCGCGTTCATTCCGCTGCTGTCGAGCTTCGCCTGCGCGATCCCCGGGATCATGGCGACGCGGACGATCGACGACGAGAAGGACAGGCTGACGACGATCCTGATCGCGCCGCTGATGACCTGCTCCGCGCGGCTGCCGGTCTATACGCTGATCATCGGCGCCTTCATTCCCAACACGCAGGTGCTGCCGTTCGTCGGCCTTCAGGGTCTGGTGATGCTCGGGCTGTACGTGATGGGGATCGTCGGTGCGTTCGTCGCCGCGCTGGTGCTGCGCCGGACGGTCACCAAGGGCGTGTCGTCGGGCTTCATGATGGAGATGCCGAAATATCAGTGGCCGCAGTGGCGCGACGTCGGCATCGGCCTGTGGAGCCGCGCGCAGATCTTCCTGAAGCGCGCGGGTGGCATCATCCTGATCTCCACCGTCATCCTCTGGGTGATGCTGAGCTTCCCCAAGCCGCCCGAGGGCAGCAAGGTATCGCCGGTCGATTATTCGGCGGCGGGACGGATCGCCAATGGCATCGCCCCGGTGTTCGCGCCGATCGGCTTCAACCGCGACATCGTGCTCGCGCTGATCCCGGCGATGGCCGCGCGCGAGGTTGCGGTTGCGGCGATCGGCACGGTCTATGCGATCGACGATCCCGACAGCAACCAGGGCGGCAAGGCGATGGTCGAGAATCTGCGTGGCCGCTGGACCCTGCCGACCGCGCTCGCCTTCCTGATGTGGTTCGTATTCGCGCCGCAGTGCATCTCGACGATCGCCGTCACGCGTCGCGAGACGAACGGGTGGAAATGGCCGGCGTTCATGGTTGGCTATTTGTTCGCCGCCGCCTACATCATGGCCGGAATCACATATTGGCTGGCGGTGTTCGCCGGCCTCTGAGGGGCATCATGGCAGGCAGCGTCAACAAGGTCATCATCGTCGGCAATCTCGGCCGCGATCCCGAAAGCAAGCAGTTCCAGAACGGCGGCAAGGTCGTCAATCTGCGCATCGCGACGTCCGAGTCCTGGAAGGACAAGATGTCGGGCGAGCGCAAGGAAAAGACCGAATGGCATTCGGTCGCCATCTTCAACGAAGGCCTCGCCAACGTCGCGGAGAAATATCTGCGCAAGGGCTCGAAGGTCTATATCGAGGGCGCGCTCCAGACCCGCAAATGGCAGGACGCGCAGGGTCAGGACAAGTATTCGACCGAGATCGTGCTGCAGGGCTTCAACAGCGTGCTGACGATGCTCGACGGCCCGAATGGCGGCCAGGGCGGCGGCGCAGGCGGTGGCGGTGGTAGCCGCGGCGGTGGCGACGACTGGGCCGGCGGCGGCAACGACTTTGGCGGCGGCTCGTCGGGCGGCGGCGGTTACGGCGGCGGCGGTGGCCGCTCGGCGCCGTCGGGTGGCGGCAGTGGCGGCGGCGCGCGCGGCGGCAGCTTTGGCCAGACCGGCGGGTTCTCGGACGATCTCGACGACGACGTGCCGTTCTAAGCATCGTGACGCCACCCGTTTCGACTCCAGTAGCGCCGAGCGTGTACGACGAGGCGGCGCGATCGCGCGTCATCTCGTCCTACGATGTCGCGGGCGCGCGCATGCAGGGCGAGCTGGACGATATCGTGTCGTTCGCAGCCCGGTTGTGCGATGCGCCGATCGCGCTGCTGAGCCTGGTCGAGGAGGAATATCAGCGGTTCCTCTCACGCAGCGGCACCGATCTCGACCAGACGCCGCGGAGCCAGTCCTTCTGTGCGCATGCGATGCACCATCACGACGTGATGGAAGTGCCCGACGCGCAGGCCGATCCGCGCTTCGTCGACAATGCACTGGTGACCGGTGCCCCGCATGTCCGATTCTACGCGGGCGCACCCTTGGTCTCGAGCGAAGGCGTACCACTCGGCGCGCTGTGCGTGCTGGCGACGACCTCGCGGGCGGGGCTTACGCCGTTCCAGCGCGACGGGCTGACGCTGCTGGCCAAGGCGGCGATGGGGCGGCTCGACGATCGCCGGACCGCGCGCGAACAGGCCTTTGCCGAGGCGCGGGCGCGGCGCACGCTCGAGGCGAGCGATCTGCGGTTCCGGACGCTGGCCGACACGATGCCGCAGATGGTCTGGTCGACGCTGCCCGACGGCTTCCATGATTATTACAATGCGCGCTGGTACGAGTTTACCGGCACGACGCCCGGCACGACCGATGGCGAGGGCTGGAGCGACGTGTTCCACCCCGAGGACCAGGACCGCGCCTGGACGATCTGGCGCCATTCGCTCGCCAGCGGCGAGCCCTATACGATCGAATATCGGCTGCGGCACCGGGACGGCACCTATCGCTGGGTGCTGGGCCGCGCGCTGCCCGTGCGCGACGACCAGGGCGCGATCACGCGCTGGTTCGGGACCTGCACCGACATCCACGAGCAGAAGCTCGCCTATGAAGAGCGCGAGGTGATCAGCCAGGAGCTGAGCCACCGGATCAAGAACATCTTCGCCGTCATCGCCGGACTCATCGCCTTTTCCGCACGCGGCAAACCCGAATTCGCCGGAATCGCGACCGATCTACGCCACCGCATCACCGCGCTGGGCCGTGCACACGACTTCGTCCGCCCGCACAGCACACAGTCGCGTCCGGAAGCCCCGCAGGACAGTCTGAAGGGCCTGCTGGGCGATCTGTTCGAACCCTATCGCCAAGACGGGACGGATCGTCTGGTCGTGATCGGCGACGATGTGCGGATCGACGATCGTTCCGCGACCCCGCTCGCCCTGCTGTTCCACGAGCTCGCGACGAACGCGACGAAATACGGCGCGCTGTCGACCGTCGATGGCCATGTCGCGCTGACGATCGGTCATGACGGGGACGGCGCCACGGGGACGGTCCGCCTGATCTGGCGCGAGCAGGGTGGTCCGCCGATCGCACACCCGACGAGCCATAAGGGTTTTGGCAGTCAGCTGATCGAAATGAGTGCGGTTCGCCAGTTGGGCGGCACGGTGCGGCGCGACTGGCGTCCCGAGGGGCTGTGCGTCGAGATCGGGGTCCCCCTCCCCTCCTTCTGCCGCTGACCGCGCGGCCTCCCCGTCAGTTCCCGCGCCGCCGGATCTGGATCAGGTCGCTGCCGCCGCGTAGCGCCTGACCCGTGGTCGCCAGTTCGGCGGCGGCAAGGATCGCGGCATCGTTGAACGGCTTGCGGATATAGCCGAGGCAATCGGCGTCGCCGATCTGGCTGGGATTGGCGGTGACGAAGACGACCTTCACGCCGTGATCACGCGCGATCGTTTCCGCAATCGACGGACCGGTCGGACCGTCGCGCAGATTGACGTCGACAAAGGCGAAGTCGCATCCGGCCGCGGCGATGAGCGCGGTCTCCCGGTCCGCCGCGATCGCCACGACGTGATATCCGGCGTCGATCAGGATCCTTTCGAGATCCAGCGCGACGAAGATTTCATCTTCAACGATCATGGCGGTCTTGGTCATTGTCGTGGCAACCGTTGGCCGGGCTATCCGTTCCTTCGGTTTATTGATTTGAATCAAGAACGTGTAGCGAATTGAAACAAATAACCTGTGTTACCGGGGGAGCGCCCGGGTCATGCCCCCGGTTCGCCCCGCAACAGGAATACGGCGTGCTCGGCGAGCAGGTTGGCGGCGGCCGACGTCGTCTGCTTGTCGCCCGACAGGAACCAGGCGCCCTCGACGATCACACCGCGCTGCCGGAGGAACGCCCGGAAGTCGTCGATCGTGACGTGATGGATGTTGGGGGTGTCGTACCAGCTTTCGGGCAATTGCCGCGTGACCGGCATCCGCCCGCCCCACAGCAGCGACAGCCGCACACGCCAATGCGCGAAGTTGGGAAAGCTGACAAAGGCGCGCCGACCGATCCGCAGCAGATGGTCGAGCACCAGGTCGGGCGCGCGCGCGGTCTGCAATGTCTGGCTGAGGATCGCATAGTCGAAGCTGGCATCGGGATAGCCCTGCAGGTCGACATCGGCGTCGCCCTGGATCACTGACAGGCCGCGGCCTACCGCGGCCGCAACGTTGCCCGGATCGATCTCCAGCCCGCGCGCATCGACACCGCGCTCGTCGCGAAGCGCCGCCATCAGCGCCCCGTCGCCGCATCCGACGTCGAGCACGCGCGACCCACGGGCCACGTGATGCGCGATGATCCCCAGGTCGGCGCGCAGGGTCTCCTGCGGCGTCGGGGTGCTCATGCCCCTGCCCTTAGAAATCCGTCGACGACGCGGTTGAGCTCGGGCGCCTCGAGCAGGAACGCGTCATGGCCGTACGGGCTGCTGAGTTCGACGAAGCTGACCGGGGCGCCTGCGGCATTGAGCGCCTGGACGATGCTGCGCGATTCCGCGGTCGGATAGAGCCAGTCGGTATCGAAGCTGACGAGGCAGAATCGCGCCCTGGTCGCGCGGAAGGCATTGGCGAGCAGCCCGCCATGCTCCTCCGCGAGATCGAAATAGTCCATCGCGCGGGTGATATAGAGATAGGAATTGGCGTCGAACCGGTCGGTGAAGGCGAGCCCCTGATGCCGCAGATAGCTCTCGACCTGGAAATCGGCGTCAAAACCGAACGACTTGGCATCGCGCGCCTGCAGCCGCCGCCCGAACTTCTCGGTCAGCCCGGCTTCCGACAAATAGGTGATGTGCGCCGCCATCCGCGCGACCGCGAGCCCCGCGGTCGGCGCGGACTCGTCGTGATAATCGCCGCCGCGCCAGTTCGGATCGGCCATCACCGCCTGGCGGCCAACCTCGTGAAAGGCGATGTTCTGCGCGGTGTGGCGCGCGGTCGATGCGATCACGACACAGGCGCGGACCCGGTCGGGGAAGGTCGCGGGCCAGCTCAGCGCCTGCATCCCGCCCATCGATCCGCCGACCACCGCCTGCAGCACGTCGATGCCGAGATGGTCGAGCAGCATTGCCTGTGCGCGGACCATGTCGCGGATCGTGATGACCGGAAACCCCATCGCCCAGGCGCGCCCAGTCGCGGGGTTGATCGTCGCAGGCCCCGACGAGCCCATGCAACTGCCGAGCACATTGGCGCAGACGATGAAATGCCGCGCGGGATCGATCGGTCGCCCCTCACCGACCATCCGCGTCCACCAGCCGGGCTTGCCGGTCCGCGGATGCGTCGAGGCGACATGCTGATCACCGGTCAGCGCATGACAGATCAGGACCGCGTTCGAGGCGTCGGCATTCAGCGTGCCATAGGTTTCATAGGCAATGTCGACCGGCGACAGCAGGACGCCGCCATCGAGCCGCAAGGGTCCCGGCAAGGTCACGCGACGCGCCAGGCCGAAGCGCGCGTCGGTCGTCCGGTCGGGATCAATCGTGTCGAGCATGACGCGTCCGCTACCACAACCATTTGCCACTGCGCCACACCGACCGCTATGCCCTGCGGCCATGACAAACATCATGCCCGCACCCACGCCGAAGCCCTGGATCCTGGGGATCGCGCCGTACACGCCCGGTCGCTCGACGACCGATGATGGCCGCACGGTGATCAAGCTGTCGTCGAACGAGAACCCGCTTGGGACGAGCCCAGCGGCCAAGGCCGCGTTCGACGGCGCGGATCACACGCTCGAACGCTATCCCGACGCCAGCGCGACCGCGCTGCGCGAGGCACTGGCGGCGCATTACGACCTGGATCCGGCACGCGTGATCTATGGCACCGGATCGGACGAGATCCTGCATCTGGTCGCGGGCGCCTATGCGGGCCCCGGCGACGAGATCATCCATGTCCGCTACGGCTTTGCGGTCTACGAAATCGCGACGCGGCGCGTCGGTGCCGAGCCGGTCGTCGTCGACGACCGCGACTATGCGACCGATGTCGATGCGATCCTCGCCGCGGTCACCGAACGCACCCGCGTCGTGTTCGTCGCCAACCCGAACAACCCGACCGGCACGTTCACGCCGCGCGCCGAGATCGCCCGGTTGCACGCCGGCCTGCCGCGCTCGGTGCTGCTCGTCCTCGACCAGGCCTATGCCGAATATCTCAGCCCCGAGGAGGATGATGCCGGCCTCGCGCTGGCGATGACCGAGGCGAACGTGCTCGTCACGCGGACCTTCTCGAAGATCCACGGCCTTGCCGCGGAGCGGATCGGCTGGGGCTATGCCTGCGCGCCGATCATCGATGCGATGCACCGCATCCGCGCGCCCTTCAACGTCACGACGGCGGGCCAGGCGGCGGCCGTCGCGGCGCTGGCGGATACCGGCTTTGTCGATGCGACTCGCGCGCACAACGACCGCTGGCGCGGCTGGTTCGTCGAGCAGGTCGCGCAGATGGGTAATGCCGGCCTGCGCTGCGTACCCTCCAAGGCGAATTTCGTGCTCGTCCTGTTCGAAGGTCAGCTGACCGCCGACGCGGCCTATCACGGGCTGATGGAGGCGGGGTATATCGTCCGCTGGCTGCCCGGACAGGGCCTTCCCAATGCGTTGCGCATCACGATCGGCACCGAGGATGAGACGCGCGGCGTGATCGCGGCGTTGCGCGCGCTGGTCGAGCGGGGCTGATGCTGCCGTTCGCACGCGTCACGATTTTGGGACTGGGGCTGATCGGGTCGTCGATCGCGCGCGGCGTGCTGCAGGCGATGCCGACGGTGCGGCTCACCGGCTATGACGTCGATCCCGCGGTGCGTGCGACCGCGGACCGGCTGGAGTTGTGCCACGACATCGCCGACACCGCGGGCAGTGCGGTGATCGACGCCGATCTGGTGATCCTGTGCGTCCCCGTCGGCGCGATGGCGGCGGTCGCGGCGGAGTTTGCCGCGGACCTGCCCGCCGAGGCGATCGTCAGCGATGTCGGCAGCAGCAAGACCGAGGTCGCACGCGTGCTGGCGGAGGCGCTGCCGGGCGCGACCGTGATCCCCGCGCATCCGGTCGCTGGCACCGAACGCAGCGGGCCCGAGGCGGGGTTCGCGACACTGTTCAACCATCGCTGGTGCATCGTCACGCCCCCCGAGGGCGCCGATCCGGCTGTGGTCGAGCGGGTCGCCGAATTCTGGCGGCGGCTGGGCGCGCAGATCGAGTTCATGGCCCCCGATCATCACGACCGGGTGCTGGCGATCACCAGCCATCTGCCCCATCTGATCGCCTACACGATCGTCGGCACCGCGAGCGATCTGGAAGAGGTCACCCAGTCCGAGGTGATCAAATATTCGGCGGGCGGCTTTCGCGACTTCACGCGTATCGCCGCGTCGGATCCGACGATGTGGCGCGACGTGTTCCTGACCAACCGCGAGGCGGTCCTCGACATGCTGCAGCGTTTTTCGGAGGATCTGAGCGTGCTGCAACGCGCCATCCGCTGGGGCAAGGGCGACGAGCTGTTCGACCTGTTCACGCGCACGCGCGCGGTGCGCCGGTCGATCGTCGAACAGGGTCAGGACGACGACGCCGCCGATTTCGGCCGCACGCACGACTGACCCCGTTTGAGCGGCGTCAGCCGTCGAGCGCGTTCATCGCCGCATGGACGCGCGCCTCGGCCTCCTCGCGCTTGAGACCGGCGGGGACGACCTCGCCGAAGCGGAAGGTGATGACGCCCGCCCGCTTGGGCCCCTTGCGCGGCCAGACGGTGCCGCTGTCGCAGGCGATCGGGACCGTCGGCATGCCGAGCGCGCGGTAGAGGCCGGCAAAACCCGGCTTGAGCGGGGGATGCTCGCCCGGCGCGACCCGGGTGCCTTCGGGGAAGATCAGGACCGAGCGCCCGGTCGCCTTGGCCGCGATCGCCTCGCGCATCATGTTGCGCAGCGCCTTGGCCGACGCGTCGCGGTCGACGACGATCGCACCATAGCGCCGCGCCGCCCAGCCCCAGGCGGGGATGTCCGCCAGTTCGCGCTTCAGGACGATCGCCGGCCCGTCGAGCAGCGCCTGAAGCTCGAGTGTTTCGAACATCGCCTGGTGCTTGCACGCGTAGAAAGCGGCGCCGGCGGGTCGCGTCCCCTCGATCCGGATCCGGATGCCGAGGATCCAGCGCGTCGCCCAGCGGTGGAACCGCGTCCACACCGTCGAATGGGCGATCACCGCGCGCGACCCGAACAGTGCGCTGATCGGCACGGTCAGCACGATCGGCGCCGAAATACTGTAAAAGACGATCATGAAGACGATCGTTCGTAACCAGGCGATCATGCGCCAAATCCTATCCACAGTGCGATCCGTCGCAGAATCAGCTTGTTATATTCGTTGACCAGCGTCCCGAGCCGCGGGGTGCCGGGGACGCCGTCGCCGAGCACCAGCACCCTCGGCCCGAGCACTGCGGCAAGCTCCATCTTGGCGCGCGGGACATGCCAGTCCGAGGTGACGAGACGCACGGTACGATAGTCGTGCGTCTTGACCCAGCGCGCGGTTTCCTCGGCATTCGACCGCGTATCCACCGCATCCGCGCCGAGATCGACGCAACAGGCGAAGACGCTGGGCGAGGTGCGATATTCGAGTGCGAGGTCGATCGGGCGGACGCCCGGCGCGACTCCGGTCACGAGCATCCGCTTCGCCTGGCGGTCGCGCAGCAGCGCCAGACCGCGATCGATCCGCCCTGCCCCGCCGGTCGGCACGACGATCGCATCGGTGGTCGAGCCATTGAGCGGTGGCGGCAGGAGCAGCATGAACGCCGCGAACCCCAGCGCCCAGACGAGCACACCGACACCCAGAAGGCGGACGATCACAAGGTCGTCCTCATCGCGCGCACGATCGTCGCGCGCGCGGCGACCATCGCCAGCACGATAAACCCGATCGGCATCGCGCCCAGCGTGGCCCAGTCGGTCGAGGACAACCGCCCCCCGTCGAGCAGTTCGGAGCCCAGCCCCTGCAACCGGGTCATGATCAGCAAAATGACGGCGATCGCGACGCCGGCACCGGCCACGCCGCCGATCGCGGCGTCGATCGCCACCCGACGCTGGAAAAGACGCGCGACCTGCAGGTCGGTCGACCCCAGCATGTGCATGACCTCGATCGTCGCGCGGTGCGTTTCAAGTCCCGCGCGCGCCGCCAGCACGACCACCGCTGCGGTCGCGCCGGCCATCAGCAGGACGATGCCGAGCGCGAGCAGCGTCAGCGATCGCATCACACCGCTGACGGGCGACATCCAGGTTTCGTGCCGGTCGACGCGCGCGGTCGGCGCGACGCCGCGAACCGCGCGCGCGACTGAGGCGACCGCGGCATCGTCCTGGCCGCCCAGATCGACGTCGATCATCGCCGGCACGGGCAGCCCCGGATCGGCGCCGTCGCTGCCAAGCCAGGGTCGCAACAGCCGCGTCAGCTCGGCGCGATCGACCGCGGCGACGCGGGTCACTTCCGGCAGCGTCCGCAGCGTCGCGAGGACGCGGGCGGCACTGGCATCACGCCGAACCGGGTCGCCGTCGATGATCTGGACCGTCAATCGCCCCGCCAGCTGACGATCGAGCGCGCGGGCGGCACCCGCAGTCCCCAGCCCGAGTGCGGCGGCGAGCATGGTGAGGAACAGCATGATCGCCATGACCCAGGTCATGGCACGGACGCCGCCAGCCTCGTCGAGCACGCGACGTTCGGATGCGCGGCTCATGGCTCGGCCCGGGGCGATGGGGGGTACTGCAACGACCCGGTCGGATCGAGCAACCGGCCGTGATCCAGCCGCATCATCTGCGCGGTCGGAATCCGGTTGAGAAGGTGCAGATCATGCGTCGCGACCACCACCGTCGTGCCGAGCTTGTTGAGCGATTCGAACAGATGCAGCAGCCGCTCGGCCATGTCGGGATCGACATTGCCGGTCGGCTCGTCCGCCACGAGCATCTCGGGCCGGGCGATCACCGCGCGGGCGATCGCGACGCGTTGCTGCTCACCACCCGACAGCGTCGCCGGTCGCGCCTCGGCGCGTTCGGTCAGGCCGACCCAGGCGAGCATCTCCTCGACAGGTTGGCGGAGGTCCGCCTCGGGCATCCCCGCGACGCGCAACGGCAGAGCGATATTGTCCCAGGTCGACAGATGCGGGACGAGCCGGAAATCCTGGAACACCACGCCAATGCGGCGGCGGAACCCCGGCATCCGGTCACGCGGGAGCAGCACGGCATCCTCGCCGAACAGCCGGATCACGCCGCGGCTCGGGCGCTGGGCGAGATAGAGCAGCCGGAGCAGCGACGTCTTGCCCGCACCGCTCGCGCCGGTCAGAAAGTAGAAGGCGCCGCTGCGCAGCGTGAACGAGATGTCGGACAGCGTTTCCGCGCCGGTATCGTAGCGCAAGCCAACATTTTCGAACTGCACGATATTCGCCATGAAATTGGTCGCGCCCGCCCGAGTTCGCCTGTGCCGTGAGCCTCGCTTTCGCATGAAAGCGCGCGCGGCTTCAAGCTGGCGGCCATCTGCAGCGCGGCAGACAGCATCCGGGCGCATGATGCTTGCCACGAGCGGGGGCCACGTGCTTAGTTTGACCGCGAACGGCCCCGTCCCGCGGCCCGCAGTGAATCGTGCCCGATGATCCTCCAATGCCCCGAGTGCAGCACACGCTATCTGGTCCCCGACAGCGCGATCGGCACCGAAGGTCGGACCGTGCGCTGTGCCAATTGCCGCCACAGCTGGTTCCAGGCCGCGACGGACGTCACGGCGCCAGACGCGCCAGCCGCCGCGGAGGCAATGCCTGCGGCCCCGCTCGGCTTCGCGCCCGCGCCGCCGTTCGGCGCGGCGTTCGACGCCGAGCCCGCCGCGCCCCCGGTCTGGCCCAATCCGGCGTGGCCCAATCCGTCCTCGCCCACCCCGTCCGGGGTTCCGATGTCTTCGCCGCCTTCGGCTGCGCAGACCGCCGACGATCTGCCGCCGCCGATCATCCGACCCTTTGCGCCATTGGTCGCCGCGCCGGCTGCCCCGCCCGCTGCCGCACCGGATGTCGAAGATATGCAGGCCGTGCCGCCTGCGGCTGCGACGACCGTGTCCACCACGACCACCGACAGCGCCGCTCCGTCCTCCTATGCGGGAAGCCGGAGCGACGCCGATTCCTATGATGCATTCGCACATGCCCCGCCGTTCCGCGCACGGCGCAACACCACCCGGCTGTGGACGATCGGTGCGGTGGCGGCTGGGCTTCTGATGCTGCTGGGCGTCGCTGCGATCCTCTATGTCGGCGCGCCTGGCCTGGCGACGCAGCTGGGGCTGGTAACGGGCGCGGACGAGACACCGCTGCGACTGCGCGACAATCCGATCGAGCGCCGTGAACTGGACAACGGATCCGAGCTGTTCGCGGTCAGCGGCCAGGTCACCAACCCCTCCGATTCGACGCAGCGTGTGCCCGACATCCGCGCCGAGCTGCGCGATGCGCAGGGCCGGATCGTGTATAGCTGGACGATCACTCCGCAAAAGCGGACGCTGACACCCGGCGCCGCGATCGATTTCAACTCCGCCAAGCTCGACGTGCCGTCGAATTCGAAACGGCTCGAACTGAGCTTTGCGGGCGAAAACGCCTCCTGATCCGGTCTCCCCGCCCCGACGCGGTGGCGGCATAGGGCCCTGCGACATGATTTTCTCGCAGCGGCGCGCATTCGATGGCGAAAGGGCGTTGCGGGATCGCAAAAGCCTTGCTAGTGGCACCGGCCTACCAGCTAGCCGGCTTGTCCGGTCAGTGTTTCACGTGCGGCCGTGGCGGAACTGGTAGACGCGCAACGTTGAGGTCGTTGTGGGCGAAAGCCCGTGGAAGTTCGAGTCTTCTCGGCCGCACCACTTTTCTCGTTTCTACCGACCCGGATCAGGACCACCCCCATGGGGGACATGACGGTCCGTCGTGCGGGATCCTGTCAAAGCGGAGCACGGCGATGGCCGATTCGATCGACGACCAGATCATCGAAACGCCCGATGGCCCGATGACGTTCGCGCAGTGGAAGAAGAAGCACCCCGTGCAGCTCCCGTCGCGCCGCACCAAGGGCAAGAAGCTTCCCAACAAGGTGAAGTTGACGACCGACGAGGTTTAGTCGCCGGTCGTCGTTGCCAGGCCCCTGGGAGGGGGGATGGGGACCTGACAATCGGGGTTTGACTCCAGCACCCGGGACAAAGTCACGAGCGATAGCGGCGCAACGAAGCGAAGCCCGAATCGGTTGCCACGTCGCCAGCAGATTGCCGCAAAAATCGCGAGTCCGCCGGGATCGACGACGAGCTGGGCCGCCTGCCCCTGTGAGAAATGCTCGCAGAGCGACGGCGCAACCTCGAGTTTCGCGCCGCCGGTCGAGATGTCGACCAGCTTTGCAGCATACCAGTACCCCTGAACATTCAGCCTGACTGGTGCCGAAACCACGAATCGTGGCGATCGGGCGATCATCCCGGCGGCGTCGCGCGTCGCGAAGACGGGGTCGATCACATGCGGCTCGTCAAAATCGACCCCTGCGTGAAACCCGTCGACCCAGCGGACGGTGGCGCGAAGCAACGGCATGCCCCGCACCTTGATCTCAAGCGTCTCACCAAGCGCTGGCAGCGTGGTGAAGCGCGCCTTCAGACCGACGGTCGAAATGTCATGGACGAGACAGATCGAGCCGCGGTCGGCATGCATGACCCGGCCGATCAGCAGGACGGTCGCATGGCGTCGACCGGCACGCCGGTCGCGGTCCGCGGGCCGGCGCAGATCTGCTCCGCTCCCGCCGTCACCGCCGGTTGCGTCTTCCTCGTCAGGCCCGGAGAGCACGCGCCGTCTCCCCGCCGCCATGCGATCGGGAGGCGCGACGCGCGATCAGCACGCACCGCCCTGTCGGTGCGCGATAGCGCCATCTGGTGCCTGAGCCTGGTCTGCCTTGCCGCACATTTGATATCCCCGAACGGTGTCGGCGAACCGTGCTAGGCGCGGCTTAACTAATTACTACAAAACCGAAATTACTGTAATACCGTGCTGAATGCCGGTCAGCGTCGGGCAATCGCGGTGAGGTAGCCGGCGACCGCGTCATAGCCGGCTGCGCTCAGCGAGATTTCGATGCGACGCCGATCGGTCGGGTCGTTGACGCGGTCGATCAGCTTCAGCTTGTGGAGGTGCTCGATCCAGCGTTGCGACGTGGTGACCGGTGCATCCGCCATCGCGACCAGCGCCTTGACGTTGGTCGGCCGGTGATCGCGGTGCGAAACGAACAGTGCGACGAGCATGTCCCAGGCCGGCTCGTGAAACAATTCGCCCGGCAGGAAGCGACGGCGCAGTTTACGATGCGCCAGAATCTCCTTGGCCCGGGCGACGAGCATCTCCTCGCTGATCGGGCTCGTCGCATCCTCGGCCCGCTGGTCGACGACCCGCGATGCCCGCGCCGTGAACTCCTCGCTGACGGCGGCCAGCCTCGATCCCAGATCCTTGATCAAGTCGGCAACGGATTCGTCTTTCACCACATGCTCCCGGTCGCCCACAGGGTCTTAAGCCCATAATGACCCAAATATGGCGGCACGCCGGCATAATGGTCAACATCATTCAGCTATCTGTTTTACCGCTCTATTCTTTTAGGCACACGCGATAGTCTCGGAACTTTCTTAAGATATGCAAAATGGGTTGAAATCTGTTCAGTTTGGTTGTGATTGGTGGCTTGCCCCGTGTGGGTTTTTGGGCTGCAACAGGTAGAATTTTGTACCAATGTGAAACCAATATAAGGTTTGAGCAATTTTGCCCGCGTCCGGCATGATCCTCCGGCTCGGACAGCCTCCTCGGAGATACGCGATGAATGCTGCACGCACCTATGAGCTTCTGCAGGAAGCCTGTCGCGCGCTCGAACAGGCGGGCGATCATGCGATTGCGGCCTATGTCGGTGTCAGCATGGCGATGGTCGAGGAGAAATACCTGGTCGGGCACGACCATCTTGACCCGATCGATCAGGACTGAGGCCGGCGCGGTTCCGCATGCCAAGGGCTTGTTATAGCCGCATGTCGGGCCGATGTCCGGACGTCACGCGTTGGCCGTATCAACCGTGCGAAAGGATGTCGTGCCCGCTCCCCTGCCTGCCTATCTGAACGCGATCGGGACTGCGGTCCCCGGCCATGACATTCACGAGGCCTTTATCCGCTGGGCACGCGACCGGGTCGATGCCCGTTCGGCCAGGCTGTTCGATCGGATGGCGGGTCGATCGGGTATCGCGCACCGCTGGTCGGTGCTGCCGCCGACAAAGGCCATCGCGGTCGCGGACGGCGTCGACAGCGGCGACACGCAGCGGCTGCATGCCGGATCTCCGGTCGACCCCGGCGGCTTTTACGCGATCGATCCGCATCCCGGCACCGCCGAGCGGATGGCCATCTATGCCGACGCCGCACCCGGTCTTGCCCTCGAGGCGATTGCCGCGCTTCAGGAAACGATCGCGCTCGGCACGATAACGCATCTGGTGGTGGCGAGCTGCACCGGGTTCGTCGCGCCCGGCATCGACCAGATCATCGCCCGCAAGCTCGCGCTGCCCGCGACGGTCGAGCGGCTGCTGATCGGGTTCATGGGATGCTATGCCGCGGTCGTCGCGCTCCGCAGCGCGCGGCATATCGTCCGGTCAGAGCCCGGTGCACGCGTCCTGGTCGTCACCGTCGAATTGTCCACGCTGCACCTGCAGGCGGTGTCCGAGATCGAGCCGCTGCTGGCGATGCTCCAGTTCGGCGACGGTGCCGCCGCGGCGCTGGTGACCAGCGATCCGAGCGGATTCGAGCTCGAAGCGCCGTTCGCCACCGCATTGCCCGACAGCGAGGCGCTGATCCGCTGGGACATCACCGACCAGGGCTTTGCGATGCACCTGTCCGGAGAAGTACCGGGGCGGATCGCGCAGGCGCTCGCCGATCCCGCCTTCCGCGCCGCCGCGAGCGGCGGGCGCCCCGCGGATACGGTCGACGGATGGGCGGTCCATGCCGGCGGGCGATCGATCCTCGATGCGGTCGAGCATGCCCTGACGCTCCCGGCGGATGCACTCGACGCGTCGCGCGCGGTGCTGTCGGCGAACGGCAACATGTCGTCGGCGACGCTGATGTTCGTGCTGCAGCGGTTGCTCGCCGGGCCGGACATCGCGCGCGGCGTCGCGCTGGCGTTTGGCCCGGGTCTCGCAGCCGAGGGTATCGGCTTCCGAAGCGCACCGCGATGCTGACGACGCGAGCGCAGGCCGAGGAACTGATGGACGCCGACGACCTGGCGCCCGAAACCTATGCCGCAGTGGTCGCCGATCTGGCGAAGGTGAATGTCGTGACGATGGCGGCGCGTCCCACGCTTGCCTTTCTGAAGCGGGTCATCGCGGGGCGGATGCGGCTGAGGCTGCTCGATGTCGGGTTCGGCGATGGCGACATGCTGCGGACGATCGAGCGCTGGGCCCGCAGGCGCGGTGTGGAGACCGAACTGGTCGGGGTCGACCTCAATCCCCGCAGCGAACAGGCCGCGCGCATGCATACGGACGCGGGATCGACGATCCGCTATGTCACGGGGGATTACGCCGATCTCGCCGGTGAGACGGCGGGGGAACCCCGCTGGGACGCGATCGTCAGCAGCCTGGTCGCGCATCATATGAGCCATGCCCAACTGATCGCCTTCCTTCGGTTCATGGACACGCATGCGCGGTGCTGGCTGATCAACGATCTGCATCGCCACGGGTTTGCGCATCGCGGATTTCCGATTCTGGCACGGCTCGCGCGCTGGCATCCGATCGTGCGTCACGACGGGACGCTGTCGATCGCGCGGTCGTACCGGCCGGATGAATGGCCGGCGATCCTCGACGAGGCGGGGATCCGCGGTGCGCGCGTGTTCCGGGCGTTCCCGTTCCGGCTGTGCGTCGAACGGCTGCGGTGACCGCGACGCGCGCGCTGATCGTCGGCGGCGGGCCGGCAGGGGCGGCGGTCGCGATCGAGCTTGCACGCGCGGGCCTGCCGCATCTGTTGATCGAGCGTAGCCGCGAGACGGGCGACGCCTTGTGCGGCGGGTTCCTCAGCTGGCGGACGCTCGACACGCTGGCACGGCTCGGGATCGATCCGGATCAACTCAGCCCAGCGCGAACGACGACCGTCCGGATCTTCGCCGGTAGCCGCGTCGCGCATGCCGCGCTGCCAAGGCCTGCACTATCGGTATCGCGACGGCGACTCGACACCGTTCTGCTCGCCGCCGCGGTGGCGCAGGGCGCAGCGGTCGAACGCGGGGTGACCGTCCGGGCGATCGAAGACGGCCAGGTGCGGACCGCCGATGGCGCGGTGATCGCCGCACCCGCGCTGTTCCTGGCGAACGGCAAGTCGGACGTTCGCGGGACCGCGCGGCCGGCAAGCGCCCGCGGCGCCGATCCGACGCTGGGGATACGCGTCCGCATCGTGCCCCCGCCAGCGATGGCCCGCGCGCTGGCGGGGCAGATCGACCTGTATCTCTTCGACCGGGGCTATGCCGGGCTTGCGATGCAGGAGGATGGCAGCGCGAATCTGTGCATGGCAGTACATCGCTCGCGGTTGCAGGAGGCGGGAACGCCGGCGGATCTGCTCGCCGAGCTCGGCCGAGCGATGCCTGTGCTCGGCGAATGGGTCGCGGCGATCGCGCCGGATGCGACGATCGATGCGATTGCCAACGTCCCCTATGGCTGGCGCCAGACGACGGGGCAGGCGGGGCAGTACCGACTGGGCGACCAGGCGGGGGTGATCCCGTCACTGGCCGGCGAGGGCATGGGCATCGCGCTGGCCAGCGGACTCGCCGCCGCGCGAGCCTATCGCACCGACGGGGCAGGGGGGGCAGCGGCATGGCAGCAGCAGCTGGCGCGGACGCTCGCGCGGCCGATCGGGGTGGCGGGCGCGGTGCGTCGGGTGGCCGAAAGCCGCGGTGCAGCCCGGCTTATCCCCTTCGCGCATCCCGTACTGATCCGGATGCTCGCGCAGGCGACGCGGATCGGTGCGTGACGCGCCGTCGCGCGGCGATGAATACTGTCGATGAAACGCCGGGCGGAGTGCGCGTCCCGCGGGCGCACGCGCGAACCGCTTGTCGGCGCCGCGGTTAAGGCGTATTTCGTCGACCCTTCATGGCTCGCGCGCGTCCCGCTTCCCGCCCCTCTCGGCCTCGCTCCTCATGGCGCCGCCGGTTTGTCCTCCTCCTGAAGGTTCTCGCCGGTATTGCCATCCTCGCGCTCGGCGCGCTGGTGATTGCGATCTACATCGCCCGTGCGCAGCTGCCGAGCTTCGAAAGCCTCAAATCCTCGCCCAACGGCCAGATGATCCGGGTGCATGCCGCCGATGGCAGCGTGATCGTGTCGATGGGGCCGAGTTTCGGCGAATGGCTTTCCTATGGCCAGATCCCCGCGGTGATGCGCGACGCGACCGTCGCGGTCGAGGACCGGCGCTTTCGCTCGCATCTCGGTGTCGATCCGGTCGGGATCGCTCGCTCGGTCAAGGTACGGTTCGATCGCGGGCGCTGGACGCAGGGTGGGTCGACGATCACGCAGCAGTTGGCCCGCAACGTCTTCCTGAACAACCAGAAGAAGTTCGGGCGCAAGTTCCGCGAATGGATCCTGGCGTTCGCGCTCGAGCGCAAGTTCAGCAAGGACCAGATCCTCGAACTCTACCTCAACAAGGTCTATTATGGCGGCGGCGCCTACGGGATCGACGCCGCGTCGCGCAAGTTCTTCGGCCACGGGGCGGACCGCCTGTCGCTGGCCGAAGCGGCGGTGATCGCCGGGCTCGTCAAGGCACCGTCCAATTATTCGCCGACTGCCGATGCCGAGGCGGCGATGGGCCGCGCGGGCGTCGTGCTGAAGACGATGGCGGAAACCGGCGTCATCAGCGCGGGCGAGGCCGCCGATGCCGATGTGCAGGGGCTCAAACTGGCGCCCGAGCCGAAGCAGAACAGCGTCCGCTACTTCACCGACTGGGCCTTGCCGCAGCTCGACACGCTGATCGACGAGACCGAGGCACCGCTCGAGGTGTGGACGACGCTCGACCTCTCGATGCAGCGCGATGCCGATGCCGCGATCCGGGCGAATGCCCCCGCGGGTGCGCAAGGCGCGCTGGTGTCACTCGACCGCGATGGCGCGGTCAAGGCGATGGTCGGCGGCAAGGACTATGTCTCGTCGATCTACAACCGCGCGACGCAGGCGGTGCGCCAGCCGGGTTCGGCGTTCAAGCTGTTCGTGTATCTCGCCGCGCTCGAGGCCGGGCACAAGCCCGAGGATTCGATCGTCGACGAACCCGTGACGATCGACGGATGGAGCCCGCGCAACGATTCGCGGCGCAATTCCGGCGCCGTCAGCCTGCGCACGGCCTTTGCCTATTCGCTGAACACCGTCGCGGCCAAGCTGGGGCAGGAGGTCGGCTTCACGACGGTCGCGGACATGGCGCGGCGGTTCGGCATCACGACGACGGTCAACACGCATCCCTCGATGGTGCTGGGCACGTCGGAGGTCCGCGTGATCGACATGACGCGTGCCTTTGCCAGCGTCGCGAGCAAGGGCGTTGCGGTGACCCCCTATGGCATCACCCGCGTGACCGCGAACGGCCAAACGATCTACACACATGAGGTCGATCGCAGCCACGTCCTCGTCGCCCCCTATGTCGCCGCCGAGATGACCGACCTGTTGCAGACCGCGGTCAACACCGGCACCGGGCGCGCCGCGCAGATCGGCCGCCCGGTGGCGGGGAAGACGGGCACGACGAGTTCGTCGAAGGATGGCTGGTTCCTCGGCTTTTCCAGCGGCATCACCACCGGCGTGTGGATGGGCCGCGACGATGCCAAGCCGATCTCCGGACTGCACGGCGGTACGGCACCGGCGCGCGCCTGGGCGGCGTTCATGAAGCCCGCCACGGCCAGTCGCCCGATCGAGCAGTTCGAGACGCAAGTGACCCTGCCCGAATGGCAGCTCGAACCCGATGAGGAGAGCTATTTCGGCCAGCCTGACAACGGCCAGATGATGGTCGACGAGAATGGCAATCCGATCGAGCCTAGCGGCGTTCCGGATATGCCGAGCGATGCCCCGGCGGGCGAACCGATACCGCGCCCCGATGCGACCCCGTCCGACCAGACACCGCAGGTGCCGCAGCAGCAGTTGAACCAGGACTGGATCGACAGGGTGACGGGTCGGGACGCACCACGGCGCGATCCCGTCGCGCCGCAGCCGCGCGCGCCCCAGCGGGACTGGTCACGCGAGAGTTCGCGCGATCGCTTTCAGGACGATCGACCGACCCAGTGAAGCGCCGCGCCATGCGTGCGTAGCCAGACCCGCGCCGGGGTCGGATCCTCACCATAGAGATCGGCGACGAGCGCGTGGAAGGCGGGCGCGTGGTTCATGTGGACGCGGTGGGCGACCTCATGCGCCACCGTTGCCCGCCGTACGAAGCCGGGGGCGAGGATCAGCCGCCAGCTGTAGCGGATCACCCCGCTCGACGCGCAGCTGCCCCAGCGGCCCTTGGCATCGCCGATCGCGACCTGCGTGACGCTCACTCCCGCCTTGGCGGCATATTCGGCGGTTTCCTGCTCCAGCAGGCCCAGCGCAGTACGCTTGAGCCATGCCTCGACGCGGCGGGGAATCGTCTCGACGGGACCGGACAGCGACAGGACCGCGCCTTCGCGGACCACCGTGCGGCGGCTGCCAGGGGTCCACGCGATCGTCACCGGCTCATCGGCGACCATCACGACCGCACCGGGAACGAAGGGCTGCGGCCGCGGCAGACGCGCGCGTTGTTCCGCGATCCAGTCCGCCTTCTCCTCAGCCCAGGCCAGTGCCTGCTTGAGCGCCGCCCGCTTGGGCAGGACGAGCCTGGCACGGCCGCTGGCGGGATCGATCGACAACCGTGCCCGGCGCGCGCGCGGATGCCGGATGATCTCGAGGCCGTCGATCACCGGGTCAGAGTTCGCGGTCGATCACGTGATATTCGAGTTCGCCGGCCTCGTCCTCGCTGATCGTCCAGCCGCGGACCGACTGTTTGGCGCGGTGCACCGCCTCGCGGTCACCGCAGACGAGATAATGCCACTCGGGAAGCTGCTCCCCGGCCGCGCGCAGGCGATAGGCGCAGGTCGAGGGCAGCCAGTCGATGTCGCGGACGTTGGAGGTCGTCAGGCGCACGCATTCGGCGACATAGGCGTGGCGGTGCCGATAGTCCGAACACTGCCCGCTGCGCCGGTCGAGCAGCCGGCACGATACGTTGGTCGCGACAAGCTCGCCGGTATCCTCGTCCTCGAGCTTGTGGATGCAGCATTTGCCGCAGCCGTCGCACAGGGCCTCCCACTGGCCGCGGTCGAGCTTCTCGATCGGCGTGTCTTCCCAGAATCTGGCGCTCATCGGGCCCAGCGCTTGATGTCGTCGGCCAAGGCCTGTGGTCCCTTATCCTGTGGCAGCAGCGCGAGAGGCTTGCCGTCCGGATCCATCAGATAGGCCTGACGCGAGTGATTTACGAGGTAACCGCCACCGGGCGCGGCATCCCCCTTGGCCGAGAAGATCGCGAATTCCTTCTTTACGGTCTCGATCGCCGCGGGACTGCCGGTGAGCCCGACGATGCGCGGATGAAAGGCGGTGACGAACTGCTTGACGACCGCAGGGGTGTCACGCGTCGGATCGACGCTCACGAAGATCGGCACGATCCGCGCCGCAAGCGCCGGATCGCTGGCCTCGAGCAGTTTCATCGCGCCGCCGATCGTTTGCATGTCGGTCGGACAGACATCGGGGCAGAAGGTGTAGCCGAAATACATGATCCGGTATTTGCCCGCGAACCGCCGGTCGCTGACCTGTTGCCCGTCCTGATCGACGAGCGTGAACGGCCCGCCGATCCGCGCCCCGGCAAGCGGCGGCGTCGCGGGCGCCGCGCTCGTATCGGGCGTAGAGGGGCTGCACGCCGCAAGCGCGAGGGCGGCGAGAAGGGCGGGGCGTCGATTGGTCATGATACAGCCAGCCTTGATCTGTTAGCCCGTGCGGCGCAAGCGTCGCACATCACCCGCGTCCCGAGGATCTATCGATGTCGTATATCCGCCAGTGCCCCGCCCTGACGACGGGCGCCAAGACCATGGGCGCCCTGTTGATGGGAGCCGTGATCGCGCTTCCCGTTACCACCGTGATCGCCCCGCGTGTCGCACACGCGCAGAACCAGTCGGAAGGCTATAAATTCCTGAATGCGGTGCGCGAGTCGAAGAACAACGAGGTCCTCGAAATGCTCGGACGTCCGGGCAGCAGCATCGTCAATGCACGCGACGTCTCGACAGGCGAGGGCGCGTTGCACATCGTCATCAAACGTGCCGACGAGACCTATCTGCGGTTCCTGCTGCAGAAAGGCGCCGACGCCAATCTGCGCGACGGTAAGGGCAACACGCCGCTGCTCCTCGCGGTGACGCTCGGCCAGACCGACATGATCCCGATCCTGACCGCCGCCGGCGCCAATCCGAATCTTGCCAATTCGGCAGGAGAGACTCCGTTGATCCGCGCCGTTCAGCGCCGCGACGTTGCCATGATCCGCGTGCTGCTCAACGAAAACGCCGACCCCGATCAGGCCGATATCATCGCCGGCATGTCGGCGCGCGATTATGCCAAGCAGGATGGTCGCAACGTCGTGGTGACCAAGCTGCTGGCCGATGCGCCGAAGAAGACCCGCAAGGCGGTCGCGGGGCCGAAATTCTGACGATCACGTCGCCGGGCGGCTGATCCTGCCGCGTATCGTGAGGATCAGCCGCCAGCCGGATCAGAAGGCGAGACCGGCGGCGTCGGGATCGACCTGTGCGATCAGGCGGCGTGCGGCGCGTCTGGCGAAGGCTAAAGTGCAGCGCTTGCGGACATGCGCGGGCAGGGGGGTCGTATGCGCCTCGCGGACGATCGCGGCGTCATAGCGGTCAGCGACGATGATCCCGGTACGTTCGGGCAGAAACGCCGCCCCCTGCAGCGGCCGCATGTCGAACCCGGCCGGCACCGCCCAGAAATAGCGATCGCAATGTCCGAGATACTCAGGCCATTTGCCATCACCGACCAGGTCCGCGCGCGACACCTTGATCTCGACGACGACGATCTGCCCGCGGGCATCGATCGCCATCAGATCGGCGCGACGCCCCCCGTCGAGGGGAACCTCCGCCATCGCGGTCAGGTCGTGGCGCAACAACATCCGGATCACGCCGCGTGCCACATCGGCGGCACATAAGGGCGATCCGGGTTCGTCGATGCAGGAGTCCGGGGGGGTGTCGAGCATGCGCCAGAAATAGAACAATCCGCGAACGACGCAAGCGCGTTCACGGATTGTTTATAGCGTTGGCGATGCAGGTGTGATCCTGATCATGATCCCGGACCCTGTCCGGATCGGCTGTCGATCAGCGATAGAAGACGTGGTTGCCGATCGAAGCGACCTTGATCACGCGGCCCGCAGGGCGGCGATCGGCGGTGTTGAAATACAGCGCCTTCTCGGCCGGGCTGTTCCACGCATCGGCCAGTGCAACCTTCGCGACGGCGATGGCGGTGCGGTACGACGTGCCCTTGTTGATCGCGGGGATCTGACCGCCGCGGACAAAGCTGAACTGGCCGCGCTGCTTGACGACGTCGCAGACGTCGGCGGGGAAGCGGCCCGACTTGGCGCGGTTGATGATGACTTCGGCGACGGCGAGCTGGCCGGTGAGCGGCTCGCCCTTGGATTCAAAATAGATGGCGCCGGCAAGGCACTGGAGCGCTTCGTCGGCGGCGGCGCTATCCTGCGCGGCAACGGCCTGGGCAAGCGTTTCGAATTCTTCGTCTTCGATTTCGGCCGACGTCTGGACGGCGGTCTGTGCAGCGGGCTCGACGGCGGTGACGGGCGTCACGGCGGGAACGGTCTGCGGAACATTCTGAGAGGAGAGGGCGTTTAGATTTGCGAGTGCGGTGAGGCTGGCGGTCGAGCGATCAACGCCGGTCGCCTGGCTGGGCGCGCTGTTGCCGAACAGGCCGGCGAGAGAGAAGGTCATGACCGCAATCGTTGCGGCCCGCTGCAAAATCGTCATTCAAACTTATTCAGATGCGGTTGGACCACGGAACCAATCGTACGAGCCGATCGTCCAGGCATCCCCCCGACTGCGTAACTGATCCGGATCGCACCCGTCCCAGCACAACGCCAATCAATGTTGAATATCCCCTCTATCGGGGGGACTTTGGAGTCAATCGGCCAGGATCGTTTCAGCGGCGAACCGTTCCGCCGCTGCGACATCCACCTCGATCACCCAGAGATCTGGATCGCTCGACCGCCGTCGACGCCAATAGCCGTCGAGGTCTTCGGGCGGAGTCGAGTCGATCAGTGCCGTTCGCCCATCGGCGCCGATCCCGCGCTCAAGCAGGCGGGGCAGGGCACCGCGGTCGATGGCGATCACGAGGATCGCGCCGCCCTGCGCGTCCCCTTTGGCGAGCACCGCGCCGAAACCGCCCGCGTCGTTGACCCGTCGCAGCAGCGCACTGACGAGGACGCCGCTGGGAAGACGGCCACTCATAGCAGGACGATCACGGCAGCGGGCGCGGCGAGACGCGGTATCCGGGAAGCCCGGCCAGGGCGATCCGTGAGCGCATGAACGTACCCGTACCCCGCGCCGCCTCCTCCCCCTCGGCGTCGATCAGCCGGGCATCGGCGACAAACACGCGGCGCTTCCCGCTGATCCAGCGGCCTTCGGCGATCACCGGACCCGCCTTTAACGGCCGGGTCAGCAACAGGTTGAACGCGGTCGTCAGGAGAAAGCGATCGGTGACGAGACTGTTTGCGGCATAGAAGGCGGCATCGTCGAGCATCTTGAAATAGCTCGTCCCGTGCGCCGCGCCGCCGGCATGATAATGACGTTCGTCGATCGTGAACCGGATCCGCGCGACGCCGGCCTCCGGAATCTCGAGCGTGGATTCGAAGAAGCGGTTGATCGGCGCACAGGCGTAGAGCGATTCCAGCGCGCGAAAATGCGCCTCGGCGCCGGCGGAGGCCAGTTCAGGCGGCATCGCGGACCGCATCGGCGGTGAACAGGGCATAGAGCGCATCGGTCGAACCCGCACCGCGCAGCTTGTCGAGGAACAGCTTGTCGCGCAGCCGGCGCGATATCCGCGCCAGTGCCTTCAGATGAACCGCGCCGGCATCGGTCGGCGACAACAGCATGAAGACGAGATCGACGGGGAGATCGTCGACGGCCTGAAAATCGATCGGCTGCGCCAGTCGCGCGAACACCGCCGTGACCTGCGTCAGTCCGTCGAGCTTGGCATGGGGAATCGCGACACCACCGCCAAATCCCGTCGAGCCCAGCTTTTCGCGGGCAATCAGACGGTCCGCGATATTTTTCGCGTCGGCTTCGACAATGTCGGCAGCAAGCGTGGCGACATGGTGAAGCACGGCCTTTTTGTTTGCCGCGACCATGCCGGTCAGGACCGCGTCCGGACGCAGCATATCACTGAAGTCATTCATGCTGTTCATGTCTCAAAAGCGCCCCCGCACGCCCCGCCTTAACGGTTTGCACGGGGGCGTAAAGCGCAGCGTCACAACAGCTGTTGCGGCTCGCGCGCTCTATTAGGGTGCGGCGGATGCCGAACGTTGCGGCTCGACCCAGCCGATGGTGCCGTCACCGCGGCGGTAGACCATGTTATGCGCGCCAGTACCCGCATTCATAAACAATAATGCGGCTGTATTGCGAAGATCCAGCATCATCACCGCGTCGGACACGCTGGCCTCGGGGATGTCGACGCGCGTCTCGGCAATGATCAGGGGCGCATCGGGGGCATCGTCCTCGGTGACCTGCTCCTGAAACAGCGTATAGCTTGCATTATCATAGCCGTTGCTTTCCGCGATCGCCACGGCTTCACCCGCATGACGATCCTTCAGGCGACGCATATAGCGGCGAAGCTGGGTTTCGATCTTGGCCGCGGCGCTGTCGAACGCGGCACGGGCGTCATAGGCATCGGCATGGCCCTTGAGCACCAGCCCCTTCATGACATGCGCGACGATATCACATTTGAAGCCGGCATCATGCGGCCCCTTGCCGAACGTGACCTCGGCGGAAATGGCGCGCGAGAAATACTTGTCGGCGATACCCTGGAGTCGGTCTTCCACATGGCTGTTGAGCGCATCGCCAGTGGCGACCTGATGACCAGAAATCCGGATATCCATTATCGTCTCCTTCTCATCGGACGGTCCTATTGGCTCCGTCCGCCCGGCGTCATCCGGACGCCACGGCCCCCCAAATCGGATCCTTGATCCCCTTCATAAACGCGGCATGGGCCGCAAGGTCTCCCTCGCTGACCGTGAAAACACGCGGTTGCCGAACGACACGAGGCGCCGGTGCGACGACCGGAGTCGCAGCGGTGACGGTCCGCTCGCTGAGCAGGCCGAGACCGATCTGGCGACCACCCAACAGCTCGACATAAACCTGCGCCAGAAGCTGCGCGTCGAGCAGAGCGCCGTGGAGAACGCGGTGACTCCGATCGATCCCGAACCGCGAACACAGCGCATCAAGCGAATGCTTCGCGCCCGGATGACGGCTGCGGGCGATCTGCAGCGTATCGATCATCCGGTTCAGGTGAATAATCGGCCGTCCGCATTTGACGAGCTCGCCGTTGAGAAACGAGAAATCGAAGCTCGCATTATGCGCGATCATCGGCGCATCGCCGACGAAATCGAGCAGGTCCGCCACGCCGTCGCCGAACCGCGGCTTGTCGGCGAGGAACGCCTGGCTCAGCCCGTGGACGTTGAACGCCTCGACCGGCATGTCCCGTTCGGGATGGTAATAAGCGTGGAAGGTGCGCCCGGTCTCGACCCGGTTGACCATCTCGACACAGCCGATCTCGACCATGCGATCGCCACCGGAAAAGCTGAGGCCGGTGGTTTCAGTATCGAAGACGATCTCACGCATCCGGCTGTTATCGGCGCTCACGTCCCGTCACGCAAGCGATCACCGCACGAACCTGCGCGCGGGTTTCGTCGAAGCTCGTGTCGGTGCGAATGACATGATCGGCACGCGCGCGTTTTTCGGAATCGGGTGTCTGGCGGGCGAGGATCGCGGCGAAACGCTCGGCGGTCATACCGGGGCGGGCGAGCACGCGGGCCCGCTGGACCTCGGCGGCGGCGGTCACGACGACGATGCAGTAGACCCGCGCGTCACCGCCGGTTTCGAACAACAGCGGCACGTCGAACACGACCAGCGCGCCGGCATGAGCATCGAGAAACGCCTGACGCTCCTCACCGACCGCGGGATGCACGATCGCCTCGAGACGGCGGATCGCATCGTCGTCACCGAATACCGCCGCGCCCAGTCGTGTACGGTCGACCTCGCCGTCCTGGACGGTGCCGGGAAACGCGGCGCCGATCGGTTCTACGAGCCGGCCGCCGACGCTCTGCAGTCGGTGGACCGTTGCATCGGCGTCGAAGACGGGGACGCCTTCCTCCGCGAACATCGCGGCGACGGCGGATTTGCCCATGCCGATCGAGCCGGTGAGGCCGATAATCATGCGGTGAGCAGCGCGCGCAAGGCCTCGTCGCGGTCCCGCGGAGGTTCCACGTGGAACAAAATCTCGAACGCGACCGCCGCCTGACCGATCAGCATTTCGAGCCCGTCGACGGTTTCGAGATCGCGCGCGCGGGCGGCCTTGAGCAGTCCGGTCTCGAGCGGCGCGTAGACGATGTCATAGACGAGCGAGTCGGGATCGAGCGCGCCCAGATCGAGGTCGAGGGGCGGCTGACCGGTCATGCCGAGGATGCTCGCATTGACCAACAGTCGCGACGGCGGGACCGCTGGACCGATCGGCAGCGCCTGTCCCTTGAGCCCGAATGTCGACAGCAACGCCGCCGCCTTCAAAGGATTGCGGTTGAGGATTGTCACCGGACCGACGCCCATACGCGACAGCGCGAACAGGATCGCGCGCGCTGCGCCGCCCGCACCGATCACGGTGACGGGCTGGCCGGCGATATCGAGATCATCGATCGGCGCCCAGAACCCCGCGGCATCGGTATTCGTACCGATGCAGTCGCCGGCGGAGTTGCGGAAGACGGTATTGATCGCGCCGATCGAACCCCGGACGTCGCCGGGGTCGGACACGTGGTCGAGCGCCGCCAGCTTGTGCGGCATGGTGATATTGCACCCCCGCCAGGCGGGATCGCTCTTCCGCTCAGCGAAATAGGCCGGAAGCTGTTCCGCAGTGACGTGCTTGTGCCGGTACTCGGCGTCGATCCCGAGCGCGTCGAGCCAGAAGCCGTGGATCAGCGGCGATTTCGATTGGGCGATCGGATCGCCGATCACTTCGGCATAGGGGCGAGGGGTCATTCAGAGCTCCATAAGATCCCGGGCTGGCTGGCCGGCGTTCGACGCCGCCACCGCGCATCGATCGCGTGTAATCGATACCGCCGGGATTGCCAGACGAACGCCGATGTCCGTCAGCGGCCCGCACGCTAAGCGGGGAGTGCACCACGTGTCCGGAGAAAATCGAGCACGTTGAGCAGCGGCATGCCGAGAACGGTGAACTGGCTGCCGTCGATCTTCGTGAAGAGCTGCGCGCCCGGACCCTCGATCCGGTAACAGCCGACGCACCCCGCGATCGCGGGCCACTCGGCATCGAGATAGGTTTCGATGAACGCGTCGGACAGCGGCCGGACATGCATCCGCGCGCGCTCGACATGGCGCCACACCGGTCGGCCATTCTCCGCGATGACCGCCGCGCTCCACAGGTCATGATGCGTGCCCGACATCCGTCGCAGGTGCGCTGCCGCGTCATCGCGATCGACCGGTTTGTCGAGGATCGTGCCGTCCTCCAGCGCGACGAGCGAGTCGCTGCCGAGGACGAGATGCCCCGGCATCCGCGTCGAGACCTTCGTTGCCTTGAGTTCGGCAAGCGCGTCGGCCAGATCGCGGGGTGACAGCGCGACCAGGGCCGCCTTGGCCGCATCCTCATCGACACCTGCAAAGGTCGCATCGAACGCGACGCCCGCCGCGGTAAGCATCGCGCGACGCGACGCGCTCTGCGACGCGAGAATCAGGAAGCTCATGCCTCGGGCCGGCGCTGGTTGCACAGCGCGATGATCGCCGCCGCGGTTTCCTCGATCGACCGCCGTGTCACGTCGATCACCGGCCAGCCATTGTCCGCGAACATCCGCCGCGCAAAGGCGAGTTCGCGCATGACGGCCTCTTCCTCGACATAGGAGGTGTCGGGCGCCTGATGCAGCGACAGCAGCCGGTTGCGGCGCACCTGGATCAGCCGGTCGGCGCTCGTCGTCAGCCCGACGATCAGCGGCTTCCGCAAGGCGTAGAGGATCTTCGGCGGCGGGCTTTCGACAACGATGGGGATGTTCGCGGTCTTGTAGCCGCGATTGGCGAGGTAGATCGAGGTCGGCGTCTTCGACGACCGCGAGACGCCGGCGAGGACGATGTCAGCCTCCTCCCATTCTTCCCACGCGATCCCGTCGTCATGCGCGATCGTCCACTGGATCGCGTCGACGCGCGCGAAATAGGCGGCGTCGAGGACGTGCTGGCGACCCGGCCGCGCCTTGGCCTGCTGACCCAGCAGTCCCGACAGCGCATCGTTGACCGGATCGAGCGGCGCGACCGCGGGGAGACCAAGCGCAAGGCAGCGTTGTTCGAGGATCCGCCGCGTCGCGGGGTTCACCAGGGTGAAGATCACGAGCCCGGGATTCTGCGCGACCTCCTGAAGGATGCGCTCGAGATGCGCCTCGGTGCGGACCATCGGCCAGAAATGGCGGACGGTCTCGACATCGTCATATTGCGCGAGCGCCGCCTTGGCGATGTTCTCCAGCGTCTCGCCCGTCGAGTCCGACAGCAGGTGAAGATGGAGCCGTATCATAGGTCGCATAGCCCTGCCGCGAGGGGCCATCGGGATGAATCTGTGGATAACATGCGGATAAGGGCTAGCGTAACTCATGCCTCCCGCCAAGCGGGCCGGTCGTTGTGGATAAGTCACCTTTTATCCACAGGGCCGCGCACAGCCCGAAAAGTTATCCACAGGCTGTGGGTTGCGGGGGCCGTTGAATCGAATCAGCGCGTTTGTACGGGTGTGCAGAGGTCAAGCTGTTGGCATTTCCGGGATCACCGCATAAGTCCCGTGATCAACCGCCCAACCACTGCAACAACCTCTTTCTTGAATCTTCTTATAGTAGAAGAAGGGTGCTCCGCTGACCGATCCGACCCCCAATATGCCGACCTTCAAGCCGCTTCTGGCGACGTTGCGCGGCGACCGTCAGGCGACCCCGCCGCTGTGGCTGATGCGCCAGGCCGGGCGCTATCTTCCCGAATATCGCGCGCTCAGGGCTGAAAAGGGCGGGTTCCTCGCGCTCGCGACCGATCCCGAGGCCGCAGCCGAGGTGACGCTGCAGCCGATCCGCCGGTTCGGCTTCGACGGCTCGATCCTGTTCTCGGACATCCTGATGATTCCCTGGGCGCTGGGGCAGGATCTGAGCTTCGGGGTGGGTGAGGGGCCGCGGCTCGAACCCGCGCTGGTCGATCATGCGCTCGATCGCCTGCAGTCGGTGCCGGAGCGGCTGGAGCCGGTCTACGAGACCGTCACGCGGGTCGCCGAGGCCTTGCCGCCCGAGACAACGTTCCTGGGCTTTGCGGGGTCTCCCTGGACGGTTGCAACCTATATGGTGGCGGGCAAGGGCAGCAAGGATCAGGGCGAGACGCGGCGTTTCGCCTATCGCGATCCGGCGGCCTTCGGAGCGATCATCGATGCGATCGCCGACAACACCGTCGAGTATCTCGTCCGCCAGATCGAGGCGGGAGTCGATGCAGTCCAGTTGTTCGACAGCTGGTCGGGATCGCTGTCGCCTGCGCAGTTCGAACGCTGGGTGATCGCGCCGACCGCGCGGATCATCGACGAACTCCATGCGCGCTGTCCCGGCGTGCCGGTGATCGGCTTTCCGAAGGGGGCAGGGGGCAAGCTCCCCGCCTATGCGCGCGAGACGGGGGCCGATGCGATCGGGCTCGACGAGACGGTCGATCCGGTCTGGGCGCATGCGTCACTGCCCGCCGACCTGCCGGTGCAGGGCAATCTCGATCCGCTCGCGCTGATCGCGGGCGGTGCGGATCTCGATGCGGCGATCGACCGGATTCTCGGGGCGTTCGGTGATCGTCCGCACGTCTTCAATCTGGGGCATGGTATCCTGCCCGACACGCCGATCGCGCATGTCGAGCAACTGATCGCCCGCGTCAGGAGCACGACATGAGCGGTTTTCTCGGGGCGGCCTATGATTGGGTGAAGGCCGCACACCTGATCTTCGTGATCTTCTGGATGGCGGGGCTGTTCATGCTACCGCGCTATCTCGTCTATCATCAGGAAGCGCTGGCCGCGGGCAATGCAGCCGAGGCGGCGAGCTGGATCGAGCGCGAGGGCAAGATCCGCAAGATCATCCTGACCCCGGCAATGATCGTCGTCTGGGTGCTGGGGCTCGCGCTTGCGCTGAATCTCGGGCTTGCGGACGGCGCGCCGGGGCTGGGGTGGCTGCATCTCAAGCTGCTGCTGGTGTTCCTGCTGACGGGTTATCATGGCTGGACGGTCGGCTATGCGAAGAAGCTCGCGGCCGGGAAGCCGACGCTGACGGGGAAGCAGTTGCGGATGCTCAACGAAATTCCCGCGCTGGCGGTGACGCTCATCGTCGTGCTGGTGATCGTCAAGCCGTTCTGAACCTCACGTCATCTTGGACTTGATCCAGGATCCAGAGCGGCGGAGGACACCGTTTGTGGCTCTGGATCCTGGGTCGAGCCCAGGATGACGGCGAGGGCGGTCGCCCCGTCTCTGCTTGACTAACCGTCCCCCCAATTCTACCCCGATTCCCAGCACGGCCTCCTGGCGTCCTGCCCGGTCGTGTGGTCCTGCCTGTTCGGCTCGCCCAGTTCCGCTTTCCAGCGCACCCGCAGACCGAACCTGTTCCCGTTGATCGCTATCCGGAAATCCCCATGCATCTCAAAGACCTGAAGAAGAAAAAGCCCGCCGAGCTGGTCCAGCTGGCCGAGGAATTGGGGGTCGAGAGCGCCTCGACGCTGCGCAAGCAGGACCTGTTGTTCGCGATCCTGAAGGTGCAGGCAGACAATGGCGACCAGATCATGGGGCTCGGCACGATCGAAGTGCTGCCCGATGGTTTCGGCTTCCTGCGCTCGCCCGAGTCCAACTATCTCGCCGGGCCCGACGATATCTATATCTCGCCGAACCAGGTGCGGAAGTTCGGCCTGCGTACCGGTGACACGGTCGAGGGCGAAATCCGCGGGCCGAAGGACGGCGAGCGCTATTTCTCGCTGGTGAAGCTAACGGCCGTCAATTTCGACGATCCCGACGTCGTCCGCCACCGCGTCAATTTCGACAATCTCACGCCGCTCTACCCCGAGAGCAAGCTGACGCTCGATCCCGCCGACCCGACCGTCAAGGACAAGTCGGCGCGTGTGATCGACATCGTGTCGCCGCAGGGCAAGGGCCAGCGCACGCTGATCGTCGCCCCGCCGCGCGTCGGTAAGACGGTCATGTTGCAGAACATGGCCAAGGCGATCACCGACAACCACCCTGAGGTGTTCCTGATCGTCCTGCTGATCGACGAGCGTCCCGAGGAAGTCACCGACATGCAGCGCAGCGTGAAGGGCGAGGTCGTCAGCTCGACGTTCGACGAACCCGCGCAGCGCCACGTCCAGGTCGCCGAGATGGTGATCGAAAAGGCCAAGCGCCTGGTCGAGCACAAGAAGGACGTGGTGATCCTGCTCGACTCGATCACGCGTCTGGGTCGTGCCTACAACACCGTCGTGCCGTCGTCGGGCAAGGTCCTGACCGGTGGTGTCGATGCGAACGCGCTCCAGCGTCCGAAGCGCTTCTTCGGTGCCGCGCGCAACATCGAGGAGGGCGGTTCGCTCTCGATCATCGCGACCGCGCTGATCGATACGGGCAGCCGCATGGACGAGGTGATCTTCGAGGAATTCAAGGGCACCGGCAACTCGGAAATCGTGCTCGACCGCAAGGTCGCGGACAAGCGCATCTTCCCGGCGCTCGACGTCGGCAAGTCGGGCACGCGCAAGGAAGAGCTGCTGGTCGACAAGGCCAAGCTCTCCAAGATGTGGGTGCTGCGTCGTATCCTCATGCAGATGGGCACGATCGACGCGATGGAGTTCCTGCTCGACAAGATGAAGGATTCGAAGACCAACGAGAATTTCTTCGACAGCATGAATCAATAACCGAGGGCGGCCTGCGCCAAGCTGGCGCAGGACTCGCACCGGTTCGGCCGGCGGGGCAGCGCCCCGACCGACGACATGGGCTTCGTCCATGTCCGGCCAAGAAGACCGACCCAAAATGCGGCACGCGAGAGCAATGGCTTTCGTGTGCCGCTTTGCTATGAAACCCATTGAAATCCGCCATCTCCGCACGTCGGTGGTGGCCCGTCACCGGGAGCTGACATCTTGAGTATCATCGCCATGCTGGCCACCGCCGCATCGGGAGTAACCGGACCCGGTTCACCGCTGGAAATCTGGCAGCACATCGTCGCCGACTTCTCCAATCTCGGCGACCCGAAGGCGCTGGCCGCGTTCGGATCGGTCCTGATGATCGACCTCGTCCTTGCCGGCGACAATGCGATCGTCGTCGGCGCGCTCGCAGCGGGGCTTCCTGCTGACCAGCGCAAGAAGGTCATCCTGATCGGCATCGGCGCCGCGCTCGTCCTGCGCATCTTCTTCGCCCTGATCGTGACGTGGCTGATGGGGATCGTCGGGCTGATCTTTGCGGGCGGCCTGCTGCTGCTGTGGGTCAGCTGGAAGTTCTGGCGTGAAATCCGCGAGGGTGCGGAAAACGCCGGCTCCGAGGAAATCGAGGGTGACGAACGCTCGGGGATCAAGTCGTCCAAGGGCTTTGCCAGCGCCGCTTGGGCGGTCGCGGTCGCCGACGTGTCGATGAGCCTCGACAATGTGCTCGCGGTCGCGGGCGCGGCGCGCGAGCATCCGGGGATCCTCGTGATCGGCCTGTTGCTGTCGGTCGCGATGATGGGCCTGGCGGCAAACTTCATCGCGCGGATCATCAACCGCTATCGCTGGATCGCCTATATCGGCCTGGCGGTGATCCTCGTGGTCGCGGTGAAGATGATCTACGAGGGCTGGACCGGTACCGGCGAAACGCTCGGGATCGTGTCGCTGCTTGCCTGATCGGGCAGTCTAGGGATAAAAAAAGGCCTCGCCGGGATCGTCCGGCGAGGCCTTTTTTTGTGGCGTTCGGTCGTTCGTCATGCCGCTTATAGCGCGTTCAGACACGACCCCCACCGTCATCCCCGCGGAGGCGGGGATCCATATCCTGCACGGTCGGTGATCTCGTAAGCGACGCCAGCCAGTATGGATTCCCGCCTGCGCGGGAATGACGAGGGGGGAGGGGTGCCTCTTAGCCCTCAGCCCAGATGCTCGGCAAAGAATGCCGCGGTGCGTTCGTCCGCCAGCTTGGCCGATGCATCCGACCGGCGCTCGCCGAACTCGGTCGCGAAGCCGTGATCCTCGCCCGCATAATCGTAGATCGTGACCTTGGGATGATCGTCGAGCCCGGCGTGCATCGCCGCCTGCGCGTCCTTGTCGACGAAGTGATCCTCCTCGGGGACGTGGAGCAGCACGGGGTTTGCGATCGCATGCTTCTCGCCGAGCAGCCCGTCGATCCCGACGCCGTAATAGCCGACGCTCGCATCGATGTCGGTGCGCGCCGCGGTCATGAAGGCGAGGCGGCCACCGAGGCAATAGCCGACCGCGCCGACCTTGGCGCCGTCACCGAGTTCGCTGCGCGCGGCGCGGATCGTCGCCTCGATATCGGCGATACCCTTGTCCTGGTCGAACTGGCCCATGAGTTCGAGTGCACGCTCGAATTCGGGCTTCACGTCCGGGTCGAGCTCGACCCCCGGCTCCAGCCGCCAGAACAGGTCCGGGGCGATCGCGAGATAGCCGGCCTCGGCGAGCGTGTCGCACTTGCGGCGGATGCCGGCATTCACGCCGAAGATTTCCTGGATCACGACGATTGCGGCCTTGGGCGTGCCGGCGGGGACCGCGCGATAGGCGGTGAAGCTGCCGTCGCCCGCGAGCGTCGGGATGGTGGTGGTGTTTGTCATAGCAATCCTCCTTGCGGCCGTTCGAGATCGAGCAGCCGGGATTTTGTGATCGGGCCTTGGCCTGCGGAATACGCACCAAGCCCGCCCCCGGCTCCGAGAATTCGGTGGCAGGGGACGACGATCGGAAACGGATTGCGCGCACAGGCCTGGCCGATCGCGCGCGGGCTCGACCCGATTGCCTGCGCGAGATCGCCATAGCTGGCGGTCCGGCCGTAAGGGATCGCAACGATCGCTTGGCGCAGCGCGTCACCGCGGGGCGTCAGCGATGGTGCGAGCGGAAGGTCGAAGACGGTGAGACGGCCGACGAAATACGCATTGAGCTGACGGAGCGCTTCGTGGATCGCCGGGTTCATGGTCGCCTCGACGATGCCGTCCCGGTCGATCGCGATCGCGTCGATCCGGTCGGTGCTGCCGGTCACGCGGATCAGCCCGATAGGCGTTGCGATCGAGGCGGCATCCCGCGCATACATTGCCACGCTATGCCGTGCCCCGCCGTGCGGCTCAAGCGCCACCGAAAGGGCCGTCCATGAAGATGAACATCGAAATCGAATGCACGCCCGAAGAGGCCCGCCGCGCGGTCGGGCTGCCCGACCTGACGCCGATCCATGACCGCTATGTCGCGATGATGATCGAGGCGATGCCCGGGCTCGGCGACGGTGCGATGCAGCCCGAGATGATCGAGACGATGATGCGTGGGTGGCAGCCGATGGGTGAGGCGGGGATGGCGTTCTGGAAACGGATGTTCGACGGCGCGACGCAGACGAGCAAGACTGGCGGTTGAGTAACAGAATGACGACGATCTTTGCGGTGTCGAGCGGACGCCCGCCCGCGGCGATCGCGGTGGTGCGGATATCGGGGTCTGAGGCGTTTGCGGCGGCGGTCGCGCTCGCCGGGCCGCTCCCTGCCGCGCGGCATGCCAGTTTGCGTGCTCTGCGTGATGCCAGCGGGACGATGCTCGATCGCGCATTGGTGATCGTCTTTCCGGGCCCGACCACTGCGACGGGCGAGGATCTGGTCGAGCTCCACTGCCACGGGGGGCGGGCGGTCATCGCTGCGGTCGAACGCACGCTTGCGGCGATGACCGGGTTACGAGTGGCCGAGCCGGGCGAATTCACCCGCCGCGCGCTTAGCAACGGACGGATCGACCTGACTCAGGCCGAAGGGCTTGCGGATCTGCTCGAGGCTGAAACCGAGGCGCAGCGTGTTGCCGCGATCACCGCGACCGAGGGGCGCGTGAGCCAGGCAGTGCGCGGCTGGATGGACGCGGTCGCGATGCTGTCCGCACGGATCGAGGCGATGCTCGACTTTGCCGACGAGGATGACGTGACCAGCGACGCAGCGGCCTTCGACGCGGTGCTCGCCGATCTCGCAGCGCTGGCGGCTGAGATCGAGATGGTGGTCGCGAGCCCCCCGGTCGAGCGACTAAAAGACGGCCTTCGCGTTGTGATCGGCGGCCCTCCCAACAGCGGCAAATCGACCTTGCTCAATCTGATGGGGGAGCGCGAAGCCGCGATCGTATCGCCGATCTCGGGGACGACGCGTGACCGCATCGATGTCCCGGTCCTGCGGAACGGGGTCGCCTATGTTCTGACCGATACCGCGGGTCTGATCGATACGCTTGATCCGATCGAGGCGATCGGCGTTGCCCGGGCGGAGACCGCGATGGCGACGGCGGACCTGCTGCTGTGGCTGGCCGACACCGTTCCGCCACGGGAGGATGCGATCTGGATCCATGCCCGAGCCGATCTGCCGGGGCGTGACGGGGGCGTCCCGCCCGGTCGGGTGATCGCCTTCTCGCAAAGCGATCAGGCTTCGCTCGATCGACTCTGGGCCGTGGTCCATGATCGCGCAGCCGCGCTGCTTCCCCGCAATGACGATCTGGCGCTCAAGGCGGATCAGCGCCTACGCTGCGAGCGGGCTGCGGCGACACTGCGTGCGGCGGGCACGGACCCGTTGATCGTTGCGGAGCATCTTCGCGAAGCCCGCACTGGGCTCGCCGCGGTGTTGGGTCTCGACGCGACCGGAGAGATGCTCGACGCACTGTTCGGCCGCTTCTGCATCGGCAAGTGATGTTCCACGTGGAACAACTTTGACGCGATCGTTGTGTCGCTCTACGGCGATTACATGTTCGATGTAGTGGTGGTTGGCGGTGGCCATGCCGGGACCGAGGCCGCAGCCGCGGCAGCGCGGAGGGGCGCGCGTACCGCGCTGGTGTCGTTCGACGCGCGGCAGATCGGCGCGATGTCATGCAACCCGGCGATAGGCGGGCTGGGCAAAGGCCATATGGTGCGCGAGGTCGATGCCTTTGACGGGCTGATCGGACGCGCTGCCGATGCCGCGGCGATCCATCACCGCATGCTCAATCGCAGCAAGGGATCCGCGGTCCAGGGGCCGAGGATCCAGGCGGACCGCAGGCTCTATGCGGCGGCGATTCAGGCACAGCTGGCGGCGACGCCCGACTTGTCGATTATCGCCAGTGAGGTCAGCGCGCTGCATCTGGAGGGTGATCGCGTCGCGGGTGTCGTGCTCGCCGACGGCGCCGTGGTCGCAGCGCGCGCGGTGGTCCTCGCAACCGGGACGTTTCTGGGCGGGCGGATCTTCCGCGGTGATGACCGTGAGGAGGGGGGCCGGATCGGGGAGCGTGCGGCGAAGCCACTGGCGGACCAGCTCCGCGCGCGCGCGCTGCCTATGGCGCGGCTGAAGACGGGAACTCCACCACGGCTCGACGGTCGTACGATCAACTGGGGGGCGCTTGCCGAGCAGCCCTCCGATCCCGAGCCATGGACGATGTCGCCGATGACGACCGGCCGTATCCTGCCGCAGGTCGCCTGTGCCATCACGCGGACGACGGACGAGACGCATGCGATCATCCGCGACGCGTTCCACCGATCGCCGCTGTTCACCGGCGCGATCGAGGCGGCCGGCCCGCGCTACTGTCCGTCGATCGAGGACAAGGTTTCCCGCTTTGGTGACCGCGACGGCCATCAGCTGTTCCTCGAACCCGAGGGTCTCGACGACCCAACGATCTATCCCAATGGTCTGTCGACGTCCTTGCCGGTCGAGGTGCAGGCAGCGATGCTCGCGAGCATTCCCGGGCTCGAGCGTGTCGTGATGACGATGCCGGGCTATGCCGTCGAATATGATTATATCGATCCGCGCGCGCTCGATCCGCGATTGGCGCTTCCCGCGATCGACGGCGTGTTCTGTGCCGGCCAGCTTAACGGGACCACGGGCTATGAAGAGGCAGCGGGGCAGGGGCTGGTCGCTGGCCTGAACGCCGCGGCGCATGCCTGTGATCTGGCACCGGTGATCCTCGATCGCGCATCGAGCTATCTTGGCGTGATGATCGACGACCTTGTCCTGCAGGGCGTTACCGAGCCGTACCGGATGCTGACCGCGCGTGCCGAGTTCCGGCTGTCGCTCCGCGCGGACAATGCCGAGACACGGCTGGGCGGGATTGCGGAGGCGGCGGGATGCCTCTGCACCGCGCGGCTCGCGCATCAGCGCGCGCGTGGCGAAGACCGGGTGCGATTCCGATCCGCACTGCACGGCGAACGGACCGCGACGGAGATCGCGGATCAGGGTGTTGCGGTCGGCCGCGACGGCGCGCGCCGGACGGCGTTCGACTGGTTGCGCTTCGAGGGCGTGAAGCTTGCGCATGTCGCGCCCGATGCGGCGATCGGAATCCCGGCGGCAGTGGTCGACGAGGTCGTCGAGGATGCGCGCTACGCCCCTTATATCGAACGGCAGGCGCAGGAGGTCGCGCGGTTGCGCGCGGACGAGTCGATCCTGTTACCCCAGGATCTCGCCTATGATCGGGTTCCGGGTCTGTCGAACGAGATGATCGATCGATTGAGTGCGGCACGACCGCTGTCCCTGGCCGCCGCGGCACGGATCCGGGGCATCACGCCTGCGGCGCTGTCTGCGGTGCTTCTCCATACGAAACGAGTACCGGCATGACCGAAGACGAAGCACGGACCTGGGTCCTCGAGCGGTTTGGCCCCGTCGCGACCGAGCGGGTTGCGACGTTCGTCACGATGGTCGTCGAGGAAGCCGCGCATCAGAATCTGATCGCACCTTCGACGATCCCGACGATCTGGGAGCGGCATGTCGTCGACTCGCTTCAGCTGGATGCACTCGCGGGCCCGGAGACAGATGCGATGCGCTGGCTCGACATCGGGACCGGAGGTGGATTTCCTGGCATGGTCGTCGCACTGGTCCGCAATGGGCCGGTCGATCTCGTCGAACCACGCCGGCGTCGCGCGGACTTTCTCCAGCTCTGCGTCGCCAGGCTCGGGCTTGGCGAGCAGGTCCGGGTGCATCCGACCAAGGTCGAGTCCGTCACTGCAACGGCGCGGATCATTTCGGCGCGCGCCGTCGCCTCGCTCGAAAACCTTTTGCGTGGCGCGGCGCACTGCGCCACAACAGAGACGCGGTGGCTGTTGCCTCGGGGGCGTCTCGATGAGGCAGAGATCACCGCGCTTCATAAGCCTTGGCACTTTATGTTCCACGTGGAACAAAGCGTCACGAACCCGGAGTCGTCTATCGTGGTTCTGGATCGAGTCCGCGCGCGATGATTACCATCGCGGTCGCCAATCAGAAGGGTGGGGTGGGCAAGACCACCAGTGCCATCAATCTCGCGACCGCATTGGCGGCGACGGGAATGCGGGTGCTGCTGGTCGATATCGACCCGCAGGGCAACGCCTCGACCGGCCTTGGCATCGGCCATGCGCAACGCGTCAAATCGAGCTATGACGTCCTTATCGGCGAAGCGACGATCGACCAGGCCGTGGTGCACAGCCGCGTGCCCCGGCTCGACGTGATCCCCGCAACGGTCGATCTATCGGGCGCAGAGATCGAGCTCGTCGAATTCGATGCGCGGACGCATCGGCTCGATCGTGCGATGCAGGACTCGACCGGGCATTGGGATATCGCGCTGATCGATTGTCCGCCTTCGCTCGGGCTGCTGACGATCAATGCGATGGTCGCAGCGGATGCGCTGCTCGTGCCGCTCCAGTGCGAATTCTTCGCGCTCGAGGGCCTGTCGCAGCTGCTCAGCACGGTCGAACGTATCCGTCAGCGGTTCAACCCCGGCCTGTCGATCCTCGGCGTTGCGCTGACGATGTATGATCGCCGCAACCGGCTGACCGATCAGGTCTCAGCGGATGTCCGCGCGGTGCTGGGCAAGGTCGTGTTCGAAACGGTCATCCCGCGTAACGTACGGCTGTCGGAAGCACCCAGTCACGGACTTCCGGCGCTGATCTACGACCATCGCTGCAGCGGATCGCAGGCGTATATCGCGCTTGCCCGCGAGATGATCGGCCGGCTTCCGGTATCTGCACGAGCAGCCGCGTGAGGGTATTGGCATGAGTGAAGGTACCAAGCGCGGCCGGCCGGGGCTTGGCCGCGGGCTGAACGCGCTGCTGGGCGAGATGGCCCGCGAGGCGCCTGTCAACGCCAGCGGTGATGCGCCGACCAATAGCGGCGTCCGCATGCTGCCGGTCAGTTCGCTGTCGCCGCATCCGGACCAGCCCCGTCGGCATTTCGACGAGGCTATGCTCAGCGAGCTTGCCGCCTCGATCGCGGCGCGCGGATTGATCCAGCCGATCATCGTCCGGCCGCACGGCCATGATTATCAGATCGTCGCGGGCGAGCGACGTTGGCGCGCGGCGCAACGGGCGCGACTGCACGAGGTCCCGGTGGTCGTCCGCGACTTCGACGACGCCGAGACGCTCGAAATTGCGCTGATCGAGAACATCCAGCGCGAGGATCTCAACGCGATCGAGGAGGCACAGGCCTATCAGCGGCTGGCGGGCGAATATGGCCATACACAGGAGGTGCTGGCCAAGATCGTCCATAAGTCGCGCAGCCATGTCGCCAATTTGTTGCGGCTGCTCGAACTGCCTGCACAGGTTCAGTCGCAGGTGGTCGAAGGATCGCTGTCGATGGGGCATGCGCGCGCGCTGCTTGGTTCGCCCGATGTCGAGACACTGGCGGACCAGGTGATCGCCCGCGGCCTATCGGTGCGCGAGACCGAAAAGCTGGCGCGTGATGCCAAGCCGGGCCGGACTCGGTCGGGCGGAGCTGCGGCGACTACGGTGAACGAGGCACGGATCCCCGACGCGGATATCGCGGCTCTGGAGCGGCAGCTGGCCGATCTGCTGGGGCTTCAAGTGCGCGTTGCGCATAGTGAGACCGGCGGCACGCTGACGCTGAGTTATTCGACGCTCGATCAGCTCGACATGGTGTGCCAGCGGCTGACGGGCGGGGCGATCTGAACGTTCGGGGCGGAGCGGTTAGCGTCCTCTCCTCCGGTAAGTCCGCCTGACGGGGAAGGCATTTACCCGCTTCAGTTTCTGCGCGCGATCGCCTGGGCAAGGGCGACGATGGCGGCATCCGCGACGACCCCGCCGGGATTGCCCGGGGCCATGATCGCGCGTTCGGCGGTGCGGACTCGGGCGATGGCCGTAGCGAGCATCACTGGCGACCAGCGGCGGAGCGACTTGGCGGTCTGTGACTCGTCGCGGAAGAAGACGCGGTGGCGCTTCATCACCGTATCGACCGCTTCGCCGCGATCGATCTCGCCGCGCATCTCGGCAAGCGCGATCAGCCTGCGGACGAGCTGCCGCAGCCACGGGATCGGCGAGGTACCGGCTTCTTCCAGCCGCGCGAGTTCGGTCCCGAGATCGGCGACACGCCCCTCGATCGCCGCGTCGATAGCCTGGCCCATCTCCGCCTCGCCGAGGTCCGCGCCGATTGCATCGAGCGCGGCGTGGTCGAGATCGTGCGGTCGTTCGGGGCTCGCGTCGAGATACAGAGCAAGCTTGTCGATCTCGCGCGCGATGACCGCCCGATCGCCACCGGTGGTCTCGACCAGGCGGCGCGCGACGCCGGGGGCAGGGCGCAGACCCTGTTCGCCCGCCATCGTGCTGGCGAGCCGCTCCGCATCGGCGGCCGTGGGTGCGTAGCAGGCGAACGCCATCGCACGCGGCGATTCGAGCGCGAGCTTGACGATCTTCGCACTCGTCTTGACGCTGGGTGCGATCGCGACGACCGGGTTGCCCGCACGATCGGCGTTCAACAGTGTGGTGAATGCCTCGAGGCTCTCCTCGCCCGCCGACGCGACGCGGACGTGACGCGCGGTGGCGAAGAGCGACAGGGCGGCCGCCTCGTCGGCGAGCCGCGAAGGATCCGATTTGAGCTGTGCGCCATCCAGATCGACGCGCTCCGCATCGAGGCCCATCGCCTTGGCGAGCGTGCGGGCGAGGTCGCTGGCGCCGGCCTCGTCGGGGCCGTGGAGGAGATAGAGACGGATATCGGGGCCGGGCCTGGCCAATGCGGCGCGGATCTGGTTGGCGCTGGCCTTCACGGGGCCGGCGTGGGGGCCGGCGGGGTCCGCTGCGCATAGAGCGCGATCCGCGCGACGATCTGATCCGCGACGATTCCCGACAGACGTTCCAGCGCGGTATTCTCGGCTGCGATCGTCGCATATTCGGACCGGACGACATCGATGCCGGCGTCGGATCCCGCCGTCGCGTCGAGCAGGACGGTACCGTCACCGATCCGGACGAGCTGATAGCGCGCGCGCAGGATTCGGCGTTCGCGCGAGACGCTGTCGTCGCGCCGCACGCCGAGGCCGTTGATCTGGTCCTCAAGCCGGATGTCGATCCGATACAGCGGCGCCGCGCCGTTCGACGGCAACCGGTCGCGTAGTGCGGTTGCCATCAGCCACCCGGACTTGCCCTCGATCGGCGTGATCTCGACCTGGCCGAGCGTGCCGGCAACCGCGCCGCTGCTGCCGCCCGAATAGAGAGGATGTAGCCCGCAACCCGCCAGGCTGGTCGAGAGCAGCAGGGCTCCGGCAAGAAGCGCGTACCGCGTCATGCGACGATGTTCACGAGGCGGTCGGGCACGACGATCACTTTCCGGGGCGGCTTGCCCTCGAGCAGGCGGACGATCTTGTCGGAGGCCAGCGCGGCCGCCTCGACTTCATCCTTCGGCGCGCCCTTGGGGAAGACGAGCGTATCACGCAGCTTGCCATTGACCTGCACCGCGATGGTCACCTCGTCATCGACCAGCAGCGCCGGATCGACCGCAGGCCACACAGCGTCGGCGATCAGGCCGTCGTTACCGGCGGTCGCCCAGGCTTCCTCGGCGACGTGCGGGACCATCGGGCTTACGAGCAGCAGCAAGGTGCGGATGGCCTGTTCGCGGTCGGCGGACGGCGATGCCTTCTCGATTGCGCTGCACAGGCTGTAGAGCCGCGCGACCGCCTTGTTGAACTGCAAGCCATTGATATCGCTCTCGATACCCACCGTGGTGCGATGGCACAGCTTGCGCAGGGCGATGTCGTCGCCCTCGGCCTTGGCGGCACCGTCGGCTTCGATCAGGCGCCAGAGACGCTGGACGAACCGCCACGCGCCTTCGATACCCGATTCACTCCAGGGAAGGTCGCGCTCGGGCGGCGAGTCGGAGAGCACGAACCAGCGCACCGCGTCGGCGCCATACTGGTCGACGATCGGCTCGGGATCGACGGTGTTCTTCTTCGACTTCGACATCTTCTCGACGCGACCGACGGTGATCGCGTCACCCGTCGCGATCTCGATGCCGTCGCGCACGTCGTCGGGGCCGAGCCAGCGGCCGTCCGCGGACTTGTACGTCTCGTGCGTAACCATGCCCTGCGTGAACAGCCCGGCGAACGGCTCGGCGATGTCGAGCATGCCGATATGCTTCAGCGCGCGCGTCCAGAAGCGGGCGTAGAGCAGATGCAGGATCGCATGCTCGACGCCGCCAATATACTGGTTGACCGGCAGCCACTTCTCCGCGCCCGTCCGGTCGAACGGCTTGGCGTCCGGCTGGCTGGCGAAGCGGATGAAATACCACGATGAATCGACAAACGTGTCGAGCGTATCGGTTTCGCGTCGCGCATTCCCGCCACAGCTAGGGCAGGGGACATGCTTCCAGGTTGGATGGCGATCGAGTGGGTTGCCGGGGATGTCGAAGCTGACGTCCTCGGGCAGCACGATCGGCAACTGGTCCTTGGGCACCGGCACCGCGCCGCACGCGTCGCAGTGGATGATCGGGATCGGCGTGCCCCAGTAACGCTGGCGGCTGACGCCCCAGTCGCGCAGGCGGAACACGGTCGTGCCCTTGCCCCAGCCTTCGCCCTCGGCGCGCTCGATCACGGTCCGCTTGGCGTCCTCGATGTCCATCCCGTCGAGGAAGTGCGAGTTCACGAGATTGCCCGCACCCGTCCAGGCGGTGTCGCCGACGAACACGGGGGCCTCATCATCGCCTTCGGAGACGACGCGCTTGACGGGCAGATCGTATTTGCGCGCGAAATCCAGATCGCGCTGGTCGTGCGCGGGCACGCCGAACACAGCGCCGGTGCCATATTCCATCAGCACGAAGTTCGCGATGTAGACGGGGAGTTCCCACGTCTTGTCGAGCGGATGCGTCGCGCGGATCCCGGTGTCGAAGCCCAGCTTCTCCTGCGTGTCGAGTTCGGCCGCGGTGGTGCCGCCACGCTTGCACAGTTCGATGAACGCAGCCGCATCGGGGTTCGTCTCGGCGATCGCGCGCGCGATCGGATGATCCGCGGCGACTGCGACGAAGCTCGACCCGAACATCGTGTCGGGACGAGTCGTGAACACCTCGACCGAGTCGATGCCGGTCGCATTGCCCGCCAGCGCGAACTTGAACTGCAGGCCCTGGCTGCGGCCGATCCAGTTCTCCTGCATAAGCTTGACCTTGTCGGGCCAATGCTCGAGCGCGCCGAGGCCGTCGACCAGCTCGTCGGCGAAGTCGGTAATCTTCAGGAACCACTGCGACAGCTTGCGCCGCTCGACCAGCGCGCCCGAGCGCCAGCCGCGCCCGTCGATCACCTGCTCGTTGGCGAGCACGGTCATGTCGACCGGATCCCAGTTGACCGCCGATTCCTTGCGGTAGACCAAGCCTGCCGCGAACAGGTCGAGGAACAGCGCCTGCTCATGGCCGTAATAGTCAGGCTCGCACGTCGCCAGTTCGCGCGTCCAGTCGAGCGCGAAGCCCAGGCGCTTCAGCTGCGCCTTCATCGTCGCGATATTGGCGCGCGTCCAGTTGCCCGGATGCACGCCCTTTTCCATCGCCGCGTTCTCGGCGGGCATGCCGAACGCGTCCCAGCCCATCGGATGGAGCACTTCCATGCCCTTCATCCGACGGAAGCGCGCGAGCACGTCCCCCATCGTGTAGTTCCGGACATGCCCCATGTGGATGCGCCCCGACGGATAGGGAAACATCTCGAGCACGTACGAGCGCGGCTTGGTCGAAGAATCGTCGGCGGCGAACGTGTTGCGTTCGTCCCAGACCTTCTGCCACGCCGCGTCCGCCTTCAACGCATTGAAACGCGACGCCATGATGTCGTCCTCAGCCCGCGATCGAGGCGCGACGCAGGTCGCGGGCCTTGGTCAGGATGATGTCCTCGAGCTTCTGCGTGGTCGCCGCCTGGACGGGTGCGGACACCCACTGGCCGTTGCGGTTGATCTCGCGCAGTGCCGCGACGCGGACGGCATCGGCGCGCAGGTCCTGGTCGAGGATCGATACCGTTACCTTCATCCGCTCGGCCGGGGTCTGCGGGTTAACGTACCAGTCGGTGACGATGACGCCGCCATTGGAGTCGGTCTGGAGCAGCGGCATGAAGCTCAGCGTGTCGAGCGTCGCGCGCCAGAGATAGCTGTTGACGCCGATCGTGGTGATCTTCGACGCGGCCAGATCGGCCTTGGGACGGGCGCTGCCGCCGCCGCACGCAACCAGCGGCAGAGCGGCGAGAACCACGAGGGCGGTACGCGGGCGGAACATCGGCATCATCCTGGCAATAGATCGTCGTCAGCCTCTACAGGGCGGGCCTGCTACCCGCAAGGATGGGGTGGGCGTCGGCAATTCGTCCGGCAACCACGGCGTTCGACCTGTTCTGTGTGTCTGATGCAACACCTTTGGATAATCATTAGGTGCGGATAGCTGACGGGGATCGATCTGTGTTAGCTGCCGTTCAGCGAAGGAATCGTAACAAGATTCGTCTATAAAAGATTCGCAGGGAGTTGTTGTTTTGGTCGCCAAGCGCGTGATGGTCGGGATGTTCGCCGGAGTGGCTGCTGCCGCTGCGGTCTTCGTCGCGCCCGCGTTCGGCGCTTCCGAACAGCAGGTCCGCATCGCCAAGCGCCCGACGCTGTCGGTGCGGGGCACGGGCGGCTTCACTCCATCGGCGGCGGATCCCCGGCTTGCGGCGCTGTTCGCACGCGGCGGGTTCGATGCCGGCAGCTTCCGCTTCACCCCGGCTGAGACGCGTCGCGACAATCGTGCCGTCACCGTCGCTGTCCGCGCGCAGACCAACCGTGGTATCGATACCACGCGTCTCGCGACCAGCACCGCGCCGACCGTCGGATTGGCGCCGATCGCGTATAATCTGGGCATGTCGGTCGGCTGGAAGCGGTTCGCAGTGTCGGGCGATCTGGCACGCGTCGATCTGGCCGGGATGCCGGGCAGTCGCAGCTCTGCCGATGTGGCGGTCAGCTATGCGGGCAAGCGGTTCACGGGCAGCGTCAAGGCTGCAGCGGATCGTCCGCTCGCCAATACGCCGCGTCTCGTCGAGGATGCGCCGAGCTATTCGGTCGATCTCGGCGGATCCTATTCGCTGACGCGGAACATCGATGTGACCGCGGGCGTCCGCTATCGGTCGGACCGTGAGCGGTTTGTTCGGCTCGAAGACGATCGTCGTGACAGCCAAGCCGTCTATCTTGGGACCGCCTTCCGCTTCTGATCCGGGCGCAGCGTGACCGGCGATAAGCCGTGAACCGCCCCCATCACGTCCAAGCATCGATCGCTGCCCAGCCGTGAAAGCCCAGCATCCTGAGTCGCCGCGACCGTGCTGCCGTCATGCCGCCCAGCGCGATGATCGGCAGGCCGAGCCCGCGCGCTACCCGTAGCGCGGCTGCGGGACCGATTGCTGGCGCTCCCGGATGCGACCGCGTCGGATAGATCGGCGACACGAACAACGCGTCGGCACCGGCCCGCGCGCCGAGCATCGCCTCGCGCCGATCATGCGCGGGCCAGGTCCGCAGGCTCCCACAGCGGCCGGCGCCATGCACGCCATCGAACCCGGCAAATCCGGGCCGCGCGACCACCACCAGCCGTCGCGCCCGCGCAATGCGGCGGATGCGTAGCGCCAGCGCCCGACGCTGCGCCGGGGGCGTCTGGTAATGGCGGACCACGACCCCCGATCCGGGCGGAATACGCTGCAGCGCATGCCATAGCGCATCGCTCATCCGCTCGTCGGTCATCAGCCAGAGGCGCGGGACGGGGTTTCGGTGCGGCATCTTGCTGCCTATAGCGCCCCGCATGACAGACACGAACGGCATGACCGACGAAACCGACCGCACGCAGCGCCTGGCCGAGATCCGCGCGCGGATCGCCAAGGCTGCCGAGATTGCCGGTCGCAAGCCCGAGGGCGTCGCCTTGATCGCGGTGTCGAAGACTCATCCGGCGACGGCGATCGAACCCCTGCTCGAACAGGGCCAGCGGGTATTCGGCGAGAACCGCGTCCAGGAAGCGGCGGACAAATGGCCAGCGCTCAAGGCGCGGTACCCCGACGTCGTCCTGCACCTGATCGGGCAGTTGCAGTCGAACAAGGCAGCGGATGCCGTCGCGCTGTTCGACTGCATTCATGTCGTCGATCGCCCGTCGCTGGTCACGGCGCTCGGCAAGGCGATGCGCGAGAGCGGACGGCGGCCCGACTGCTATCTCCAGGTGAATATCGGTGATGAGCCGCAAAAGGGCGGATGTGGAATCGCCGACCTGCCGGCGCTGCTCGACGCGGCCCGCGCGGCAGACCTCCCGGTCGCGGGGCTGATGTGCCTGCCCCCAGCCGATGTCGAGCCTGCGCCCTATTTCGCGCTGCTGGCAAAGCTTGCGCGCGATTGCGGGCTGTCGGGGCTGAGCATGGGGATGTCCGATGATTTCGAGACCGCGGTGACGATCGGCGCGACGCACGTCCGGATCGGCAGCGCGCTGTTCGGCGCGCGGGGGCATCGCGCATGACCGGCGCCGTCCGGTTCGACGCGCTGCTGTTCGATTTCGATGGCGTGCTGATCGACAGCGAGGCGCTCGGCAACCGTCATATCGCCGAATGGCTGACCGCGGCGGGGCATCCGATCACCGCCGAGGAGTCGATGGCGAACTTCATGGGGCTTGCCGGGCCGCAATTCGTCGACGCGATCGAGCGCTGGATCGATCGGCCGCTGCCCGAGGCGTTCTACGCGGCGCGCAAGGCGGAGGATGACCGCATGATGGCCGCGGGTATCGAAGCGATCGCAGGTGCGGTCGCCTTCGTCCGCGCCTTGCCGGCCGATCTGCCCAAGGCGATCGTCTCGTCGAGCCCGACCCGCTGGATCGCGCGGCACCTCGACCATATCGGCCTGCGCGACGCGTTCGGCGATCATCTCTACAGCGGCCGCGAGCATGTCACGAACGGCAAGCCTGCGCCTGATCTCTATCTCTACGGTGCCGAACGGCTCGGCGTCGACATCGGCCGGACCGCGATCCTCGAGGATTCGCCGGTCGGCGCGACCGGCGCGGTGGCCTCGGGCGGCTATGTCATCGGACTGTCGGCTGGGTCGCATTGCGGGCCGGACCACGGCGCGCGGCTGAACGCGATCGGCGTCGATGCGCTGGCCGACGATTTCGACGCGGTGGCACGCGTCCTGCGAGAGGGGGCCTAGGCCCGCCGCCTGCGCAGGATCGCGCCGACGCCCGCGACCAGGTCATAGGGGATCGCCGCAGCCTCGCGTGCGCGCATCTTGATCTGGTAGCGGCGACTGCCGCCATGCGGGACGTGAATCGCGCTGGCGGGCATGCCCAGCATCGCAAACAACATGCGGATGCGGGGCTGGTGATAGCCGTCGGTGCAGATCATGCACTGGGCATAATGCCCCGCGCGGGCGAACCGGGTCGCTGCGATCACGCTCTGCAGCGTATCGAGACTGGCTTCGTCGAGATGGATCCGCGACCGATCGACCGTTTCCGCCAGCCGGTCGGCCATCACCGACGCCTCCGACGGACCATGACGGCCGATCGCGCCCGAACAGAACAGGTCCGCCTCGGTATAGCGTGCCGCCGCCGCTGCCGCGAACGCGATCCGTCGCTCGAGCGTCGGGCTCGGGCTGCCGTCCGCACGCACCGCGGCGCCGAACACGACGATCAGCCGCCGCGAGGGAGGGATATCGATCAAAGCTGATGTCCGGTGCGGTCGCGCTTGGTCGCGAGATAGCGGGCATTGTGCGGATTGGCGGGCAGCGCATGGGGGACGCGCTCCGCGACCGTCACACCGGTCGCCTCCAGCCCGGCGACCTTGGCCGGATTGTTGGTGAGCAACCGGACCCGGTTCTGGCCGAGCAGGCTCAGCATCCGCGCGGCAACGCCGAAATCGCGTGCATCGATCGCGAAGCCCAGCCGGGTATTGGCGTCGACCGTGTCGAACCCCTGATCCTGCAGCGCATAGGCGCGCAGCTTGTTGACCAGGCCGATGCCGCGCCCCTCCTGACGCAGATAGAGCAATATGCCCCAGCCGCTGTGCTGGATCGCGTGAATCGCGGCGTGGAGCTGCGGCCCGCAGTCGCATTTGAGGCTGCCGAGCACGTCACCGGTCAGGCACTCGCTGTGCAGCCGGACGAGCGGGGCATCGCCGTTCGGCTGCCCGATCAGGAGGGCGATGTGTTCGTCGGCGCTTTCCGGCGAGCGGAAGGCGACGATCTCGGCATCCTCCGCACCCTCGACCGGCAAGCGTGCGCGGGTCGCGATGACCAGCCGGGTCGCATCCTCATGCGCATCGACATCGGCGGCGGCCGCGGTCGCCTCGGGCACGCCACTGCCCAGGAAGAAGGCGGGCAACAGCCCGGCGATTCGTGCGAGCCGCAACGCCGCTGCCGCGGCGTCGGGGTGCGGGACGGGCAGGGTGCGGAACGGACCCTTGAGCGGCGTCGCGAGGTCGAACTGCGGATCGGCAAGCGCGGTCGCGGCAGGAAAGTCGATCCAGGGCGCGCGATCGACCAGGACGGGGGCGGTCGGGTCGGCCGCCTCGAGCTGGTTGGCGAGCTTCAGCGTCACCGCCCGTCCCGACGAGATCAGCACCCCGCCGGTCGCCGGCGGATCGAATGTCGCGAGCCGGTCCGCGTCCGCCGTCTCGACCGCGAGCAACGTCAGTCCGTCGATTGCGATCGGCCAGCCGCGGCGCAGGGCATCGACCGCGCGGGCCGCGGCGCGCGGATTGGGGCGATCGCTCAAAAGGCGAACTCGGTCAGGATCGGGATATGGTCGGAGGGCTTGAGCCAGCTGCGGCACGGCTCGAAGACGTGATGCGCGACGGCGGCGTCCGCGGCCGCGCCCGTCGCCCACATGTGATCGAGCCGCCGCCCACGGTCGGACGTCGCCCAGTCCTTCGCGCGGTAGCTCCACCAGGTGAACAGCCGCGCGGGGGCGGGATGGAAGCGGCGGCCGAGATCGACCCAGTTTCCCGCCGCCTGGAGCCGGGCCAGCGCCTCGACCTCGACCGGCGTATGGCTGACGACGTCGAGCAGCTGCTTGTGGCTCCAGACGTCCGCCTCGAGCGGGGCGATGTTGAAATCGCCGACCAGGATCGTCGGGCCGCTGAGCGTTTCCGACCAGCGCGTCATCCGCTCCAGAAAATCGAGCTTCTGGCCGAATTTCGGATTGGCGTCGCGGTCGGGGACGTCGCCGCCCGCAGGAATATAGACATTCTCCAGCCGCACGCCGTTTTCCAGGCGTACGCCGACGTGGCGGGCTTCGCTGTTCGCCTGCCAGTCGAACCGGTCGTCGGCGACGATCGGCACCTTGCTCAGGATCGCGACGCCGTGATGCATGCGCTGGCCGTGGAGCACGATATGCTCATAGCCGAGCGCGCGGAACGTCTCGAAGGGGAAGTCGTCGTCGACGACCTTGGTTTCCTGGAGGCACAGGATGTCGGGCGCGGCTTCCTTCAGAAACTGCTCGACGATGGCGATCCGGAAGCGGACCGAGTTGATGTTCCAGGAGACGATTTTCACGCGTGCGATGTAGCGCCGCGTGGGGGTGGCGACAAGGATCGCGCGGCGGCGTGCCGATCAACGAAAAGACCCCCGCTCCGGGGGCGTGGAGCGAGGGCCGACTCAGCGTTCGTCACGCAGGCAGACAATGGGGACACCATCCGGGCAACAGGGGGAAAAATCCCGAATGCCCCACATCCGCGACTCAGCCCCTAGCGCCAGGAACCTGTCGCCGGGATGAATGAAACGACAATGCCGTTCATTTTCAGGAGGTGACCAGACTTACCGGGTCCGGCGCGGATCGTTCCACCGGAAGGTGTTGTCGCTGACCGGTCCGCCGAACTTCTGCTTGGACAGGCGGATGGTGGTCCGGTTGTTCTGGCTGTCGAGCGCGACCCAGCCCTGCAGCATCAGCCCGCCGGGGGCGGCGGCATCGCGTGCGAAGACCAAGGTGATGCGGCCATATTCAGGATGCTTGGGGTCGTTCGCCTCGACCGAGACGACGCGGTTGTCATAGCCGGGCACCAGCTTGGCATAGCGCGTGATGTCGCGACTGGGGTCGAGCAGCACGCCGAGCGGCGAATTCTTGATCGGCCAGCGCTGCACCTGCTTCACCGAATAGTCGATGAAGGTCAGCGCGCCGCCCTCGGCCACGATCAGGATCGGCACGCCCTTCTCATACTGGAACCGCAGCTTGCCCGGCTTCTTGAGCGTCAGCACGCCGGTCAGCACCTTGCCGTTGCGATCCGCCTGCGAAAAGTCCGCGGTCATCGTCGTGACCGATTGCAGGTGCTTCTGGACGGCAGCGAGATCACCGGTCGCCTGTGCGGCGATCGGTGACGGCACGGCGGCGACCGAGAGGGCGGCGATCGTCGCGATCACCGCGGGGCGGGTGTTGAACATCGAAATCTCCTTGGACGCCGGGCAATGCCGGGCCCGGCTTGAACGGGTTGTGAACTGAGATGCGTGAGGATTGGGCCATCACCGCCAGAGCCTCCGTCATCCTGGGCTCGACCCAGGATCCAGAGCCGCATAGGCCGGGTCTTGTGGCTCTGGATCCCAGCCGTCGCTGGGATGACGGGCAAGGGGGGCCTTGGATATGCCCCCCACAACACCCCTTTAGATCGCATGCCCTTCTGTATCGCGCAGGACCTCGCGGCGTCCGACATGATCGGGCCTGCCGACGATGCCGTCCTTTTCCATCCGCTCGATCAGTCGCGCGGCCGAGTTGTAGCCGATCCGCAACTGCCGCTGCAGCCACGAGGTCGACGCCTTTTGCGATTCGCAGACCAGCTGGATGGCATTGCGATATTGCTGGTCCTCCGCCGAATCCTCGCCGGTCGGCGAGCCTTCGAGCGTGAAGCCATCCTCGGGCTCCTCGGTCACCGACGAGATGTAATCCGGCAGGCCCTGCGAGCGCCAGTGATCCGCCACCAGCCGGACCTCGTCATCGCTGACGAACGGGCCGTGGACGCGGACGATGCCCTTGCCGCCGGGCATGTAGAGCATGTCGCCCTTGCCGAGCAGCTGTTCGGCACCCTGTTCGCCGAGGATGGTGCGCGAATCGATCTTCGACGTGACGTGGAAGCTGATGCGCGTCGGCAGATTGGCCTTGATGACGCCGGTGATCACGTCGACCGACGGCCGCTGAGTCGCCATGATCAGGTGGATGCCCGCCGCGCGGGCCTTCTGCGCCAATCGCTGGATGAGGAATTCGACCTCCTTGCCCGCGGTCATCATCAGGTCGGCCAGCTCGTCGACGATCACCACGATCTGCGGCAACACGTCATATTCGAGCTTCTCCTCCTCGTACATCGGCGCGCCGGTGTCGGGGTGATAGCCGGTCTGCACCTTCCGACCCAGCGGTTGCCCCTTGGCCTTGGCACCACGCACCTTGTCGTTGAAGCCGGCGAGGCTGCGCACGCCGACGGAGGACATCTGGCGATAGCGATCCTCCATCGTCTCGACCGCCCATTTCAGCGCGCGCACCGCCTTGGCGGGATCGGTCACGACCGGCGACAGCAGATGCGGGATGTCGTCATACATGCTCAGTTCGAGCATCTTCGGATCGATCATGATCATCCGGCACTGGTTCGGCGTCAGCTTGTACAGCAGCGACAGGATCATGCTGTTGAGCCCGACCGACTTGCCCGACCCCGTCGTACCCGCGACCAGCAGATGCGGCATCGGCGCGAGGTCGGCGATCACCGAATCGCCCGCGATGTTCTTGCCCAGAATGATCGGCAGCTGCGCGGCCTGATCCTCGAACGTCTGGCTGCCGACGAGCTCGTGGAGGGACACCGCCTCGCGCCGCGCATTGGGCAGTTCGATGCCGATCACATTGCGTCCCGGGATCACTGCGACGCGTGCGGAGATCGCCGACATGTTGCGCGCGATGTCGTCGGCCAGCGCGATCACGCGGCTCGCCTTGATGCCGGGCGCGGGCTCGAGCTCGTACATCGTCACGACCGGGCCCGGCCGCACCTCGATGATCGATCCCTTGACGTGGAAATCGTCGAGCACGTTCTCCAGCAGCCGCGCGTTGCGTTCGAGCCCGGCCTTGTCGACGACATTGCCCTGGCTCGGCGGCGACGGCGTCAGCAGGTCGACGCTCGGCAGCGTGTAGTTGTCGCGCAGGTCGAGCTGGCGTTCCTTGGGTTTCGCCTGCGACGGCGCGTTCTGGCGGTCGGCGATGACGGGCGCGGGGCGTGGATCGGGTTCGGCGATCGCGCGCGGCTCGACGGGCTTGCGCGTCAGCGTCAGCGGCTCGTCCTCGTCCTCAGGCCCACCGACATAGCCGTCGGCCCCGTCATCATAGCCGAGCGCGGGGATCCGGTTGCGCCGGAAGCGCCACTTGCGCTCGCCCAAATCGATCTCGATGCTCTTGCCCCAGACGATCGCCCCCGCGATCGCGGCGACCAGCCCGACGGCGCGCGCCGACCAGAGTTCGGCGACCGGCTGGCCCAGGAATCCAAGACCCCAATGCACCGCATTGGCGACCGACAGGCCGATGATGCCACCCCAGCCTGCAGGAAGTGCGAGCACCGAAGCGTCGGATACGAAGGCGAGCGCGCTGGCCATCAGCGCGACGCCGAGCGCCGCGCCGCGCAGCATCCGTGCCCAGCGTCCGACCGGCAGGTCGCGCCACAGCCGCATCGCGAGGATCGGCCCGACCGGCAGCAGCAGCGCGACGGCGGGCCCGAACAGCGACAGCGCGATATCGGCGAACCACGCGCCCGGCGGCCCGATCAGGTTGGCGGGATAGCCGCCCGACGCGGTGTTCAGCGCCGGATCGCTGGCATGATAGCTGGCCAACGCCAGCGCCATCAGCAACGTCGCGACGAACAGCGCGATCGCGGCGATCAGCGCGCCGCTGCGCACCGCCCCCGCCTTTACCGTCTCACGCCATAAGGCTGGCTGCGCGCGGCTGGCCATGACCTCAAATCCTTCAATGTGCGAAAATCCGACTTTTCATCGCGCCGGGCGGGTCCGACGTCAAGGCGAGCACGCGACAACACGGGTTAAAGCGACCCCGGATCGGCGTTGGCAGCGGCGGGCGGGCGGGATAGAGCGGCACCATGGACACAGATGTACTCATCCTCGGTGGCGGGCTGGTCGGTGCGACGCTCGCCGTGGCGCTCGACGTGCACGGCATCTCGACGATCGTGATCGATCCGGCGGACCCCGCGGTCACGCTGGCGCCGGGCTTCGATGGCCGGGCTTCGGCGGTGGCGAGCGCGAGCCACCGGATGCTCGATGCGATCGGCGTCGGCGCGACGCTGGCGGGGCAGGGCTGCGCGATCCGCCAGATCCGGGTCAGCGACGGGCTGGAACCGGGCAAGCTCGATTTCGTCCCCGCCGCGGACGACGGCGCGCTGGGCACGATGTACGAGAACAAGCTGCTCCGTCACACGCTGTTCGATGCCGCGAGCGCGGCGGCGCATGTCGACCTGCGGATGATGACGCGCGCGACCGATCTCGATCGCAGCGCTGCGGGGGTGACCGCGACGCTCGATTCGGGCGCGGTGGTCCGCGCGCCGCTGGTCGTCGTCGCCGAGGGGCGCAAGTCGCCGACGCGCGAGGCCGCCGGGATCACGATGGCGCACTGGTCCTATGATCACACCGCGATCATCGCCGCCTTTCATCACGAACGCTCGCATGAGGATGTCGCCTACGAGATCTTCTACGCCAGCGGCCCGTTCGCGCTGCTGCCGCTGCCCGACGATGCGGAGGGGCATCGCTCGGCGATCGTGTGGACGGTCGACACGAAGAACGCCGCGGGCATGCTCAAGATGGGTGACCGCGCGTTCCTCGCCGAAGCGACCAAGCGCATGGGCGGCTTTCTCGGCGAGCTGTCGAAGCTGACGCCGCGCTCCTCCTATCCGCTCGGCTTTCAGCACGCGGCTCGGATCACCGACACGCGGCTCGCGCTGGTCGGCGATGCAGCGCACGGTATCCACCCGATCGCGGGACAGGGGCTCAATCTCGGCTTTCGCGATGTGGCGACGCTCGCCGAGGTGCTGATCGAGGGCAAACGCCTCGGCCTCGACCTCGGCGACGCGGCGCTGCTCGCGCGCTACCAGCGCTGGCGCGGGCTCGACACGTTCATGACCGCGGCCGCGACCGACACGCTGACCCGGCTGTTCGGCATGCCCGGCAAGACCGCGAGCGCGGTGCGCCGCTTCGGCATCAGCGCGGTCAACGCGCTACCGCCGCTCAAGGATCGCTTCATGGCAGAGGCGCGCGGCGAGAGCGGCGACCTGCCCAAGCTGCTTCAGGGTCTGACGATCTGACCATCGCCCGTCCGCGCGATCTGGCGATCGTGCGGGCGGGACAGCAGCATGACGGCGAGCGCGGCGCCGAGCAGGCACATCAGCATGTCCCACTGCGTATCCCAGGGGTCGCCCTGCGTACCGAGAAACGCGTCCGCGCCCTCGCCGAGCGAAACCGCCGCGCCGAATTCGATCAGTTCGTACAGCGCGCTGATGGCGAGGCAATAGGCCAGGACGGTGATGGTCAGCAGCCGTGGCGACGCGATATGCCGACCCCGAATCAACAGCTCGCGCAGCACGATCGCGGGGACGAACCCCTGGATCAGGTGACCGAACCGATCATAGGGATTGCGCGCGAGCTGCAGCCAATCCTGCACCATGAAACCGACCGGGACGCGGGCATAGCTATAGGCGCCACCCAGCATCAGCACGAAGCCATGAAACGCGATCAGGGACAGCGCCAGAGGGGTGAAGGCGAACCGGTGACGCAGCGCCACCAGGATCGGAAAGGCGATCAGGACGGGCGCCACTTCCATCCACCAGGTAGCGCGGTCGAAGGGCGACCATCCCGATGCCGCGAGCCCGATGCTCCAGGCCACCCCTAGAATGACGAGGCGGCGGTCGGGTTTCGACATCAGGCGGTTGCAGCACCATCGATTGGCCGCGCCTCTTCGACCAGCATCACCGGCACGCCGTCGCGCACCGGATAGGCGAGCCCGGCGGCATCGGAGATCAGCTCCTGCGCGGTCTCGTCATAGCGCAGGGGCGTGCGCGACACCGGACAGACGAGGCGTTCGAGCAGCCAGGGATCGAGCCCGCTCATTGCAGCGTCACCTGTTCGTCGCCGTCGTGTCGCCCGAAAAACTGCATCAGCTGGATGATCAGTTCGGCGCGCGTTTCGATGTCGGGGGCTTCGAGCAGCGCCTGCTTGGCAGCGGAATCGAACGGGGCGATCTGCGCAATACCGTTGACCAGGCTCTCATCGTCGAGCCGCGCGACCGCGTCCCAGTCGACCGCATAGCCCTGCACGTCGGCAAAGCGACGCGATTCGAGTTCGAGCGACGAGCGCCGGCCGAGCGACAGCGTGTCGTCCTCGATCACCGGCAGCAATTCGGCCTCGACCTGGCGGAAGGGCGTGGTGACATCAAGTTCGCGGACGATGCGGAACATTGCGACGCCCTCCAGCACGACATTGTACCGCCCGTCCTCCAGCGCCTCGACTTCGGCGATCTTGCCGACGCAGCCCAGTGCGTAGAGCTCTCCATCATCACCGCGCGGCTGGATCATGCCGATCCGCCGATCGCGCGCCATCGCATCGCTGATCATCGCCCGATAGCGCGGCTCGAACAGGTGCAGCGGCAACTGCATGCCCGGGAACAGCAGCGCGCCGGGCAGGGGGAAGATGGAGAGCCGGGTCGTCATCCGAACAGGATCGCAGACAGGCGCCGCCGCTGTCCAGAGACCCAGGGATCCTCGAGGCCCACCACCTCGAACAATTTCAGCAGCTGCGTCCGCGCAGCGCTCTCGTTCCAGTCGCGATCCGCAGCGATGATGGCGAGGAAGCTGTCCGCGGCGGCATCGCGGTCGTTCGCCGCCATCTGGCCGTTGGCGAGTGCGAAGCGTGCGGCCAGGTCGTCTGGTGCTGCCTCGACCGCGGCGATCAGCGGTGACAGGTCGGCGACCGGCGGCGCGGACTGGGCCAGCGCCAGCGCGGCCTGCGCGCGGTGGATCGCCGGATCCTTGGCGATCGCGGGGTCCAGATTCGCAAGCCAGTCCGCCGCCTCGTCGAGCTGCCCGGTCAGGACGAGCGCGCGGACGAAGCCGGCATGGACCGCGGGGTGCTCGGGCGCCATGTCGGCGATCTGGCGGAAGATACCGAGCGCGCGTTCCCCGTCGCCCTCGGCAAGGACCTCCTCACCCATCGCGATCAGCGGTTCGATGTCGGGGGCGTCGGTATTGGCCTCCGCTTCGATCGGCAGCTGCTTGAGCAACTGATCGAGGATCACGCGTAGCTGTGAATCGGTGCGTGCGCTGGTCATGTCGGCGACCAGCTGTCCCTGGTACATCGCATAGACGGTCGGGATCGACTTGATCTGGAATTGCGCGGCAATGAACTGGTTCTTGTCGGTATCGACCTTCGCCAGCACGACGCCCTTGTCCGCATAATCGGCGGCGACCTTTTCGAGCGTCGGCCCGAGCGCCTTGCACGGCCCGCACCATTCCGCCCAGAAGTCGATGATCACGAGTTTCGTCATCGACGGTTCGACGACATCGCGACGGAACGCCTCGACGGCGTCCTTCTCGGCAGGCGACATTCCAAGCGTGGCCAACATACACTCCCGTATTGAACTCCGCGCTATCTGGGGCGGCGGCGCGGTGATTGCCACCATCTTACCGACACTCTCAATGGAAGTCGCGCGACTTGGGCAGGATACGCACGTCGCGGGGATGCTGCGCGCGCGAGGGTTGCGACAGAGATGACCGTGAATCCGGACTGCGCGTCGGGGCGGAGCGGACCACTTCGTCCGCGCGGCACAGTGGCGCGTCGAGCGCATGGTCCTCGGACAGGAACCGGAGCATCGCGCTACGATCCTGGACGCGCGATGCGATCAGATGCGTGACACCCTCCTCGCTGCGCTGGATCACCCCTTCGAGAACCATCAGCCGCGAGGCCATCACCGCGCGGCGGTTCGCCTCGAAATCGCGTGCCCAGATCAGCCCGTTGGTGACGCCGGTCTCGTCCTCGATCGTCACGAAGATCGCATTGCCCTTGCCCGGGCGCTGGCGGACGAGGACGATGCCCGCGACCCTGGCGCGCCGGCCGTCCCTGGTGGCACAGGCCTGCGCGCTCGACAGGATCCCCTCGGCGGCGAAGCGATCGCGCAGGAACGCCATTGGATGCGCCTTCAGCGACAGGCCGGTCGTCTGGTAATCGGCGGCGACCTGTTCGGACAGCGGCATCGCGGGAAGCTGTGCATCGGGTTCGACGCCCAGCTCGGGCACGTCGGCGGCGGCGAACAGCGCGAGCTGTTTGGGCGGGGTGCGGCGGACGTCCCACAGCGCCTCGCGGCGATCCTTGGCGAGCGAGCGGAACGCATCCGCATCGGCGAGCAGGTTCATCGCGCGCTGCGGCAGGTCGGCGCGGCGGGCAAGGTCCTCGATCCCGGTAAAACGCGCGAGCGTGCGCGCCGCGACGAGATTGTGCGCCCATTCCGCGCGGAACCCGTCGACCTGCCGAAAGCCGAGGCGCAACGATTCCTGTCCGACCGTGGTGCCGGCTTCGAGGCCATTGTCCCACAGGCTCGCATTCACATCGACGGGCAGCACGGTCACCCCGTGTTCGACCGCGTCGCGCACCAGCTGTGCCGGAGCGTAGAACCCCATGGGCTGCGAATTGAGCAACGCGCAGGTGAACACCGCGGGGTGGAAGCATTTGATCCACGACGAGACATAGACCAGCCGCGCGAAGGACAGCGCATGGCTTTCGGGAAAGCCGTAGGATCCGAACCCCTCGATCTGTTTGAAACAGCGTTCGGCGAACTCCGCCTCATAGCCACGACGGACCATGCCGCCGATCAGCTTGGCCTGGAAGTTATCCATGCCGCCGACCTTGCGGAACGTCGCCATCGACTTGCGCAACTGGTTCGCCTCGCCCGGCGTGAACCCTGCCGCGACGATCGCAAGCTTCATCGCCTGTTCCTGGAAAAGCGGAACGCCATAAGTGAAGCGCAGTAGCTGCTGGAGTTCGTCGGGCGGGCCGAAACGCGGGTGGGGCGAGGGGAAGTCGACCTTCTCCTTGCCGCTGCGGCGGCGGAGATAGGGATGGACCATGTCGCCCTCGATCGGTCCGGGGCGGACGATCGCGACCTGTACGACCAGATCATAGAGTTTGCGCGGACGCAGCCGCGGCAACATGTTGATCTGCGCGCGGCTTTCGACCTGGAACACGCCGATGCTGTCGCCCCTGCACAGCATGTCATAGACACGGTCGTCCTCGGCGACGGCAATCGTGTCGAGCAGGTGATCGCCGTGGCCATGCTCGCGCATCAGGTCGAAGCTCTTGCGGATGCAGGTCAGCATGCCGAGCGCGAGGATATCGACCTTCATCAGTCCCAGCGCGTCGATATCGTCCTTGTCCCATTCGATGAAGGTGCGGTCCGCCATCGCACCGTTGTGGATCGGCACCATTTCGTCGAGCCGTCCCTGCGTCAGCACAAACCCGCCGACATGCTGCGACAGATGCCGCGGAAATTCGAGCAGCCGGTCGACCATCTCGCGAAGCCGCGCGATCTCGGGATTGTCGGGATCGAACCCGGTTTCAGTGAAGCGGCGTTCGTCGAACCGGCTCGAAAAACTGCCCCAGACGGTGCTCGTCAGTTTTTGCGTCACGTCTTCGGTCAGGCCTAGCGCCTTGCCGACCTCGCGCACCGTGCTCTTGGGGCGATAATGGATCACCGTCGCGGCGATCGCCGCGCGGTCGCGACCATAGCGACGATAGATATACTGCATCACCTCCTCGCGCCGTTCATGCTCGAAATCGACGTCGATATCGGGGGGCTCGTCACGTTCGCTGGAGACGAAGCGCGAGAAGAGCAGGTCGTATTTCATCGGATCGACCGAGGTGACGCCGAGCAGATAGCAGACCACGGAATTGGCCGCCGAGCCGCGCCCCTGACACAGGATCGGCGGGTCGCAGCTGCGCGCAAACCGGACGATGTCGGAGACGGTCAGGAAGTAATAGGCGTAGTTCTTCTCGCGGATCAGCGTGAACTCCTCATGGAGCAGCGCCAGCATCCTGTCGGGTACGCGGTCGTCATAGCGTTCGAGCGCGGTCTGCCAGACGAGATGCTCCAGCCAGTCCTGCGCCTCCCATCCCGGCGGGACAGGCTCATGCGGATATTCGTAGCGCAGGTCGTCGAGCGAGAACGCGATCCGCGCCATCAGGCGGGCGCTTTGCCCGACCGCATCGGGACGATCGCGGAACAGCCGCGCCATCTCGTCTGTGTCCTTCAGATGGCGTTCGCCATTGGCGGCGAGCAGGCGACCGGCCTTGTGGATGCTGGTGCCCTCGCGGATGCAGGTGACGATGTCGTGCAGATCGCGGTCGTCGGGATAGGCATAGAGCGCGTCGGTGGTCGCGAGCACCGGTATGCCCGCCGCGTCGGCAAGCCCCGCCAGCCGTGCCAGTCGCCGCCGATCGCGTCCGCCGCGCGGCATCGTCACGCCGAGCCAGACACAGTCCGCTCCCAGCCGCTTCACCGCGTGGAGGACGCTCGACAGGTCGCGATCGCGGCGTTCGGGCAGCGTGTCACCCTCGGGCAGCGGCGAGACGGGCGTTGCGCCACGCGAGCTGCTCTCGGGCATCACCACGAGCATCATGTCGGCATGATGCGCGATCAGGTCGCCGAGCCCTAAGATGCAGCCGCCTTTTTCGGCGCGACGGTTACCGACGGTGAGCAAACGGGTCAGTCGCCCCCAGCCACGCCGGGTCGAAGGATAGGCGACGATGTCGGGGGTCCCGTCCTCGAACACCAGCCGCGCCCCGACGATCAGCCGGAAGTCGATCGGCGGCAGCATCATCCCCAGCAGTCCGTCTTTGGCCTTCTTCAACGCCTGGTGCGCGCGGACCACGCCGGCGACGGTGTTGCGGTCGGCGATGCCGATGCCGCCAAGGCCCAGCTCGACCGCGCGACCGACCATGGTTCCGGCATCGCTCGCGCCGTCGAGGAACGAGAAATTGGTCGCCGCGACGAGTTCGGCAAAGGCGGAATCGGCTAAGGCGGTCACGGCGCGGTCATGCGAAGACGCCGTGGAGATACCAGCGCGGGGTCTCGACCTCCGAATACAGGCCGTGCCGGAAGATCCAGAAGCGGCGGCCGCGGCGATCCTCGACCCGGTAGTAATCGCGTGTCGGAATGTCCTGACGCCGCCACCATTCGCCTGCGATCCGTTCGGGCCCCTCGCTATGCGCGACGTCGTGGACGGTGCGGCGCCAGCGGAACCGGTGCGGCGGACCGTCCGGAACCTCGGCCATCATCGATTCGATCGGGTGCGGGGGATCGAACAGATAGATCGGGCGCAGCGGCGGTTCGCCCGATTCGGGGGCGGTCCAGGGCGCAGGTCGCGCACTGACCGCGGCGGCGTCCGCCGCCGGCAGCATCAGTTCGGCCTGTTCGGGAATATGGCTGTCACGCGCCGCGAACCGCCTTACCCGTGCCCGACCGAGCCGCGTGCCGAGCTGGTCGACGAGTTGCGCCACGTTCCGGTTCTGGCCATCCCGGTCCTGGCCGTCTCCCTTCTGCCCGCCCTCCAGCTTCAGCTGCGTCGCATCCAGCCGTTCGGCGAGTGCAATATCGAGGCGGATCAGATCATAGCCGAAGCCGGGGTCGAGCGGATCGGCGAGGCTTTCGATCCGCTCGCGGAACAGTCGCATCAGCACGGCGACGTCGCGGGTCGGCTGACCCGTCTCTATCCGCAACCGCTGGACAAGCCCATCGGCACGAAACAGCCGTGCCTCCCACCGCCTGCCACCCTCATGGCGTTCGGCGAGCTGGATCCCGGCCTCGGTCGCAAGCTCGGACAGGATCTCGAGCGCATAGTCGGTCCGCGCGATCGGCTCGGCAAAGCGACGTTCGACGCCGATCCGTGCGATCGTCTGCCGCGGCACGATCGGCCCTTTCACCGATCCATCGAGCCTGCGGATCATCATCGCGGCGTCTTCGCCGAATCGCGCCGCGATCACGCTGAGCGGGCGTGCCATCACGTCGCCCACCGTCTTCAACCCGGCGCGCGACAAGGCGGTCGTCGCATCGTCATCGAGGCCGAGTGCTGCGACCGGCAGACGCTTCACCGCGCGGCGTTCGTCGGGGGCAGGGGCCCCGGCGAACCGCGCGAGCGCCCGCGCGGTATCCGGCGTGTCGCCAAAGGCATGTCGCACCAGCAGGCCGCGGCGGGCCAGCCGTTCCTCGAGATCGGCGGCAAGCCGGCGCTCGCCCTCGAATTCATGGACACAGCCAGCGATGTCGAGGATCAGCCCGTCCGGGGCGTCGAGCGCGACCGACGGGGTATAGCGCTGACATCCGTCCGCCAGCCGCTCGAGCCATTCGTGATCGGCATGCGGATCATGCTGATAGGTTTCGAGTCCGGGCACGCGCGCCCGCGCATCGGAAAGCGTCAGCCCGGGTTCGAGCCCCGCGCGAAGCGCTTCGCGGTCGAGCGACTTGAGCCGTACCCCGCCCGCAACCGTCTCGACGAACGCGATCGGTGCCTCAGCCCGTCCGACGAACAGATGGGGGCGCATCGTCCGCAGCCGCTCGATCGGCAACCATGGGAATACCAGCGCCAGATAGCGGCGCGGTATCGATGCCGGTTTCGGTGCCGGGTTGGGGGAAGGCTTGTTCGAAGTCATACGCGTCACGATTCCACTCCACGCGCCAGCGCAGGCCGGCCTGGCCTCCGCGTCGACGCAGCAATTCGATATCGAAGGCCGGCTTGCCCGGTGCGTCCGCGTCCAGCGGTTGCGACCGGCACGATGTCACCTGCCAACGCGTTGCGGCGGCGCTGGGCACGGGGGCCGCATCGATCCTGAGGCTGAGGATGGTCACGCCCGAGGTTTCGGCGGCCAACATCAGCCGACGCGTCGCCGTCAGGTCGATGCTCGCCGCCCGACCCCAGGATTCGATGACCAGCGTTCCCAGCCCCTGGCATCGTGCGGCATCCGCGGCGGTGCGCAACAGGCTGGCCTCGTCATCAACCAGCGCGAGCACCAGCGACGAGACGTCGAGCCCCATTTCCACCAGACCGTTCGCATGGAGTCGCCCGCCTTGGCGTTCGCTCGCCTCGGTGCGCAGCCACAATAACGGCACCGCTCGCGCGGCCAGAGTCGTGGCAACCGCGAAACCCGCGGCGCTTGCCGAATCATCGACCGACGCGAAGATCTCGTGCAGCTGAGCCCTGGCCATGCCCTCGGTCATCCAGGCCTCGACCGCCCGGCCATCGCGTTGCAATGGCAGGCCGGTCGTCGCAATCCGCTTGAGGCGGGCGATCAGGGCGGTCGAGTCGTTCACAATTGTTCTTGTAATGTTCTATTGGGGGAGACGCCAAGGACAATCTTCGCGATGGTCGCTGCAAATTTTGCAAAGAAGGCGCTTGCCGGATCCGAAACCCCGGGCTAATAGCGCGCCTCACCCCGCCACCGTGTCGTTACTGACCGGCGGCACAGGCGCCAGAGCGGGCGTAGCTCAGGGGTAGAGCACAACCTTGCCAAGGTTGGGGTCGAGGGTTCGAATCCCTTCGCCCGCTCCAGTCGCTGCCTCGAACGGCAGCGGCTTTCGCCGATCGGGTGTTTCCAAACCTCCACGTTAAACTCCCAGATGGCGTCACGCCATACGTAAGGGATGCTTGATCTATGTATGCCCGACGATGACGATTTGTTGAGGCGGACCTGACCGATAGCGGCGGCGCGTTGCTATAAATTGGTCATCTACCGCTATATTCGGAGCCGTCCGTGTCCGTTGATCAAGTTTCGTCGCGTCTCGCATTCATGGAAATGGGAGCCGATCAGCAGGCGACCGTCGCCGCCGTCCGGCCCTTGATCGAATCCCTGATCGGCGGCGCGCTCGACAAATTCTACGACCGGGTCCGCAATCAGCCCGAAACCTCGCCCTTCTTCCGCGATTCCGGCCACATGACTTCGGCCAAGTCGGCACAGGCCAAGCACTGGATGAACATCGCGCGAGGCCAGTTCGACGCGAGCTTCTATGACAGCGTACGGCGGATCGGGACCGTTCACGCGCGGATCGGGCTCGAGCCGCGATGGTATGTCGGCGCCTATGCGCTCGTTCTCGAAAATCTGCTTGCGGGGATCGGCCGCCACTACAGTCCCTGGCGGCGGCTGGTGAAGGGGCTCCGCACGCCGAGCGCGACCGATGCCAGCATCGCGATCGTCAAGGCGGCGCTGCTCGACATGGAATTGTCGCTGTCGATGTATTTCGAGGAAGCCCAGGTCGAACGCAACGCGGCGATCACGACCATGGGCAAGGCACTGAACGCGCTCGCCGCCGGGGATCTGTCGACGACGCTGACGGGGCTCCCGGCCAGCTTCGCGCCGCTCGAGGATAGCTATAACGACGCGCTCAACCAGTTGCGCACGCTGATCGGCGCGGTGTCCGAAAGCGCCACCGCGATCCGCACCGGATCCAACGAGATCGCGCAGGCGTCGGAGGATCTTGCCCGCCGGACCGAGAGCAATGCCGCTTCTCTGGAGGAGACCGCCGCGTCCGTGACCCAGATGGATGGCCGGCTTCGTGCTTCCGTGACCGCGGCCGGCCAGACCGTCGAACGCGCCGATCAGGCGATCGCGACGGTCGGGGGCGGTCGTACGGTGGCGGATCTGGCGGTACAGGCGATGGGCCGCGTATCGGACAGCGCCAAGGGTATCGACAGCGTGATCGAGGGGCTGGACAAGATCGCCTTCCAGACGCGCGTCCTGGCGATGAACGCCGCGGTCGAGGCGGGAAGGGCCGGCGATGCGGGTCGCGGATTCGCGGTCGTCGCCGATCTGGTATCCGCGCTCGCGATGCGTGCGGAGGAAGAGGCCAAGCGCGCGCGCGATCAGTTGACGGTGACGCAGACCGACATCGTCACCGCGGTCGATGCCGTGACTAAGGTCGATGGCGCGCTCGCGGCGATATCGGACGACGTGGCGCAGGTTCACGCCCTGCTCGCCACCATGGTGCGGGACAATCAGGCACAGTCGGTCGCGATCACCGAGATTTCCGCGACGATCGGGACGATGGACCAGACGACGCAGCAAAATGCCGCGATGGTGGAGGAAACGTCGGCGGCAGCGCGCAACCTAGCCGCCGAGGTGGGTACGCTGGCCGACCAGGCCCGACGGTTCCGCACCAGCGATTCCCGCGGTGCCAAGCCGCCGGTCGCGCCTGCGAAACAGGATTATGGCCAGCCCGAAAGCTATACGTCGCCGGTCAAGCCGTTGCCGCCAGCCGCAATCCCGGCGATGGTTCGCCACGAGGACGACTGGAACTCCTTCTGACGCCCGAAAGCGCCTATCGCAACAGGCTTCGGCCGGTCGCGATAGCGGGGTGTCTCAGGGGGCGGGTACGGCGACCGGCGCCTCGGTCTGCGTCGATGTCGCGACCGGTGGCAGCACCGGGGTGGTGACCACGATCGGGCTGGGCTGGGGCTGACCCGCCTGACCCATCAGCGCCGTATTCTCCAGTATATCCAGCGCCTTGCGCGCGACGATGTAGCGGCGCGCGGCGTCCATCCAGTTGCTCGCCTGCGTCGCGCCGGGCAGGCGCTCGACCTCGGCGCGGGCCGCCTCGACCTGGCCGGCCTCGAGCAGACGACGTGCGCGCGCTAGGCGGTCTGCCGGCATGGGCGAGGCCATGCTCTCCTCGCGCAGCACGATCAGGTTGCTGAATTCACGCCGCACGGTCTGCAACCAGCTGTCATTGGTCGTCCCGTTGGTGCTCGTGATCTGCGGCGCGATCGTATCGAGCCCCTGGCGCAGATCCTCGATCGTGACCGGCTGGTGCGCGGCCTGGATCACCGCGGCCGTGGCGCGCGGCTGGGCGCGACCGAAGCGCAGTCGCAGCTGCTCCTCGATATAGCCCAGTCCAACCCCACGATCGATCGCCCGACGCGCAGCGAACGCGACCATCAGGCCTTCCGCGCGGGTCGCCTGACCCCCGGCTGCCATCGCGTCGCTCGACACGGCCGCGGTCCGGGCCTCGAGCGCGGTGAGCTGGCCCGCCAGCGTCGCCTCGCGCGTTGCCAGCATTGCGGTGTCGACCCGCGGCTGTTCGCCATTGGCGTTGAGCGGTTGCGCGGGGGTGAAATCGGGATTGCCCGATGCCGCCGCGGCCGTGGTCGATCCAGCGGCCGTCAGACCGGTGCGCTGACCAAACCATGGCATTGTTTTCAGCGCATAGCCCATCGCTACCGATCCGGCGATAAAAGCCAGTCCGATCAATATGATGATAACACCCAGGCGGGGGCCGCGTGCCCGGGGACGCTCGATCGGCACGTGGTCGCTCATGACGCGCTTATCCCCGCGACGCGCGTCAGGGTCAATCGCGCGCTTTGCGGCGATCGTGACAAGCGCATCGTCGGTGGGAGTCTCCGCCACGACCAGCGCGGCCCAGCCGCTGCCCGCCGCGTCTGCCGCGGCGCGGCTGATCGCGGCGATCGTGATGCGCGACCGGTCGACGCCGGCCTGTGCAACATGCTCGGCGAACGCACGCGCGGCGCGGGGCGAATGGATCAGCACGAGCAGGTCTTCGTGCGGCGGCAACACGCTATCGCCGATCCGCAGCGCTTCACTCGCATAGACGGTGCACGCGACGACGCCCGGGCCGGTCGGCCTGCGATTGCGACCCGCCGGGTGGAACAGGCGGTCGAACCCGGATGCCCGCGCCGCGTCGATCGCGGCATCGACGTTGCCGGTGCCGGTCACCGCGACATTGAAGCCAGCGCGTCGGGCGGCGGCGGCGGTGGCGTCGCCGACCGCGATCACCGGCAGCGTCTTGAGCGTGTCGGGCAGGGCGCCATGGCGAATCGCGTTCGCGCTGGTCAGCAGAACGGCATCGAACCCGCCGAGGTCGGGCGGCGTCCAGGCGACGGGAACGATCGTGAACACCGGCATCGCCAGGGGCTCGAGCCCCAGTCCGCGAAGCTTGGCGCATGTGTCGGCATTGCCCGGTTCGGGGCGCAGCACGACGATGCGGGTCATGCCGCGAACAGGCGCCGGACGCTGGCGGGGGCGCGGGTCAGCAGATCGAGCGCGAGCGCGGTACCAAGATCTTCGTCGATCCCGCCTTCGATCGCGCCGGCGACGTCGCACGACCCGTCCTCGGCGATCAGTTCGCCGCGCAGCGTCAGCGTCTCGCCGGCCAGCGAGGCAAGGGCTGCCACCGGCGAATGGCAATCCGCCCCCAGCCGCGCGAGCAGCGCGCGTTCGGTCCGGACGCACAGACTGGTATCCACGTGATCGATCGCCGCGACGATCGCATGGGCCGGCTTGCCGACCAGCGTCTCGATCCCGACCGCACCCTGGGCGGGTGCGGGCAGCATGATGTCGGTCGGGATGGCATGACCGATCGCCGTGCGCCCGAGACGATCGAGCCCGGCGGCGGCAAGCAGCGTCGCGTCCATGTCGCCGGCCGCGACCCGCGCGAGCCGCGTATCGACGTTGCCGCGGATCAGGACGATGTCGAGATCGGGGCGCGATCGCAGCATCTGCGCGCGTCGCCGCGGCGAGCTGGTGCCGACGACCGCGCCCTGGCGCAAATCGGCAAGCGTTTCCGCGCCGATCAGCCGGTCGCGCACGTCCGCGCGCGGCAGCATCGCGGCGATCTGCAGGGTCTGCGGGCGGATCGTCTCGACATCCTTCATCGAATGCACGGCGCAATCGATCTCGCCGTCGTGCAGCGCGCGATCGAGTTCCTTCGTCCACAGCGCTTTGCCGCCGATCTCGGCGAGCGCGCGATCCTGCACACGGTCGCCCGTGGTACGGATCACGACGGTCTCGATCCGATCCGGGGACCAGCCATGCGCGGCGCACAAGGCGTCGCGCACCATGCCTGCCTGCGCGAGGGCGAGGGGCGAGCCGCGCGTGCCGAGCCGAAAACTAGTCATGACGCCTGCATGCAGAAACGCGGCGCGTTCGACAAGCGTGAGGACAAGCCTTGTCCGGCGCGATAGGGATATGGGATGATCATTCTGGGTATCGAATCCTCCTGCGACGAAACCGCCGCCGCGCTCGTCACCGCCGATCGACAGGTGCTGGCGCACCGGTTGCTCGGGCAGGAGGCGGCGCATGCGCCGTTCGGCGGGGTCGTGCCGGAGATCGCGGCACGCGCGCATGTCGAGGCGCTCGAGCCGCTGATCGTCGCGGCGCTGGCCGATGCGGGGCTCAAGCTGGCCGATGTAGATGCGATCGCCGCGACGGCCGGACCGGGGCTGATCGGTGGCGTCATGGTCGGGCTCGTCACCGGCAAGGCGCTCGCGCACGCCGCGGGCAAGCCGTTGATCGCGGTCAACCATCTGGAAGGCCATGCGCTGTCGCCGCGGCTGTCCGATCCCGATCTCGCCTTCCCCTATCTCCTGCTGCTGGTGTCCGGCGGGCATTGCCAGTTGCTGCTGGTCGAAGGGGTCGGCGCCTATCGGCGACTCGCGACGACGATCGACGATGCGGCCGGTGAGGCGTTCGACAAGACTGCCAAGATTCTTGGCTTCGGCTTTCCTGGTGGCCCCGCGGTCGAGCGCGCCGCCGCGCTGGGTAATCCAAAGGCCGTGCCGCTGCCGCGCCCGCTCAAGGGTTCGGCCGAACCACATTTCTCCTTCGCCGGTCTCAAAAGTGCGGTCGCGCGGGTCGTCGGGGACTATCCGCCGGAAGATATCGCCGCGTCGTTCCAGGCCGCGGTGGTCGATTGCCTGATCGACCGCACGACCAGGGCGATGAACGGTCTGACGGTGACGCCCACCGCGCTGGTCGTCGCGGGCGGGGTCGCGGCGAACGGCGCGGTCCGCGGCGCATTGCAGACGCTTGCCGCGGCCCGCGGCCTGCGGTTCGTCGCGCCGCCGCTCTGGCTGTGCACGGACAATGCGGCGATGATCGCTTGGGCCGGGGCGGAGCGGTTCGCCGCCGGACTGACCGATCCGCTCGATACCGCGGCCCGCCCGCGCTGGCCGCTCGATCCCGACGCCGAGGCGGTGCGCGGCGCAGGGGTGAAGGCATGAGGATCGGCGTCATCGGTGGCGGCGCCTGGGGCACCGCGCTGGCACAGGTCGCGGCGCATGAAGGTCGCGACGTGATCCTGTGGGCGCGCGAGCCGGCCGTCGTCGACTCGATCAACGCGACTCATGCGAACGCGCTGTTTCTCGCCGGCGTCGCGCTGTCGCCGACGATCCGCGCGACCGGCGATCTCGGCGCCTTGGCCAACATGGACGCGATCCTCGTCGTCGCGCCGGCGCAGCATGTCGGCAGCGTGCTCGCCGCCGCGCCGATCGGCGGCATCCCGCTGGTGCTGTGCGCCAAGGGGATCGAGGCGGGGAGCAAGTGGCTGGTCGGCGAGGTCGCGCGTGCGGTGCATCCCGACGCGCCGATCGCGGTGCTGTCGGGGCCGACCTTCGCGCATGAGGTGGCGGCGGGGCTGCCGACCGCGGTGACGCTCGCCTGCGAGGACGAGGCGCTTGGCGAGGCACTCGCGACCCGGCTCGCGGCGCGGCATTTCCGGACCTATGCGTCGACCGACGTCGCGGGGGCGGAAATTGGCGGGGCGGTGAAGAACGTGCTCGCGATCGGCTGCGGCGTGGTCGAGGGGGCCGGGCTTGGCCAGAATGCGCGTGCGGCGCTGATCGCGCGCGGTTTTGCCGAGATGACGCGGTTCGGGCTCGCGCGCGGCGCGCGCGCGGAGACGCTCGCCGGGCTGTCGGGGCTCGGCGACCTCGTGCTCACCTGTTCCTCGACGAGTTCGCGCAATTTCTCGCTCGGGGTGGGTCTCGGGCGCGGTGAGGCCGCCGCCGCGTTGCTGGCTGATCGCCGCACGGTCGCGGAAGGCGCATTCACCGCCCCCGTGCTGCGCGAGGCCGCGCGTGACGCGGGCGTCGACATGCCGATCACCGAGGCCGTCTGCCGCCTGCTGGAAGGGACACCGGTTCGCGACGTGATCGGAGACCTCCTCGCGCGACCGCTCAAGGACGAGGCGGGCTGATAGGAGGCGATTGCTTCATCCTCCCCCTGGCGGGGGAGGATCAGTCTAGCGCAGCACGCGCGCCGCGAGCCCCGAGCAATCCGCATCTCTTGCGGTCGGGCCCTGTTTCCCCGTGATCGCGCGGCCGATCGCCTTGAAGATGTTGCCGACCGACTTCACCTCGGGCGGGATCGTCACCGCCGGCCGCTCGATCGTGCCGGTCATATAGGCCGAGCCCGGCACGCGCAGCAGCGCATGCTGTTTCGGCGTGCCGGTCAGCCGGATGTTCAGTGTCTCGCCGGGAAACACCACGCTCCCCTGACCGCGCATCAGACTGGCGGTCGTGTCGACGATCATTGGATCGATCCGACCATGGCCGCGCGTCACGTCGAGTTTCAGCACGACGCAGCGCAACCCGGCGCGCTCGCCATCCTTTGCCAGCAGCGCGCGCGCCGCATCGAACCCCAAGGCCGCCGCGATTCCCTGCGGCAATTGCCCGTCGCGCGCGACGAATCCGATCGTGCCGTTCGCATTGCCGACCGCTGCGCGGATCGTCGTGCCGGGCCCCCTCAGTCGTGCGCGCGCGCTGACATTGCCGCTGAACTCGCCGCCGCCGCCCGCGAGATCCTGCACGCTGCTGCCGCGCAGCCGCAGGTTGATATCGACCATCGGCACCTTGCGGTCGCCGCGCTGGTCGACCGTCAGCTTCCCCTCGACCCGACCATGCGGCAATCGCGCGTCGAGGTCGCTGAGCGTCAGCAGCTGGTGGTCGATCGCCAGCACGCCCCTGGCGGACAGGATCGGTGACGCGCCCTTGGCGCTCACGATCCGCTTGATCCGGAACGCCATCCGCGCGTCGGTCGTGTCGATCTTGCCGATATCGATCCGCGTATTGGGCACGAGCCGCGGGCCGATTGCGCGTTCGAGCGCGGCCCCCTTCGCCTTCCCCTCGTCCGACGCCAGGTCACCGAAATCAAACTGTCGCGATACGATCGCGCCGTCGACCTTGCTCCGGCCATCCTGCTTGTCGACGCTGACATGCCCCGTGAAATCGGACCGTCCGACCACGCCCTTCAGCTGCGTGACGGTCCATTTCGGCTGGTCGTGGCGGACATGCGCGGAGAACGACACCGGTTGCGTGCGGAACAGCCCCGCCTCGATCACCGCGTCGATCAGCTTGAGATCGGTCGCGCGTGCGGTCACGTCGAGCTCCATCGCGTCGGTGTCGAGCGGGTGGTCCATCCGGCCTTTCGCGGTGATCGAGAGCGCGTCGCCATCGATCGACGCGGTGAACGGCCAGGGCTTGCCCTGGAACCGCTCGACCGAAGGCCCCGCCACGGCGATCCGCACCGCTGCACCGCGGATCGTGCCGTTGCCAGCCGCGCGGATGCCGTGCACCGGATCGGCGGTGAAGCGTGCCGTGACGAACCGGTCCTGCTTGTCGTCGCGATAGGCGATCACGCTGTCGCTGATCGTCAGCCCGTCGAGGTCGGTGGAGCTCCCGCCGCCCTTCGGCTTGCCCGGGCGTTCCCAATTGGTCCGGCCGTTCCTGTCGCGAACCAGCACAAGCCGCAGTCCGCGCGCCTTCACGTCGCGCGGCCCGAACGCCCCTTTCAGCAGTGCGAGCCCGGAAAAGGTGGCTTCGGCCTCGCGCAGCCGGACGAAATCGCCCGTTCCGGCCCATGCCGCCTGCGGAATACGGACGTCGGTGATGCGGATCGTGGGGTTGAACCCGAACGTGTCGACGCGCTCGATCCCGCCGATCGTCACCGGCCGGCCGAACCGCGCGGTGAGCTGCCGCTGGATCACCCCCTTGAGCGACCCCCAGGGGAAGGCGGCGAGCACGATCAATCCCAGCACCACCACGCCAGCGACGACGATGCCGGTGATTTTCACCCAGCGTTTTGCGAAGAATCCCCTCATCCTACCGCGACGCGCCGCCGTGCGATACGTTCCGCGTGCGTCAGGACCGCTGCCGCAGATTTACCGACACAACCTCTGTCATTCCCGTGTAGGCGGGAATTCATAGGGGCGAAGCGTGCGGCCTCACCGCCGACAACCGGGAAGATGGATCCCCGCCTGCGCGGGGATGACGGATGTGGAGCAGCGCTGGATCAGGCCTCGAAACGACGAAGCGATCAGAAGTCGATCGCCATGCCCTTGAGTTCCCAGTCGCCATAGCGCGTCGGGTCGCGCGGTTCGGGGTCTTTGTCGGGCACGATCGGCTCGGGCTGTGGCACCGGTGTATCCTTTGACAGATAGGCGGGTGGCTTCACATGGTCGGGGCGCTGGCCCATCATGGCTCTCCGGATTGCGTGTTGGCGTCGTAACCGCCACATGGGGCGCGCCGTGCGACTTGCCAATGCAGCGCGCTGCACCCGAACGCGAAGGACCTTCTCATGCCCGACTATACCCACGCCCCCGAGCCGCTTGGCGTCCCCACCCGCCGCGCCGCGCTGCGCCTGCTCGATGCGGTGCTGCGTCGTGGCGAATCGCTCGAATCCGCGCTGCCCGCCGCGACCCGCGCGATCCACGGACCCGATCGCGGGCTTGCGCATGCGATCGCCGCCGAGACGCTGCGCCGGCTCCCCGATCTTGACGCGATGATCGATTCGGTCACGAAGACCAATCTGCCCGACGATGCGAAGGCGCGGATGGCGCTGCGGATCGCGCTCGTCCAGGTGCTGATCCTCGGTACGCCGTCGCATGCCGCGATCTCGACCGTGCTGCCGCTGGTCGATGGCGGTCCGCGCAAGCTGGTCCACGGCGTGTTCGGGACGCTGTTCCGCGCCAACATGCTGCTGCCCGAGGTGCCGACGCTGCCCGCTCCGGTCGAGTTGCGCTGGGAAGCCGCATGGGGCGAGGAGATGGTCGACGATGCGGGCCGTGCGATCGCCGCACCGCCGCCGCTCGACCTGACGATCGCCGACCCGGCCGAAACCGAAGGCTGGCGCGAAAAGCTTGGCGGCGAGAGCTTCATGCCCGGGCATCTGCGGCTCGGTGATCACGCCTCGGTCCCCGACATGGAGGGCTTTGGCGACGGCGCCTGGTGGGTGCAGGACATTGCCGCCTCGCTGCCCGCGCGCTTGCTGGGCAAGGGGGAGGGCCATGTCCTCGATCTGTGCGCGGCGCCCGGCGGCAAGACGCTGCAGCTCGCCTCCGCGGGCTGGACCGTCACCTCGGTCGACAATTCGCAGAGCCGGATCAAGCGCCTGCGCGAGAATCTCTATCGCACGCATCTGAAGGCCGAGGTGGTGAACGCCGACCTCCTCGAATGGGCGCCCGCCGAGCCCGCCGACGCGATCCTGATCGACGCGCCGTGCAGTGCGACCGGCATCTTCCGCCGCCACCCCGACGTGCTCCACCGCGTCCGCCCCTCGATCATCGCCGAGACCGCGGCGCTGCAGGCGCGGATCTTCGCGCGCGCGGCCGACTGGGTGAAGCCCGGCGGCACGCTCGTCTACGCGACCTGCTCGCTCGAACCGTCGGAGGGCGAGGCGCAGCTCGACGCGTTCCTGTCTGCGCGCAGCGACTATTCGATCGTGCCGGCCGACCAGGCCGAGCTCCCCGCCGGGATCACGCCGACCGACACCGGCACCGTCCGCACGCTGCCGGGCATGCTCGCCGAACAAGGCGGTTGCGACGGCTTCTTCATCACCCGTCTGAAGCGCGCCTGATCATTCCTCCCCCGCTTTGGGGGAGGATTGAAGGCCTTCGCACCACGTGAATCCCCCGCTAGGACAAATTCATGCAACCCGTTCGCATCGCCCCCTCGATCCTGTCCGCCGACTTCGCCAAACTGGGTGAGGAGGTCCGCGCCATCGATGCGGCCGGCGCCGACTGGATCCATATCGACGTCATGGACGGGCATTTCGTGCCCAACATCTCGTTCGGCCCCGCGGTCATGAAGTCGGTGCGCGGCGTCACCGCCAAGCCGTTCGACGTCCATCTGATGATCGCCCCCGTCGATGCGTATCTCGATGCGTTCGCGGAGGCCGGCGCGGACTGCATCACCGTGCATTACGAGGCCAGCCCGCACATCCACCGCTCGCTCCAGCACATCAAGTCGCTCGGCAAGCGCGCGGGCGTTGTGATCTGTCCCGGCACGCCGGCGAAGATGCTCGATTACCTGCTCGACATGGTCGACCTCGTGCTCGTGATGAGCGTCAATCCGGGGTTTGGCGGGCAGAGCTTCATCCCCAGCCAGCTCAAGAAGATCACCGCGATCCGGACGATGATCGAGAAGAGCGGTCGCATGATCGATCTCGAGGTCGATGGCGGTGTCGACGCCGAATGGGCGAAGCGCTGTATCGATGCGGGTGCGGACGCGCTGGTCGCGGGGACGTCGGTGTTTCGCGGGGGGCCGGCACAGTATGCCGCCAACATCGCGGCATTGAGGGGCGATTGACCGACCAGCTCGATCCCGTGACCGATCCAATGCTCGACGGTATCGACGAAGGACGTCGCCTGATCCGGCTCGGCGGCGACAACGGGCTGTCGCTCGCCGACCGGCTGGCGGAGCGCTTTCACCGCCTGACCTGGCGTACGCCGCTCCACGCCTTGCGGCTCAAGGGGCGCTATCCGCTCAAGCTGATCGCAGTCCCCGAGGATCCGGTGCTCGGTGACATCCCGCGGGGCACGATGCTGCTCGAGGGCCTCCTGTCGTTCCGTGGCGAGGTGCGCGATATCGAGACGCTCGATCTGGCAAAGCCGTTGCCCGGTCCCTTTGCCGACTATTTCCACAGCTTTGCCTGGCTGCGCGACCTGTCGACCGTCGCAACCCGCGCGCGCGGGGCACCGATCGCCGAATATCTGATGGGGCTGTGGCTGACCGCCTATGCCGACACGCCGGGCGGGATCGCGTGGCGGCCGGACCTCTGGGGCAGGCGGATCCTGTTCTGGACCGCGCATGCGCCGCTGATCCTGTCGTCGTTTGACCTAGTCTACCGCTCGAAGGTGCTGAACGCGCTCGCGCGGGGCGCGCTGCACCTCGATCGAAGCGCGGACAAGGTGCCCGCAGGCGCACCGCGGATCGCGGCATGGTGCGGCGTCGTCGCCGCCGGGCTGCTGATCCCGGGCGGTGACCCGCGCCGCGCGTTCGGTGAGGCCGGGCTGCTGCGCGCGCTCGGCACCGGATTGTCCGACGATGGCGGTTCGGTCTCGCGCAGCCCGGCGATGCTGCTCGATTCGATCCAGCTCCTGACGCTGCTCCAGGACAGCTACCTGGCGCGCAACCTGGCCTTGCCCGAACCCGTCGCGACGACGCTCACCAGGATGGTCGCGGCACTGCTCGGCGTGACGCATGGCGATCTTGGGCTGTCGAGCTGGCAGGGCGGGGGCCCCGCAAGCGAGACCCAGGTCGCCGCAGTGATCGAGGCGAGCGGCGTCCGGACCCGGCCGCTCCGCCAGGCGCGCGACTGGGGCTATCAGCGGCTGGCGGCGGCCTCCTCGGTGCTGATCGTCGATGCCGCGCCGCCACCCGTCGCACGGCTGGTCGAGGGAGGGTGCGCCTCGACGCTCGCGTTCGAATTTTCCGATGGCCCGGCGCGGCTTGTCGTCAATTGCGGCGGCGCGCGAGCGGGAATCGCGCAATTGCCGCCGGCAATGGTCGAGGGCTTGCGGTCGACCGCGGCGCATTCGACGCTGACGATCGCCGACAGCAACTCGACTGCGATCCATGCCGACGGGACGCTCGGCCGCGGTGTCGCCGAAGTCGAGCTGAGCCGGCAGGAATCGGAGGCGGCGAGCCGGATCGAGGCGAGCCATGACGGCTATGTCCGGCGCTGGGGCTTTGTGCACCGCCGCCAGCTGATGCTGACCGGCGACGGCCGTGAATTACGGGGCGAAGACGCGCTGTTGCCCAAGGGCAGCAAGCGGCGCCTGGGCCTTTCGCTGTTCGCGATCCGCTTCCATCTGGGCGCGGGGGTGCAGGTGTCGCCGACCGCGGACGGTCTGGGCGCAATCCTCCGCCTGCCGGGCGGCGCGATCTGGCAGTTCCGCTGCCGCGGCGGCGCGCTGGTGGTCGAGGACAGCGTCTGGATCGACGCGGACGGCCGCCCGGTCGCGACGCAGCAACTGATGATCACCGGCGAGGCCGCGGCCGGCGGCGCGAGCGTGAGCTGGGCACTGAAAAAGGCCTGAGCGCCAAACCGAGAGCGTTTACAATCACCCTCCCCGGCGGAGGCCGGGGTCCAGTTGGAAAGGTGGCGATGACGAAGCGCCGTCTTAGGTTGGCGACGTTCCCCAACTGGACCCCGGCCTCCGCCGGGGAGGTGCTATATTCGTGGCGTGACGCGAGACGGCGACATCTGCTCGCGACCCGCCCCCTGTTCCCCAACCCCAACCGACGCTAAGGCCCGCCGCACGGCGAAACCCGGATCACGAAAGACCTGTCATGACCAGCATCCCGATAAAGCGCGCACTCCTGTCCGTCTCCGACAAGACCGGGATCGTCGATCTCGGCACCGCGCTTGCGAGCCACGGTGTGGAACTGGTGTCGACCGGCGGTACCGCCACCGCGCTGCGTGCGGCAGGGCTGACGGTGCGCGACGTGTCGGAGCTGACCGGCTTTCCCGAGATGATGGACGGCCGCGTCAAGACGCTGCACCCGATGGTCCATGGCGGGCTGCTCGCGGTGCGCGACGATGCGGGGCATGCCGCGTCGATGGAGGAGCACCAGATCGGCGCGATCGACCTCGTCATCGTCAATCTCTACCCGTTCGAGGCGACCGTCGCGAAGGGCGCGGACCGCGACACCGTGATCGAGAATATCGACATTGGCGGTCCCAGCATGGTGCGCTCCGCCGCCAAGAACCACGCCTATGTCGCGATCGTCACCGATCCCGCAGACTATGCGCTGGTCGCGGGCGGCAGCACGACGCTCGACGACCGCAAGCGCCTCGCCGCCAAGGCGTTCGCGACCACCGCCGCCTATGACTCGGCGATCGCGACCTGGTTCGGCACGGTCGATCAGGGCGAGCAGTTTCCGGCCACGCTGCCGATCACGCTCAAGCGCGGCGATGCGCTCCGCTATGGTGAGAACCCGCACCAGTCGGCGGCCTTCTACACCGCGACCGACGGCGTCCGCGGCATCGGCCAGGCGCGCCAGGTGCAGGGCAAGGCGCTGAGCTACAACAATCTCAACGACGCGGACGCCGCGCTCGAGCTCGTCGCCGAGTTCCGTGACGCCGCTCCCTCGGTCGTCATCGTCAAGCATGCCAATCCGTGCGGCGTCGCGACCGCCGCGACGCTCGAGGAGGCCTATGCCGCGGCGTTCGCCTGCGACACCGTGTCGGCGTTCGGCGGGATCATCGCGGTCAACCGCCGTCTCGATGTCGAGACCGCGCGCGCGATCACCGGCATCTTCACCGAAGTCGTCGTCGCACCCGATGCCGATGAGGAGGCGATCGCACTGTTCGCCGCGAAGAAGAATCTGCGTCTGCTTCTGACCGGCGACCTGCCCGATGCGGCGCGCGCAGGGCTCACCGCCAAGTCGATCGCGGGTGGCTGGCTCGTCCAGGGGCGCGACAACGGCACGCCCGGCGAATTGCAGGTGGTGACGAAGCGCCAGCCCACGGCGCAGGAGCTCGCCGACTGCCGCTTCGCGTGGACCGTCGCCAAGCACACCAAGTCGAACGCGATCGTCTATGCCAAGGACGGCAGCACCGCGGGCATCGGTGCGGGGCAGATGAACCGCCTCGAATCCGCGCGCATCGCCGCGTGGAAGGCCAAGGATGCGGCGGACAAGGCGGGCTGGGCGACGCCGCGGACGATCGGCTCGGCGGTTGCCTCCGACGCGTTCTTCCCGTTTGCCGACGGGCTGCTCGCGGCGGTCGAGGCAGGCGCGACCGCGGTGATCCAGCCGGGCGGGTCGATCCGCGACGCCGACGTGATCGCGGCGGCGGACGAGGCGGGGCTGGCGATGGTGTTCACCGGGATGCGCCACTTCCGGCATTGATCGCCAGCGGCCCCCCGGCTTCGGGGGGCCGGATCAGCGGACCGGCGACCCGCTCCGCGGCAGCGTCGCTTCGCTGGGCTTGGGGGTCTTGGCGAACAGGGCGCGGTCGGCGGGCCCGAACGCCCATTTCCACAGGATGAAGAGATAGGTCGCGGCAATAGCCGGCTCGCCGACCGCGAGTTCGACCCATTCGAGCCGCTTAGGCAGCGCGGTAAAGCCCGCGCCCACGACGATCGCGGCAAGCGCCGCCCAGACCAGCGGCCAGCGCCACGGCGAGACGCTCGCGCCGAGCAGGCTTCCGAGCAGCCGCGACTTGATCACCGAGGTCAGCGCGACCGAGATCATGAGCGCGATCGCCGGTCCTGCGGCCTGATAGTTGACCGGATAGCCAAGCCGGCGGATCGCGAAGATCAGCGTGAAGCTGAGGCCGATCTGGAAGGCGAGCATTACCGCCGAGATCATCAGATTGCGGTGCCGCGCGATATAGACGAGCGCGGATTCGCTGACCGCGCCGCTCGAGGCGAGGAATTCGGCGGTCAGCAGGAAGGCGAGCGCGGCGGTGCCAGCGACGAATTGCGGCCCGACCACGCCCATCACGGCCTCGCCGGGGATCGAGCCCATCAGCGCGAGCCCGCCCTGCGCAGCCATGATCCAGAACGCGACCTGACGGACCTGGTTGGCGATCGCCGCGCGGTCGTTGATCGCCAGGCTCTGCGTGATGACGGGGCCGAGGATCGGGTCGAAGCTCGTCTTGAGCTTCTGCGGCAGGCTCGCGACCTGTTGCGCCATATAATAGATGCCGACGACCTTGGGCTCGAACATCACGCCGAGGATGAAGCGGTCGACGTTACGGCTGCCCCATTCGAGGATGTCCGCGCCCGCCAGCGGCACATTGGCACGGGCGAGCGCGTAGAGCGGGCGCAGATGCGGCGACCAGCCGCGCGGCAGCCCGTAGCTGCGCACGAACGGCACGAGGCTGGCGATCAGCGCCGCGGTCATCGACGCGACATAGCTCAGCACGAGCCCGTCGCGGATCGTGAAATAGGAGAAGGCCCAGGCGGCGATCGAGATCGTCCACGGCTCGACCACCGCGCGTGCGGTGACCGCGGCCTTGACGTTCAGTCGATAGGCGAGTGCCGCTAGGCTGACGTCGGACCAGGCGACCGCGACGATGATCAGCGGCAGGAACCGGTCGAGCCCGGTGATCGCCGTATTGGGGTACATGATCTCGGGGAAGGTGAAGAGCACCGCGCTCGCGATCAGCGACGCGACGAACGCCACCGCCATCGCATCCCACACGACATAGGCATGCGGCCGCTCGGTGCTGCTCAGCGCCTGCGCGAGACCGCGCTTGAGGCCGAGCGTCGCCAGCAGCGCGGCGAGTTCGACCACCACGACCGCGATCGCGAACCGGCCGACCAGGTCCGGGCCGTAGATGCGGCCCGCGATGAACAGGAACGGGATGCGCGCGGCGAGGCGGAGGACGAAGCCGGCAATGTTGGTGCGACCGCCCTTGGCGAGCGTGTCGATGTCCTTGGTCGATTCGGTCACGGGCGGGCGCCGCTGGTGCGCCGCGCCGCGGCACGGCCGCGTCGTCGGTCGGAGCAAGCGCTCCGCCGGCAGCGCTTGTGCGAGTCAGCCGGGCGTGGCCGGCTGCCGCCCTGCGCGATCAATGCGCCGCGCCCCAGCTCAGGCCGGTGCCGATCTCGATTCCCAGCGGCACGTCGAGCGACACCGCCGGCTCGGCCGCGGTCGCCATGACGCGTTCGATCACCGGCTTGGCCGCCTCGACATCGCCCTCGGGCAGTTCGAACACGAGTTCGTCGTGGACCTGGAGCAGCATGCGCACGTTCGGCAGCCCGGCCTCGAGCAGCGCAGGGCCCATCCGGACCATCGCGCGCTTGATGATATCCGCGCTCGTCCCCTGGATCGGCGCGTTGATCGCTGCGCGCTCGGCGCCTTGGCGTTCATGCTGGATCTTCGAGCGGATCCGCGGGAAATGCGTCTTGCGGCCGAACAGCGTCGTCGTGAACCCGGTCGCGCGGACGCTTTCGGTGGTGTCGACGATGTAGCTGGAGATGCCGGGGAAGCGATCGAAATAGCGGTCGATCATCGCCTGCGCCTCGTCTGCGGACACATCGAGCCGACCGGCGAGCCCCCAGCGCGAGATGCCGTAGAGGATCGCGAAGTTGATCGTCTTGGCGCGACCGCGCGTGTCGCGGTTGACCTCGCCGAACAGCTCCTGCGCGGTGAGGCTGTGGATGTCGTCGCCGTTCGCGAACGCCTGCTTCAGCGCGGGGACGTTGGCCATGTGCGCGGCCAGCCGCAGCTCGATCTGCGAGTAGTCGGCGGCGAGAATCACGTTCCCGGGCTCCGCCACGAACGCGTCACGGATCTGGCGGCCGATCTCGGTGCGGATCGGGATGTTCTGCAGGTTGGGATCGGTCGACGACAGCCGTCCGGTCTGCGCGCCGGTCAGCGAGTAGGACGTGTGGACGCGACCCGTCGCGGGGTTGATCTGCGCCTGCAACGCGTCGGTATAGGTCGATTTCAGTTTCGACAGCTGGCGCCAGTCGAGCACCTTGCGCGCGATCACCGCGCCGGGCGAATCCTTGTCGGCGGCGATCCGCTCGAGTTCGGTGACGTCGGTCGAATAGACCCCGGACTTGCCCTTGCGGCCGCCCTTGATGCCCATCTTTTCGAACAGCACGTCGCCCAATTGCTTGGGGCTGCCGATCGTGAACGGCGCGCCGGCGAGTGCGTGAATCTCGGTCTCGAGGCTCGCCATCTGGGCGGCGAACTCGGTCGACAGCTTTGACAGTTTCGCCGCGTCGACCTTGATCCCGTGCATCTCCATCTGCGCGATGACGGGGACGAGCGGGCGGTCGACCATCTCGTAGACGCGCGTCGAACCCTCGGCGGGCAGGCGGCGCTTGAACCGCCGCCACAGGCGCAGCGTCACGTCCGCGTCCTCGGCGGCGTAATGGGTCGCGGCCTTGAGGTCGATTTCGTTGAAGCTGCGCTGCGACTTGCCGGTGCCGACCACGTCCTTGAACGCGATGCAGGTGTGCGAGAGGTGCGTCGCGGCGAGCTCGTCCATGCCGTGGCCGTGAAGCCCTGCGTCAAGGTCGAAGCTCATCAGGATCGTGTCGTCGAACGGCGCGATCGTCACGCCACCGGTGGCGGCATAGGCGCGGGCGAGGACGATCATGTCGTATTTGAGATTATGGCCGATCTTGAGGATGCTCGGATCCTCCAGCAGCGGCTTCATCTTCGCCAGCACAATCGCGCGGTCGATCTGGACCGGGTTTTCCGCGAGCAGATCGGTGCCGCCATGCGCGATAGGTACGTAGCAGGCGAGGTTCGGATGCAGCGCCAGGCTGATCCCGACGAGGTCCGCCCGCGTCGCGTCGATCCCGGTCGTCTCGGTGTCGATCGCGATCCCGCCCTGGTGTTTTGCCAAGGTGATCCAGCGGTCGAGCGCCGCCTCGTCGACGACGGTCTCGTAATCGTCATGCTTGCATGGCTCGTCCGCGTCCATGTCCGCGACGACGGTCGACTCGGCGACCGGTGCTTCGGCGACGGCCGACAATTTGGCGATCAGCGACTTGAAGCCGTGATGATCAAGGAACGCGCGCAAGGGGGCGTCGGGGATACCCTTGAGCTCGAGATCCTCGAGCGGCTCGGGCAGCGCGACGTCGCATCGGAGCGTGACCAGCACCTTCGACAGCCGCGCCATCTCGGCATGCTCGATCAGATTGTCGCGCAGCTTGCCCTTCTTCATGCCCTCGGCGGCGGCGAGCACCGATTCGAGATCGCCATGTTCGAGGATCAGCTTAGCAGCGGTCTTCGGGCCGACGCCGGGAACGCCCGGCACATTGTCGACGCTGTCGCCCATCAGCGCGAGCACGTCGCCGAGCTGCGATGGCGTGACGCCGTGGAATTTCTCCGCGACATGCTCCGCACCCAGCCGGCGGTTGTTCATCGTGTCGTACATGTCGAGCCCGGGCTCGATCAGCTGCATCAGGTCCTTGTCCGACGAGACGATCGTGACCGACCAGCCCTGCGCCAGCGCCGCCTTCGAATAACAGGCGATGATGTCGTCGGCCTCGAGCCCCTCGGTCTCGATGCACGGCAGCGAGAAGGCGCGCGTCGCGTCGCGGATCATCGGGAACTGGGGGACGAGATCCTCGGGCGGGGGAGGACGCTGTGCCTTGTACTTGTCGTAGAGATCGTTGCGGAACGTCTTCGACGACTTGTCGAGAATGACCGCCATGTGCGTCGGGCCATCGGCCGCGTGGACCTCGTCCGCGAGCTTCCACAGCATCGTGGTATAGCCGTACACCGCGCCGACCGGCTCGCCATGCTTGTTGGTAAGCGGCGGCAGCCGGTGATAGGCGCGGAAGATATAGCCGGAGCCGTCGACGAGATAGAGATGGGGCATCGCGCGCGGTCTAGCGGATGCGCGCGCGCGGACCAATGGGCGAAGCGTGGTTGTTGGGTATCAGGTGTGAGGAAAATCTCAGACCGACGGGCGGGCGCCACCGGCATGCGCGGCAACCGCCGCGGCGACCGCCTGGATCAGCATCTGGCGTTCGCGGATCGGCCGCAGCGTGTCGCCGATCATCACCGCGATCGCATAGCGCTTGCCGTCGGGTGCGGTGAGAAGTCCGACATCGTTGAAGCCGGCGTTGCGGGGACCGAGATCCTGGCCGGTGCCGGTCTTGTGCGCGATCCGCCACCCCGCGGGCAGCGCGGCGCGCAACCGCGCGCGGCCGGTAACCGACGCGCCCATCGTATCGAGCAGCACCTGGGTCGAGCTGGCGCTGAGCAATTCGCCCCGCGCGAGCCGGGCGAGCGCGTCCGCGATCGCGATCGGCGCGGCGCCATCGGGCGGATTGGCGACATAGGCGTCGAGTGCGGCGGCGCGGATCTGCGGATCGAGCCGTGCGCGGGCGACCGCAAACGCGTTGCCGAGCGCATAGGCGGGTTGCCAGACGAGCCCCGCCGTCCCGCTCTGCAACAGCCGCTCGCCCGGACCGAAGCGGATCTCGCCCAGCTGTTTGCGCAGGATCATGCCGCGCACCGCGCGCGGGCCGCCGACATAGCTCAGCAGCCGGTCGTTCGCGGTATTGTCGCTATGCGTCAGCGCACGCCTGAGCAATTCCCCGACGGTGGTGTGATAGCCATCGCCGGTGACGAGCATCGCGATCGGCTGATGGAACAGCGTCAGATCCTCCGCGCGGACGACGACCGGATCCTCGAGCTTCGCCTTGCCCTGGTCGCGCAGGTCGAGCAGCGTGATCGCGACCCAGAGCTTGCTGACCGATTGCTGCGGCAGGCGCTGGCGCCCGCCGGCCTCGACCGTCCAGCCCTCGTCCACCGCGCGGATCGCGATCCCCGCCTTGCCCGCAAAATCATGGTGCAAGGCGTCGATCGCGGTGACCAGCGGAGCGGGCGCGGCACGGGTGGCGCGTGCGGTGGGCAATGGGACCGGGATCGATACGCTGGCGGTTCCATCGGCCTGCGGCGCGGCGCCGGTCGCCCCGGGGCGTGACGTCGAGCCACAGCCGGACAGCGCGAGCGCGATGCCGCCGGTCACGAAAAGACGCGCGAACCTGCCAATTGCCATGGGTGTCGGATATCCTGCGATAGCGCTACGATCCTGATACGGTCCGGATCGCCGCGATACGCCCCGCGTGCCCGGCTGCGACGAACTGCACGTCCGATGCGCCGGGATGCGGAACGTCAGGGCGTCAGGACCGTATCGACCGCCTCCGGCAGCATCTGCGGATAATCGAGCGTGTAGTGCAGGCCACGGCTTTCGTGACGGTGCAGCGCCGAGCGGACGATCAGTTCGGCGGTCTGGAGCAGGTTGCGCAGCTCGATCAGGTCGGGCGTGACGCGGAAATGCTGGTAATATTCGGCGACCTCCTCGTTCAGCATCGCGATCCGGTGCTGCGCGCGCTCGAGCCTTTTGGTGGTGCGGACGATGCCGACATAATTCCACATGAAGCGGCGGATCTCGGTCCAGGTCTGCTTGATCACCACCTCCTCGTCCGAATCGGTGACGCGGCTTTCGTCCCAGGGGCGGATCGGCGGCGGCGGGGGCAGGCTGTCCCAATCGGCGGCGATGCTGTCCGCCGCGGCCTCGCCGAACACGAAGCATTCGAGCAGCGAGTTGGACGCCAGCCGGTTCGCGCCGTGCAACCCCGATTCGGTGCACTCCCCCGCCGCGTAGAGCCCGGGAAGGTCGGTTTTGCCATGCTCGTCGACGACGATCCCGCCACAGGTGTAATGCTGGGCGGGGACGACGGGGATCGGCTGCGTCGTCATGTCGATCCCGACCGTCAGCAGCTTTTCGTGGATGTTCGGAAAATGATGCCGGATGAAGTCGGGGGGCATGTGGCTGATGTCGAGATGAACGTAATCGAGCCCGTAGCGCTTGATCTCGGCATCGATCGCGCGCGCGACGATATCGCGCGGCGCCAGCTCCATCCGGACGGGATCATAATAGGTCATGAAACGCTTGCCGGTGGTCGGGTTGATCAGCCGCCCGCCTTCGCCGCGCACCGCCTCGGTGATCAGGAAATTCTTGACCTCCAGATTGTAGAGGCAGGTCGGGTGGAACTGCATCATCTCCATGTTCGACACGCGCGCGCCCGCGCGCCAGGCCATCGCGATGCCGTCGCCCGTCGCGCCGCGTGGCGCGGTCGAGAACAGATAGGTGCGGCCCGCACCCCCGGTCGCGAGGATCGTCGCGCGCGCCGTGTAGAGCGCGACGCGACCGGTGCCGCGGTCGACCGCATAGACGCCCCAGACCCGGCCTGCGCCCGAATAGCGCATCTCGTGCCGCCCGGTGGCAAGGTCGATCGCGACCTGGTCGGGGACCAGCGTGATGTTGGGGTGCGCTTCGGCGGCTCTCTGCAGCGCCTCCTGCACCGCCCAGCCGGTCGCGTCGGCGACATGGACGATCCGCCGATGGCTGTGGCCGCCCTCGCGCGTCAGGTGCAGCGCGTTCCCCTCGGTCTCGAACGGCACGCCGAGGAGGGTGAGCCGTTCGATCGCGGCAGGGGCGCCCTCGACCACCATCTCGACGATCCCGCGGTCGTTCAGCCCGGCGCCGGCGACCATCGTGTCCTCGACATGATTCTCGAACGTGTCGCCGGGTTCGAGTACCGCGGCGATCCCGCCCTGTGCCCAAGCGGTCGACCCTTCGTTCAGCGCCCCCTTGGCGAGCACGGTGACGGTGAAACGGTCGGCGAGGGTGAGCGCGGCGGTCAGCCCGGCCGCGCCGGAACCGATGATGAGAATGTCGCTGGTCATGCGGCTCGGGATCCGGGGCAGGGGACAGGGTGATGCGGGGTCCTGCTGTTGCACGAAAGTGAGACCACAGGACAGGGGTGTGTTCGGATCGATCGCCCGGACTTACGCTTGGCCGCCCTTCTTCGTCTCCGGCATCGCAATCATGTAAAGCAGGAACCCGGCCCCCGCGATCGCCGCAAGCGTGAGGAAGTTCGCGCTATAGCCTGCCCAGACGATGATCGATCCCGCCAGCGTCGCCGACAGCGCTGCGCCGAGCCCTTGCGTCGTCGCGACCGCGCCCTGACTGACGTTGAACCGGCCGCTGCCCTCGGTCAGGTCGGCGATCACGACGGGGAACAGGGCACCGAAAATGCCCGCGCCGACGCCGTCCAGTGCCTGCACGCCGACCAGCCAATAGGGGTCGTCGGACAGCGTGTAGAGCGCGCCGCGCGCGGCGAGGAATCCGAAGGCGACGAGGAACAGCGGCTTGGTGCCGAGCCGTTCGGCATGGCGACCAACGAAGATCGCGACGGGCACCATCACGAGCTGTGCTGCGACGATGCACGCGGCGGTCAGCGACGTCGCCTGATCCTTGCCGACGGTGCGCGCGAGCAGCTGGCTGACCGAGGTCAGCATCGCGGCATTCGCCAGATGGAAGAGGAACGCGATCACCGCAAAGGTCATCAGCGGGCGGTTCTCGATCAGCGTCTTCCAGCCGCTCGGCTCGTCGCAGTCGGCATCGGGCTCGCAGTCGAGGCCACGCGCGACGGCGTTGTCGATATCATCGTTGTGGAGCCGCGTCGCGGTGAAGATGCTTGCAACGGTCAGCGCGCCCATCAGCCAGAAGACCACGACCGGTCCGAACGTCCAGGCGAGCACGCCCGCGAGCCCGGCGGACACCGCGTTGCCGGCATGGTTGAACGCCTCGTTACGGCCGACCCGCTTGGCGAACATCTTCGGCCCGACCAGACCGAGCGTGATCGCCGAGATTGCGGGGGCGAAGATCGCGCCCGCGACGGCGGCGACCGACTGGGTGATAGTCACCACGGTGAAGCCCGTGACGAACGGCAGCGATACGCTGGCCAACGTCACCAGCAACGCTGCCACCATGACGATCCGCGGCTTGTTGCGGCTCTTGTCGATCAGGCTGCCGGCGGGCGTCTGCGCGATCAGGCCGACGATCCCGGCGATCGTCAGGACCAGCCCGACCGTCGCCTCGTTCCAGCCATGCGCGGGACCGCGGACCGCGACCAGATAGATGGCGAGATAGGGCCCGAGCCCGTCGCGCACATCGGCAAGGAAGAAGTTCAGTGCGTCGAGCGTGCGTCCCGCCGGCGCATGGCGGTGCGGGGCTTTGCCGCCGGGGGGGTGGCGGGAGGGTAGGGAAGCGGAGAGGGTCGCCATGGTCGGTCCTTGGTCCTGGAAAAGAGGGGGCTGGCAGAGGGGAGCGTCGACGGTCAGCCGATCAGCAGGCGCGTGCCGAGCGCGGCAGCGAGCGCGGGAATCATCGTCACCGCGCCGACCTTCAGGAAGCGCAGGAACGCGACATCAAGGCCTTCGCGGCGGATTGCCTGGAGCCAGAGGATCGTCGCGAGCGACCCGGTGATCGACAGGTTGGGGCCGAGATCGACGCCGATCAGCAGCGCATCGACGACGACGCGCGGCGGCTGCGCCTGCGCGACCGCGGTGCTCGCGATCAGCCCGGCGGGAAGATTGTTGACCAGGTTCGACCCGAAGGCGAGCAGGGTCCCCGCGGTCATCGCCGCGCGCGCCGGATCGGCGGACTCGGCTCGCAGCCACGCCGCGATCTGGCCGATGACGCCGCTGTGATCGAGCGCCTCGACCAGCACGAACAGCCCAGCGACGAGCGGCAGCACACTCCACGACACGTCGCGCACGACCAGGTGGGGTGACATGCGGACCAGCAGGCAGATGGCGAGCGTCGTCGCGACCCCGGCGATGCAGGTCGGCAACCCCAGTTGCACGTCGAACGCCGAGGCCAGCAGCAGTACGACCGCGGTGACGACGATCCCCGCCAGTGCCGCCTTGCCGCCGATGGTCAGCGGCGTGCGCGCGATCTCCGTCTCGCACTGCCCGACGAGCCGCGCCCGCTCGGTCCAGCGGAGCGCGCCATAGGTCACGACGATCGCCGCGACCGATGGCAGCGCGAACGACGCGAACCACTGGCCGAGCGGAGGCATCGTGCCGCCATAGAGCACGAGGTTCGCCGGATTGGAGATGGGCAGCACGAAGCTTGCCGCGTTGGCGATGAGCGCGCAGGCGAACAGCAGCGGCAGCGGATCCGCCTTCGCCTTGCGCGCGGCGGCATAGACGGCGGGCGTGAGCACCACCGCGGTGGCGTCGTTCGACAGGAAGGTCGTGGTGACGATCCCGGTGACGTAGACGAGCGCGAACAGGCGGACGGGCGACCCCCGCGCGCCGCGCGCGGCGGTTGCGGCGATCCAGTCGAACAGGCCCTGCTGGCGCGCGGTCTCGCTGAGCAGCATCATGCCGATCAGGAAGAGATAGACGTCCATGCCCTTGCCGATCGCGGCCAGCCCGGCGGCGACCGGCAACAGACCCAGCGCGAGCAGCGCGACCGCGCCGGCGACCGCCCAGACCGCCTCGGGCAGGCGGAACGGGCGCGCGATCACCCCGGCCGTCGCCGCCGCGCAGATCGCCCAGGTCAGGCCAATCCCGGGTGTCACGCGCAGCGTCCGTCGCATCTTCCGACGCGGCACCGATCCGGCGCGATACGGCAGTTATAATCGCCACAACGACCAGCATAGCCGGCCATCACCCTGGTCCTCGTCATGGTCTTTTCAGACTAGGCGACGTGATCGGGAAGTGTTGTTGCCCTAATGATTGTGTTACGCATCGATCCGGCCCCTGACATGACTTGCGGACAACTGGTGTCAGGCGCGACAACACAGCAGCAGGGGCAAAGGGCCCCGCCGCGATCGTGACAAATCGTTCATGTGGCAATCGGACCCGGATTGACGGGTTTATCGCCTGTTCCCAGCGGCTTGATTGCAGCGGCTGGCCGGAGAGCGGCGGCAAGGCCGGGACCCGTCCGTCAGGACGTGGCCCCGGCGTCGCGGGTCGATCAGAGGAAGCGGTTGATCAGATTTTCGAGGCGTTCCTGCTGGCCCGAAACCGGCTTCGGATCGATGTCGCGCTCGACCGCAAGATCGGCGATGCCGGCCAGATCGAGCCCGCCGATCGTGCTGCCGAAATCACCGTCCCAGCCGGCATAGCGCTTGGCCTTGATCGCATCGACCCGACCATCCTCGATGATCGCGGCAGCGGCGAGCAGCCCCTTCGCGACGACGTCGATGCCGCCGACATGGCCGTAGAACAGGTCGGCCGCGTCCATGCTCTGGCGCCGGACCTTGGCGTCGAAGTTGAAGCCGCCGGTGGTGAAGCCGCCGCCGCGCAGGATCTCGACCATCGCCAGCGTCAGTTCCTCGACCGAATTGGGGAACTGGTCGGTATCCCAGCCATTCTGCGGATCGCCGCGATTGGCGTCGATCGAACCGAAGATGCCGAGCGCGTTGGCGGTCGCGATCTCGTGTTCGAAGGTATGCCCCGACAGAGTGGCGTGGTTCGCCTCGATGTTGACGCGCACCTCATTCTCGAGCCCGTAGCGCTTGAGGAAGCCGTACACCGTCGCGGTGTCGAAGTCGTACTGATGCTTGGTCGGCTCGTGCGGCTTGGGTTCGATCAGGATCGTGCCGGTGAAGCCGATCTTGTGCTTGTGCTCGACGACGAGGCTGAGGAAGCGGCCGAAATTGTCGAGTTCGCGCTTCATGTCGGTGTTGAGCAGCGTCTCATAGCCTTCGCGACCGCCCCACAGCACGTAGTTCTGGCCGCCGAGGCGATGCGTCGCCTCGAGCGCGTCGCGGACCTGCAGCGCGGCAAAGGCATAGACTTCGGGATCGGGGTTGGTCGACGCGCCCGCGGCATAGCGCGGATGGCTGAACGCGTTGGCGGTGCCCCAGAGCAGCTTGCGGCCCGACGCGGCCTGGAGCTGTTCGAGATGGTCGACCGCTTCGGCGAAGAAGCGGCGATGCTCGGTCACGTTGGCGGCATCCGCCATGACGTCGACGTCGTGGAAGCAGTAATAGGGCACGTCGAGCTTCTTGAAGAAGTCGAACGCGACCTCGCGCTTGTGCGCCGCGGCGGCCGAATCGTTGGCGCCGGCATGCCAGGGGCGGTTGAACGTACCCCCGCCGAACACGTCCGACCCCGGCCAGCAGAAGGTGTGCCAGAAGCACGCGGCGAAGCGCAGATGCTCCTCCATCGTCTTGCCGAGCACGACCTTGCTCTTGTCGTAATAGCGATAGGCGAGCTCGTTGCTGCTGTCGGGGCCCTCATATTTGATCTGGGGGATATCGGCGAAGAAGTCGGACATCGGGGATTCCTATGACTTGGGGGTGATACGGGGATAGGCCTGGCGGAACGCCGCCTTTTTCTCGGCGAGCGCGGCGACGAGTGCGGGGTCGGGGGCAATGCGGTGCGACACGGGCGGTGCGACGCAGACGGTCGCGGGATCGCCGCCATCGACACCGAGCTGCGCGAGCCGTGCGGCACCAAGCGCGGGGCCGACCTCGCCGCCCTGGAGATAGACGAGTTCGACCTCCATCGCCGCGGCGAGCACTGCGCCCCAGTAGCGCGAGCGCGCGCCGCCGCCGATGACCGCGAGGCGTTCGACCGTCGTCCCCGCCGCGCGCAGCACGTCGAGCCCGTCGGCGAGCGCGAAGGCGACGCCCTCGAGCACCGCCTGCGACAGCCGGCCGGCATCGGTGTCGTTGTCGAGCCGGAGGAACGCGCCGCGGACCTCGGCATCATTGTGCGGCGTACGCTCGCCCGACAGATAGGGGAGGAAGATCTCGGGGCCGCTGGCAGGACCGGCGGCTTCGGCGCGTGCGAACAAGTCGGCCGGGCCGGTCGCGCCGGTGATCCTCGCGACCCAGTCGATGCACGACGCAGCCGACAGATGGACCGACATCTGGTGCCACATGCCCGGCAGCGCGTGGCAGAAGGCATGGACTGCGCTATCGGCGTTGGGACGGAAGTCCTTGGTCGCGACGAAGATCACGCCTGAGGTGCCGAGCGAGAGCAGTGCATCGCCGTCCGCGACCACGCCGACGCCGACCGCACCCGCGGCATTGTCGCCGCCCCCCGCCGCGACGGGGACCGGCGGCATGCCCCAGAGTTCGGCGACCTCGGCGGTCAGCGTGCCGGTGATCTCGGAGCCTTCGTAAAGCCGTGGCATCTGCGCCTGCGTCAGCCCGCACGCGGCCAGCAGCGCGTCGCTCCAGCTCCGCGCGGCGACGTCGAGCCACAGGGTCCCTGCGCTGTCCGACAGGTCGGACGCCTTGTCGCCGGTCATCAGCAGGCGGACATAGTCCTTGGGCAACAGCACGGTCGCGATCTTCGCGAAGATCTCGGGCTCATGCTCGCGCACCCAGAGCAGCTTGGGCGCGGTGAAACCCGGCATCGCGATGTTGCCCGCGATTTTACGCAGGTCGGGCACCGCACGCTCCATCGCTTCGCACTCGGCGAAGCTACGGCCGTCGTTCCAGAGGATCGCGGGGCGTAAAGGGCGGTCGTCGGCGTCGAGCAGGGTCGCGCCGTGCATCTGCCCGGCAAGCCCGACGCCGCGGACCGAACGGCGGACGGCCGGGTCGATCGCCTGGACCGCTGCGGTGGTCGCGTGCCACCACGCATCGGGTTCCTGTTCGGACCAGAGCGGATGCGGCCGCTGGACGCTCAGCGCGGCGACGCCCTGGCCGACCACGCTGCCGGCCTCGTCGAGCACCACGGCTTTTACGCCGGAAGTGCCGATGTCGATTCCCAGGAACATCAGTTGACGAACGGATCGATGGTGGGGATCGAGCCGTCGGCGGCGAACTTCAGCTCAGTCACCTTGACGTTGCGCAGGTGGTTCTTGTTGCTCAGTTGCGTGTCCGCATAGAACAGCCACCATTTCTTGTTCCACTCGATGATCGAATGGTGGCTCGTCCAGCCCTGCACCGGCTTCAGGATATGCCCCTTGTAGGTGAACGGCCCGTACGGGTTGTCGCCGGTCGCATAGTTCAGGAAGTGCGTGTCGCCGGTCGAGTAGGTGTAGTAATATTTGCCGCCGCGCTTGAAGACCCAGGAGGCCTCGAAGAAGCGCCGCTCATGATCGCCGCCGAGCACGGGCTTGCCGGCCTCGTCGAGGATCTGAACGTCGCGCGGCGTCTCGGCAAAGCTCTTCATGTCGGGGTTCAACCGCGCGATCTTGCCCGACAGCGCGGGCTGGTCGTCCTGGCCGAGATCGGTGTCGGAGCCGTTGGGATCGAACTTGCCGTCCTTCCAGCGCTGCAGCTGGCCGCCCCAGATGCCGCCGAAATACATGTAGCTGGCGCCGTTCGCGTCGGTGAACACCGCGGGATCCATCGAGAAGCTGCCCGCGATCGGCTTGGGGTCCGCCTTGAACGGGCCGACCGGGCTCTTCGAGGTTGCGACGCCGATGCGGAAGGTGCCGAGCCCGTTCTTGTCGAGCTGTTTGTCGCGCACCGGGAAATACAGATAATAGGTGCCGTTCTTATAGGCGGCGTCGGGCGCCCACATCTGCTGCGACGCCCAGGGCACGTCCTTCACGTCGAGCGCGACGGGGTTCACCTTCACCGGCCCGCCGATCCGGTCCATCGACAGCACGCGGTAATCGCGCATCGCATATTGGTTGCCCAGATCGTCGTCGGCGGTCGTCACGTCGATGTCGTGGCTCGGATAGACATAGATCTTGCCATTGAAGACATGCGCGGACGGGTCAGCGGTGTAGATGCTGGTGACCAGCGGCTGCGACAGATAGCGCTTGCCCTCGGGGCTGCGCGGTTCGCCCTGCGGCTTGGCGGCGGACTGTGCCGTCGCGGTCCCGCCCGTGAACAATGTGGGTGCGAGACCCGCCAGCACGGGGATGACCAGAGCGGAGGCGGCCAGCAACGGGACCGCGCGCGCATGGCGGGCGGGCATGGGGAAACGGAGGCGCATGACCTTAATGATCCTTCCTAAGAGCTGGTCTTCTACGAGACCTGTCCTCCGCCGGGGCGGGAGATAGCGCTATCATATCCCTCTCGTGCGCCGGAGCAAGGGGGTTCCGCATCGTCGCGCACGAAAAATACCCCATGAAAAGAATGGCAGGCGTCTCGCAACGGGGCGAGTCGTCCATCGAAGCCCGACGACGATGACCGACTCGGGATCGGATCGCGTGGGGCTTTGCCGCGTCAAGGGGGTGCGCTAACGGTTGGTACATGAACACTTCCTCGATCGGCCGCGTCAAGACGTCGCGGCGCACCGGCGGCGCGCCGACCATCAGCGACGTCGCGCGACTCGCCGGGGTCTCGCCGATGACCGTGTCGCGCGTGATCAACGGCACGAGCAATGTGCGCGCCGCGACGCGCGACGCGGTGACTCACGCGATCGCGACGCTGAATTATGCGCCCAATCCGGCCGCGCGCAGCCTGGCCGGGGCGGGGCAGGTCCGCATCGGCCTGCTGTACAGCAACCCGAGCGCGGGCTTTCTCAGCGAGTTCCTGCTCGGCAGCCTCGACCAGGCCGCGCGTAGCGACGTGCAGATCATCATCGAGAAATGCGACCTGGGCGAGCACGAGATCGCGGTGACGCGTCACCTGATCGAGGGCGGGATCGACGGCATCATCCTGCCGCCGCCGCTGTGCGAGGCGGATGCGGTGCTCGACCTGCTGGCGGCGGCACAGGTTCCGACCGTGTCGCTGGCGAGCGGGCTGCCCGTGCCCGACATGCTCGCGATCCGCATCGACGACCGCGAGGCGGCGCTGACGATGACGCGGCACATCATCGCGCTGGGCCATCGCCGGATCGGCTTCATCACCGGCAACCCCAATTTGTCGTCGAGCGCGCGGCGACTCGAAGGCTATGCGGCGGCGCTGGACGAGGCCGGGATCGCACGCGACGAGTCGCTGATCGCGCACGGGCTGTTCACCTACCGATCGGGGCTCGATGCCGCCGAGACGCTGCTGGGACTCGCGGAGCAGCCATCGGCGATCTTCTCGTCGAACGACGACATGGCGGCTGCGACGGTCGCGGTCGCGCATCGGCGCGGGCTCGACGTGCCGGGCGACCTGACGGTGTGCGGGTTCGACGACACGACGCTGTCGACCGCGATCTGGCCCGAATTGACGACGATCCACCAGCCGATCGCAGACATGGCGCGGTCGGCGGTCGAAATGCTCGCCTCGACCATCCGCCGGTCGCAGGCGATCGATCCGCAGGACCGGCACAAGACGTTCGATTTCACGCTGATCCGGCGCCAGTCCGACTCGGCACCGCGGCGCAGGCCCAAGGTCTCCGTCGACTGATCCGTCGCCTGCCCCTGATCAATGATAGCGATATCATAGATCAGGGGCAGGAGTCGATCAGGCGCGGGTGCGCTGCTTCACCGCGTGATCGGCGGCGCGCGCAGTCAGCGCCATGAAGGTGAGCGACGGATTGACGCAGGAGGCCGAAGCCATCTGCGCGCCATCGGTGACGTAGAGGTTGGTGGCCTCGTGCGCGCGGCTCCACGCGTCCAGCACCGAGGTGCGCGGATCGCGCCCCATGCGCGCGCCGCCCATCTCGTGGATCGCGTCGCCGGGGACGTGCTCCTGTTCCGAACTCTTGACGTTGGTCAGCCCGGCACCGCGGAGCATCGCCTCACCCTGCGCCCGGGCATCGGCCATCATCTTGAGTTCATTGTCGTGGAAGCGCACGTCGAACCGGAGCAGCGGCACCCCGAACCGGTCGACCTTCGACGCATGCAGCGACACATGATTGTCGGCATAGGGCAGGCATTCGCCGAACGCGCCCATGCTGAAGTGCCACGGCGCATAGTTGCGCATCCCGTGCTTCATCGAAGCGCCGAACCCGACGGGTGCCGCGGGCGTGCGATAGGCGCCGCCCTGATAGCCATAGCCGCGTTTGAAGCCGACGCCGTCGTCGCCGCCAATGTTGCGGAAGCGCGGGATATAGACGCCCCCCGGGCGGCGGCCATATTCGATGAACTCCTGCATCCCGCCGATCTCGCCGTCGACCCCGACGCGGAAGATATGGTCCATCACATAGCGGCCGAGCGTGCCGCTCGTGTCGAAATGGCTGCGATCGCTGCCCGCCGGACGCGAATTGAGCAGGATCTGCGTCGATGCCATCGCCGAGGCGCAGAGGAAGACGAGGTCGGCCTGGACTGACTGCGCCTGGCCGGTCTTGGTATCGATGTAGCGGACACCGGTCACGCGCTTGGCCTTGGGATCATAATCGAGGCTGGTGACGACCGCGTCCGACTGCAGCGTGAGCCGGCCGGTCGCGCGCGCCGCGGGCAGCGTCACCGCCTGGGTCGAGAAATAGGCGCCGAACGAGCAGCCATTGCTGCACTGGTTGCGGAACTGGCATTTGGTCCGGTTCTGCTCGGGCTTGTCCTCGGTCATGTTGGACAGGCGCGTGTTGATCAGCTTGCGACCGGGGAAGCGGCTTTCCAGATTCTGCTTCAGCCACTTTTCCGCGACGTTCATCGGGATGGGTGGCTGGAATTCGCTGTCCGGCAGATAGGGCAGATTCTCGCGCGAACCGGACACGCCGATATATTTCTCGACATAGCTGTACCAGGGCGCGACGTCGCCATAGCGGATCGGCCAGTCGCCATCGATTCCGTCGCGCTTGTTCGCCTCGAAATCCTCTTCGCTCCACCGGAAGCACCAGCGCCCCCAGATCAGCGACTTGCCGCCGACCGCCGCGGGCCGGATCCAGTAGAATTTGCTGCCCTCGTCATAGGCATAAGGGTTCAGCCGGTCGTCATTGTAGAAGGCGCGGTTGCTGGGTGCGACATAGCCGTGCTTGGCGATGAAATAATCGCTTTTGACGAGCGCCGGGGGCATGATGTTGCGCGCGGGCACCTCGTAGGCGGGCTTGCCGTCATAGGCATAGCCTTCGCCGTGCTCGACCATCACGCCGCGGTCGAGCATCAGGACGCGCAGGCCCTTTTCGGTGAGTTCCTTCGCAGCGAACCCGCCGCTCACGCCCGATCCTATGACGATCGCGTCGAACCTATTGGTTGCGGCCATGGTCTTGGTCTCCTGTCTCGATCAGAAGCGCAGTGCGCGCAGCGTCCGGAAGCTGGTGGTGATGTCGGGCAGATAGGGCGCAGGCGCCTGGTCGTTCTCGACGTAGAAATGCTGCACGCCGGCGCCCGACTTGCGCTTGAACAGCGCGGCAAAGTCGAGCGTGCCCTGGCCGACCGCGGTCATGCTGCGATCGGGCCGCATGTCCTTGACGTGATAGGCGTAGAGGCGGGTGGACAGCCGGTCGATCAGCGCCGCGGGATCCTCGCCCGCATGCGCCGCCCAATAGATATCGAGCTCGAGCTTGACGAGCGCGGGATCGGTTTCCTTGAGCAGCCGGTCGTACAGGCTGACCCCGCCCGGCCGGACCGTAAATTCGAAATCATGGTTGTGATAGGCAAAGCCGAACCCCGCCGACTTCAGCTGTGTCGCGAAGCGGTTGAAATTGGGCAGCGCGGCGTTCCAGCCCTGTTCGTTGCGATGCTCGTCGGTCATGTACGGCAGCACGACGGTCTTCGCGCCGAGCGTCCTTGCCATCGCCACCGACGGTTCGAACCGCTGAAGCAGCGCGTCATAGCCGATATGCACCGAGGGTGCGGTCAGGCCGAGCCGGTCCATGGTCTTGCGCAGCAGCGCGTGATCCATCGTCTCGTACCCGCCACCGCCGAATTCGACCTCGCGGTAGCCGATCCGCGCGACCGCCTCGAGCGTGGCGACCGGGTCCTTCGCGAACAGTTCGCGCACGGTATAGAGCTGCAGGCCGATCGCCTTGAGCTGTGCGGCGGACGCGGGGGAGATCGAGCGGTCGCCCAGCGCGAGCGCCGCCACCGCACCGGTGCCCGTAAGCAGGGTTCTACGGCTGAGGATCATGAGGAATACACCTTGTTGACCTGGGAATAGGGGAAGGCACCGTTATATTCGCCGGGGACCGGCAGATATTCGCGTTCCTGCGTGATGCCGATTTCGGACGTGTAGTAACCGGTAATGACGAGCTGCCGGAACGCGGTGAAGAACGCGCCGCCCGACGGCAGGCCGTCGTTCATGGCCAGGGTGAGCAGCGCGTCGTGCTGTGCCGCGGTCGCCCGGGCGCCGGCGACCTTGTAATCCTGCAGACAGCGCGCCTCGATCGCGTCGAGCCCGGCGATGATCGGCACGCGGTCCTCGGGCCGGGCCCAGTCGGCCAGCAGCTTTTCGATAAAGGCCGGGACGTCCGCCGCGATCGCGCCGGGGGTATCGGTGGTCGGCAGGACCCGCTCGCTGAGCGCGGTCATCAGTGCACGTTGTGCAGGCGTGAAGACCGGCGCGCTCGGTGGCCCTTCGCTGATCGGCGGGATACCGCCCGCCGGCTGCTGCGCGAGCCCGGCCGCGCGCGCGATCGGGGCATAGAGCGCTGCGCCGAACATGCTGGCGACACCGGCCAGCGCGGTTCTGCGATCGATCATTTACCGTCCTTTCCAAGGTCCTGCGCGATTGCCGCATCGGTCAGCGGGCGGATCCAGATGTTGCGGAACGCCACGGGGGAATCATGGTCCTGCAGCTGGATCGGTGCCGCATCGGGATGCGCGGTATAGCGTGCGACATGGCGCCAGTTGGTCGTGCCGAGCATCGCCTGATGATTCTGGACGAGCACGCCGTTGAGCAAAGCGGTCACGTAAGCCGGCCGAACCAGACTGCCGTCGGCGGCAAAGCGCGGTCGCTCGAACACGATGTCGTAGGTCTGCCATTCGCCCGGCTTGCGCGCCGGGTTCACCAGCGGCGGCTTCCAGCCATAGACCCCGCCCACCGTGCCATCGGCATAGGTCGGGTTCCGATAGCCGTCGAGGATCTGCAACTCGTAGCGCTGCATGAACCAGATGCCGCTATTGCCGCGGTCCTGCGAACTCTTGGTCGGCGGATTGGGCGAGCGGAATTCGAGATGCATCTGCACGTCGCCGAAGCTCTGTTTCGAGACGAGATTGTTCTCGCCGCCGCTTTTTGCGCGCGACGGGATTATCAGCACACCGTTCTCGATCGGCCAGGCGATGCGATCGGGCTTCCACGCATCGAGTGAACGGCCGTCGAACAGCACGATCGCGTCGGCGGGCGGACCGCCGGGGGCGGCGGCGGGCGCGACGGCGACGGGCGCAGGGCGGTCGGCGTCGTGGACACGCCATTGGCCGCCGGGCAGCATCGGCGTGTCCTTGAAGCCCGGCTTGTCCTGCGCGGCAACGGACCCCGTTGTCGTCAGCGCCATCGCCGCAACGACCCCCGCCATCACATAGTCCCTCATGCTCTTCCCCCTCATGCCGCGTCGATCGCGCGATAGGCGGCGATCAGGCGATCCTCGCCTGCGCGTCCCGCCACCGAATTGCCGTGTTCCATGCCGATTACCCCCGCATAGCGCCGGCCGCGCAGCCAGCGGACGATCGCGGCATAGTTGATCTCGCCCGTCATCGGCTCGTTGCGGCCGGGATTATCGCCGAACTGAAGATAGCCGATCTCGCTCCAGCAGGAGTCCAGCGTGGGGATCAGATTCCCCGACTGGATCTGCTCGTGGTAGAGGTCGGCCAGGATCTTGACCGCAGGGCTGTTCGTGCCGCGGGCGACCGCATAGCCCTGCGCGATCGTCTGCATATAGACGCCGGGATGGTTGGTGCGCGTGTTGAGCGGCTCCATCACCATCGCGATGCCGTGCGGCGCGACGATATCGCCGGCGCGGCGCATGACGTCGATCACGCGGGCCGTCTGGATCTCGACCGGCAGTTTCGGGTCCATGAAGCCGGTGACCACGGTCATCCGGGTCGCGTTCAGCCGCTTGGCGACAGCGATCGACGCGCGGATATCGGCAAGGAACCCTTCGCGATCCGCGTCGTCATTGGCGCCCAGCAAGGGGCGCGACTTCGCCCATTTTGGCATGCTCGCGACGAAGACGCCCATCGTCATGCCCCGCTGCGCCAGCGCCTTGGCCATCCGCTCCTGGTCGGCGAGGGGGCGGGCCGCGGCCTCATTGTCTTCCCAGGCGGTGAAGCCCTGGTCGGCGGCGAAGGCGATCTGCTCGATCAGTCCGCCGCGGCTCGCAAAGCTGCCCTCATGCGGCGCATAGCCGAGCGAGAAGCGGGCGGCGGTCGTGCCGCGGCGCTGCGCGGCGATACCCGCGGGGAGCAGCGACGCCGCGGCGCCGGCCGCGATCAGCGTGCGGCGGGAGAGCGTCATCGCCGGATCCGTCTCATTTCGAGCCCGCCGCCTTCAGATAGGCGATGATCGCGGCGCGCTTTGCGGGATCCGGGGTCGCGATCGGCATGCGCGATCCGGGGACCTTCTTCGACGGGGCCGCCAGATATTCGCTCAGCGTCGCGTCGTCCCAGCGCAGCTTCGACGCCTTCAGCGCAGGCGAATAATTGAACCCCGGCGACGCGGCGGCGGCACGGCCGACCACGCCGTGAAGATTGGGGCCGATACCGTTGCGGCCGCCCTTGTCGACCGTATGGCAGGCCCGGCAGGCGGCAAAGGCCGGGGGCGCTGCGGCGGGTGTCGTCTGGGCGCTGGTCGGCGCGCAGACGGCGATGAGGGCCGCCGCGCCGATACCGGCTGCGCCAAGCCCGATGAAGAATTTCATTCCGTCTCTCCAGGATAGAGCGGCGACCATTTGCGGTCCGATGCCGCGTTGGCGATCACCGCCTCGATAAACCGCATCGTGCGAAGCCCGTCGACGACGCCGGGGAACCAGCGTCCGCCCTCGCCGCGGACGGTTGCCGCAAAGGCGCGGTACAGATTGGCGAACGCCTCGATATAGCCTTCGGGGTGGCCCGACGGGGTTCGCGTCAGCGTGGCGACGCCGGGCTGCAGCGCGGGGCCGCCGGTGCGGACGATCTCGGCAGGGCGGTCGAGCCAGCGCATGACGAGCGTGTTCGGCTCCATTTGCGCCCATTCGAGCCCGCCTCGCTCGCCATAGACTCGCAGCGTGAGCGCATTTTCCTCGCCGGCGGCGACCTGGCTCGCCTTCAGCATGCCGCGCGCGCCGCCCTCGAACCGCAGCATCGCGCTGACATCGTCGTCGAGCCGGCGGCCCGGCACATGCGTCGTCAGATCCGCCGAGACCGCCTCGACCCGCAGCGCGCAGACATGTTCGGCGAGGTGGAAGGCGTGCGTGCCGATATCGCCGAGACAGCCGCCCAGCCCGGCACGGGCCGGGTCGGTCCGCCATTCGGCCTGGCGGTTGCCGTCGCCATCGATCGGCAAACTGAGCCAGCCCTGCAGATATTCGACCTGGACGAGGCGGATCGCGCCGAGATCGCCGCGTGCGACGCGCGCGCGCGCCTCCTCGATCATCGGATAGCCGCTATAGGTGAAGGCGAGCGCGAAATGCCGGCCGCTCGCCTTGGCGGCGGCGGCGATCGCCTCTGATTCGGCGACGCTCATCGCCATCGGCTTTTCGCACAGCACGTCGAAGCCCGCGTCTAGCGCGGCAATCGCCATCGGCGCGTGGAGATGGTTGGGCGTGACGACCGCGACCGCCTGCGCGCGGATGTCCGCGGGCAGCGCGCGTTCGCCGGCGATCATCGCCTCGAACGACGCGTAGACACGTGCCGGGGCGAGCCCGAGCTGTGTGCCGGTACGCGTGTTGCGGCCGGCATCGGTGCTGAACGCGCCTGCGACGAGGTCCCAGTCGCCGTCGAGCGCGGCGGCCATCCGGTGGACCGCGCCGATGAACGCGCCCTCGCCGCCGCCGACCATCGCGAGCCGCAGCCGGGTCATGCGCGGTCCTCGGCCAGTCCCAGGATCGCGCGGATCGATGCGCGATCGATCCCGCTGGCGGCGAAATCGTCGAACGGGCGCTCGGTCAGGCGGATGATGTGATCACGGATGAACGGTGCACCCTCGCGCGCGCCGTCCTCGGACCGCTTGAGCGCGCATTCCCATTCGAGCACCGCCCAGCCGGCAAAGCCATATTGCGCCATCTTGCTGAAGATCGCCGAGAAATCGACCTGTCCGTCGCCGAGCGAACGGAACCGCCCGGCGCGGTCGACCCAGCTTTCATACCCGCCATAGACGCCCGATCGGCCGGTCGGGTTGAACTCGGCATCCTTGACGTGAAAGCACGATATCCGGTCGTGATAACGGTCGATGAAGTCGAGATAGTCGAGCTGTTGCAGCACGAAATGCGACGGGTCGAACAGGAGGCGCGCGCGCGGATGGTTGTCGACCGCGGCAAGGAAGCGTTCCCAGGACGCGCCGTCATGGACGTCCTCGCCCGGATGCACCTCGAACGCGCAGTCGACGCCGGCATCCGCAAACACGTCGAGGATCGGGGTCCAGCGCCGCGCGAGCTCGGCGAACGCCTCCTCGATCAGCCCCGCCGGGCGTTGCGGCCAGGGATAGACATAGGGCCAAGCGAGCGCGCCCGAGAAGGTCGCATGCGCGGACAGGCCGAGATTGGCGCTCGCACGCGCAGCCAGCTTGACCTGTTCGACCGCCCATTGCTGGCGCTCGGCGGGCTTGCCGTGCAGCTCGGGCGGGGCGAACCCGTCGAACAGCGCGTCATAGGCCGGGTGGACCGCGACGAGCTGGCCCTGGAGATGCGTCGACAGCTCGGTGATCGCGATGCCGTGCGCGGCGAGCCGGCCGCTAAGATCGTCGCAATAGGTCTTGCTCTCGGCAGCCAGCGACAGGTCGATCAACTGCGACGTGCAGGGGATCTGCACCCCGACATAGCCAAGGCCCGCAGCCCATTGCGCGAGTCCGTCGAGCGTGTCGAACGGCGGCTCGGAACCGAGAAACTGGGCAAGAAAGATGGCTGGTCCGCGCAGTCCGGTCATGCTGCAATCTCCCGTCGGGTATCGTCGCGAAACAGGATCTGGAACAGCAGCGCGATCACGGCGGCGGCAATCGCGGGATACCACCACATATGCTGCCAGTCGGCGATGGTCGGCGCGGCGGGCAGCTGCGCATAGAGCATCGCGCCGATCTGCGACCCGAGCAGCATGCCGACGCCATAGGTGAACAGCGTCAGCATCCCCTGCGCCTGTGCGTTCACCCCCTTGGGCGTCGCGATCGTGCCGGTGTAGATCGCGCCCGCGACGAAGAAGAAGTCATAGCAGACGCCGTGCAGCGCGACGCCGAGATAGACCGCCCAGAGACTCGATCCGCCGTCGCCGATCGCGAACAGCGCGTAGCGCGCCGCCCAGGCGATCATCCCGACCAGCAGCAGCGGCTTCACGCCGAACCGGCGGTAGAGCCACGGCATCGAGAACATGAAGACCAGTTCGGACATCTGCCCGATCGCGAGCGTGCCGCCGACATTGGTGATGCCGGTCGCGCCGACATAGGGTGAGGCATAGGCATAATACATGGCGAGCGGGATCGAGATCAGCGTCGCGCAGGTCATGAAGATCAGGAACGACCGCTGCCGGAGCAGACCGAAGGCCTCGACACACAGGACCTGGCGCAGCACGCTTTCGTCACGCGGCGCGTCGGAGGCGACATTGGGCAGCGTGAAGCTGTAGAGCCCAAGCGCGATCGAGACGATCGCCGCGACCCGGAAGATCTGCGGGCTGGCGGACAGGCCCGCCCAGCCGATGATCAGCCCCGCGGTGATCCAGCCGAGCGTTCCGAACGCGCGCACGAACGGGAAATTGTCGGTCCGATCGCCAAAGCTCTTGAGCGCGATCGTGTTCGCGAGGCCCACGGTCGGCATGTAAAGGATCATGTAGCCGAGCAGCAGCCAGACGAAGCTGGCGCCGCGTTCGGGCGTCACGAATGACGGCAGCACGAACAGGATCGCGCCGCCGACGAGATGGAGGATGACCATCAGCATCTTCGGGCTGACATAGCGCGCCGCCGCCATGCCCAGCAGGAACGAACCGACGATCGAGGCGATCGGACCGACCGAAAAGGCATTGCCGATCAGGTTGCCGATCCCGACGGTCTGCATTGCCAGCCCGAGCGTGACGTTCCACGCACCCCAGACGAAAAACTGCATGAACATCAGCGCACTGAGGCGCGCGGTGAGCATGCCGCCCGTCGCGGTGTCGACACCGCGCAAGGGGGCCGTTCCCAGATCGTCCGCTACCGCCATTCGCCACCTCTCAACCGCAGTTTTGCTGCTTGTCTGACATAAGGCTAGGTCGGCGCCGCATCGATGTAAAGGATTACATCGGTTATCGGTCGACAGCGGCAGCGGCCGGATCCATGACCCGGCGATGCCGACGATCATCGAAGTGGCCGCGATGGCTGGCGTCTCCACCGCAACGGTGTCGCGCGTGCTCAGCCGACCGGACCAGGTGTCCGAGAAGACCCGGCTGCGCGTGCTCGCGATCGTCCGGTCGTCGGGCTACGCCCCCAATGTCGCTGCGCGCAGCCTGCGCACGCTGCGCGCCGCCAAGATCCTGCTGACGGTCCCCGACATCTCGAACCCGTTCTTCGCCAGCGTCATCCGCGGCGCGGAGGAGGCGGCGCGCGACGCGGGCTATTCGGTCGTCGTCGGCGACACGCGGCATGATTCCGCGGTCGAGGATCAATATGCCGACATGTTGTCGCGTCGCGAGGTCGACGGGCTGATCTTCCTCGGCCACCGCCTGCCCGACAGCCTGGCGTCGCTGCTCGCGCGGGAGGGGGGTGCCGCACCGATCGTCAATGGCTGTGAATATAGCGCGGATCTCGGCGTCCCCAGCGTCCATATCGACAATGCGGCGGCGAGCGCGGAGGCGATCGCGCATCTCGCCGATCTCGGCCACCGGGCGATCGGCGTGGTCACCGGCCCCGAGATCAGTCCGATCAGCCGCGATCGTCTGGCGGGTGCGCTGCGTGCGGCCGAACGGCACGGCCTGCGCGACGCGCTGCACGTCGAGATCGGCGATTATTCCGCGGGGTCGGCGTTCGTGGCCACGCACGCGCTGCTCGCCGCCGGGGTGACGGCAATCTTCTGCTTCAGCGACGAGATGGCGCTGGGCGCGCTGAGCGCGATCGGCGAGGCGGGACTGTGCTGTCCGCGCGACGTGTCGGTCATGGGGTTCGACGATCTTCCGCTCGCACGCTATTTCCAGCCCGCGCTGACCACCATCGCGCAACCCAAGGGGATGATCGGCCGGCGCACCGTCGAGCTGCTCGTCGACATACTGCGCGGCGTCGAATGCCCGCGGCGGCAGACGACGCTCGCGCATAAGCTCGTGGTGCGTGGCAGCACAGCCGGGCCGCGCAACTACCGCTAACGTTGACACGCGGCACCGTCCGACGGGCCGCCCGCATCGTCCCTGAGGCCGCGTCACGCCAAGCGCGCGCGCCGGATGTCGTCGACCGTGTCAGGGCCCCGGCGGACCGCCGCGCCTGCCCGTCCCTCGACCATTCTCAGAAAATATGAAGTTTCAGCAGGCGCTTAATGGTGCGGCCCGTCAAAACTAATACGAAGGGAGCGGGACTCATCTATTAGAGTCTTACAATATGTTAGGCCTTATGTTTGCCGATGAAGTCTATAGAATGATTTACCGGATCGCTGATCAAGCCGCAGGGCAGGGCCTATCGCAACGTCATCGATTCGCTGTTGCCATACGGTCAGCCGGTGCGGGTCGATACCGGGGACCAGCCGTTCAACCTCTACCGGATCGGTGCCGATCGCTGGGTCGTATGGGGGCTGCGCGGCACGATCAGCTTCACCGGCGGTGTTGTTCGCGACATGTACGGGGTGGCGTTGCCCGCTGGTCCGGTCAAGATCGGGTCCGAGCCGCTGATCGTCAGCGGCGCCACCGGCTACACGATCACTGCGTCGCAGGTCGTTGCCGACACGATGCTGCAATATGGCAGCGGATCCTGGAGCTACTGGCGTCGCGACAAGGCGAATGTCGATACCCGGCTCGGCGTGTTCGACACCGATTTCGCGAGCCATTTCGGCGATCGCTGGTCCAAGCCGCTGCGCATCAACAATACCACCGCCGCACCGGCAGGCGATGGCGCGAACCCGATCCGCGCGGTGATCCGCTATACCGCGCCGCGCGCGATTCAGGTCGAATTGTCCGCCTGTTTCAGCAAGGCAAATACGGGCGACGGCGTCGATTACCGCATCACCCGCAACGGCGTGACGGTCGCCTCGGGAATCGTCGTCGACACCGCCACGGTCAACGGGGTCAAGTTCGGCCTCGAAATCGGCGACAAGGTCGATCTCGTATTCGGCCCCAACCAGACCTATGGCAGCGACTCCTTCTTCTACCGCGCCACGCTGAGCAACCGTGGCCAGGGCACGACGGTGGCCTGCCCGATGGCGTGAGCCGAACCGGCCCCGGCGCTGCGCCCGGGGCCGTGCGCGCTCAGGCGTTGGCGGCGCGGGTAAGGCTGAGGAACACGTCCTCGAGATCGGGTTCCTTGGTCGAGACGTCGACGATCCCGAAGCCGCCCGACTGGACTGCGGCGAGAACCTCGCCGGCGTTCACGCGGTCCTTGGCATAGGTGATTTCGAGCGTGCGCGTGCCCTTGAGCGCGATCTTCTGGAAGCAGGCGTTCGCCGGGACCATGCCGACATCGCGGTCGACGGTGACCGCGACGATTTTTTCCTGCGCCTTGCCGACGAGTTCGCGGGTCGGCTCGTTGGCGATCAGGCGGCCGTTGTTGATGATCGCGATCCGGTCGCAGAGCTCTTCGGCTTCCTCGAGATAATGCGTCGTCAGGATCACCGTGACGCCCGCTGCATTGAGGCTGCGGACATAGGTCCAGAGCTGCTGGCGCAGTTCGATGTCGACGCCCGCGGTCGGCTCGTCGAGCACGAGCACGGGGGGCGAATGGACCATCGCCTTGGCCACCATCAGACGCCGCTTCATGCCGCCCGACAGCGTGCGCGCATAGGCGTGCGCCTTGTCCTCCAGATGCACCGCGCGGAGCAGCTCCATCGTCCGGCGCTTCGCCTTGGGCACGCCGTACAGCCCGGCCTGGATCTCGAGCGTCTCGAACGGCGAGAAGAAGGGATCGAACAGGATCTCCTGGTTGACGATGCCGATCGACGCCTTGGCGTTGCGCGGGTGGGCGTCAATGTCGAAGCCCCAGATCGCGGCGCTGCCATCGGTCTTGTTGACGAGCCCCGCCAGGATGTTGATCAGCGTCGACTTGCCCGCGCCGTTCGGGCCGAGCAGCCCGAAGATCTGGCCGCGCGGGACGTCGAACGTCACCCCGTTGAGCGCGCGCTTGGGTTCCGCCGTGCCAACGGGGGCGTAGGTCTTGCAGAGATTGGTGATGGCGATCGCGGCTTCGGTCATGGTTGCGGCATAGCGGGGCGGGGAGGGCGGGTCATCCCCTCGGGCGTGGCAAAGAAGATTTGTTCGCGCGGAGGCGCGGAGGCGCGGAGATGTCGTATCCAGCCTGTCGGTCGGGAGACCCACGCCCTGTTCCGCCATTCCTGATGTGAAGGTCGCTTCGCGACAAGCGCAACACCTCCGCGCCTCCGCGTGAACAAATACTTCCTTCCTATCACCACCGAAGAACCAATTGCCCGCCCCGCCCGCGCTTGCTATCGCGCCAGCATGCATCCGCCGCTCGAAACCACCCGCGTCACCCACGCCCGCGTCGCCTGCGATGGCGCCACCGACATTCCCGGCGGTGCAGCGCTCGGCCATCCGCGCGTGTGGCTGCAGATCGACGAGACCGGCTATGTCGATTGCGGCTATTGCGACCGGCGCTTTATCCTGGTCGGCGGGGCCGCCGATGGCGCGGACCAGTCGACATTGCGCGACCATGGGGATGGCGCAGGGCGCTAAGCCGCTTATATCTATCGGATGACGATAGCCGCAGACCCCCGCTCGTTCCTCTACCGCGACACGCTCGACCCCGAGCAGGCGCAGGCGCTGACCGCCAAGGCGCTCGCCAAGGCCGATGACGGCGAACTCTATCTCCAGTACCGCAAGGCGGAGGCGTTTGGCTTCGACGACGGCCGGCTGAAGACCGCCTCCTACGACACCAGCTCGGGCTTCGGCCTGCGCGCGGTGTCGGGCGAGATGACCGCGTTCGCGCATTCGAACGAGATGACCCCAGCTGCGATCCGCCGCGCCGCCGAGACGATGGCGCTGATCGAGCCGGGCGTCGCCGCCAAGGCCGGCCCCCCCCAGGGCACCAACCGCCACCGCTACACCGCCGCCGACCCGCTCGACCTCGTGCCGTTCGCGGACAAGGTGAACCTTTGCCAGACGATCGACGCCGCCGCGCGCGCACGCGATCCGCGTGTGGCGCAGGTGTCGGTCAGCCTGTCGGGAACATGGTCGGTCGTCGAGATCGTCCGCGCCGACGGCTTCGTCGCGACCGACGTGCGGCCATTGGTGCGGCTCAACGTGTCGATCGTCGCCGAGCAGAATGGTCGTCGCGAGACGGGCAGCTACGGCATCGGCGGCCGCTATCTCTACACCGACCTCTTCCAGCCCGAGACGTACAACCGGGCGATCGACGAGGCGCTGTCGCAGGCGTTGGTCAATCTGGAATCCATCGCGGCGCCGGCAGGCGAGATGACCGTGCTGCTCGGCAATGGCTGGCCCGGCATCCTGCTGCACGAGGCAATCGGCCACGGGCTCGAGGGCGATTTCAACCGCAAGGGCACATCGGCATTTTCGGGCCGCATCGGCGAGCGCGTTGCGGCCGAGGGCGTGACCGTGGTCGACGACGGATCGCTCCAGGATCGCCGCGGCTCGCTGACGATCGACGACGAGGGCACGCCGACGCGTGAGACCGTGCTGATCGAGGACGGCATCCTCAAGGGCTATATGCAGGACAGGCTCAACGCGCGGCTGATGGGGGTCGAGGCGACCGGCAATGGCCGCCGCGAAAGCTATGCGCACGCGCCGATGCCGCGGATGACCAACACCTTCATGAAGGCGGGCAACGACGATCCCGCCGAGCTGCTGAGCCGCGTCAAGAAGGGCATCTTCGCCAAGGCGTTCGGCGGCGGGCAGGTCGACATCGTGTCGGGCAAGTTCGTGTTCAGCTGCACCGAGGCGTATCTGGTCGAGGACGGCAAGCTCGGCGCGCCGATCAAGGGCGCGACGCTGATCGGCGACGGCCCCAGCTCGCTGACCAAGGTGCGCGGGATCGGCAACGACTTCGCGCTCGACGAGGGTATCGGCATGTGCGGCAAGGGCGGGCAGTCGGTGCCGGCGGGTGTCGGGCAGCCGACGCTGCTGGTCGACGGGCTGACGGTCGGCGGCACGGCGGCGCAGTAACGGGCGCCGCCGTTCAGCGGCGTCCTAGTCCTCGATCCCGAAGTTCAATCCGCGCGAGACATTGGGGTCGACGACCGCGACCACGAAATAGGCGCCGAACTGCTTTACGCGCTGCAGCCAACCGGTCTTTGCCTTGTAGAGCGCCGGCGTGATCTCGGTCGAGGCGGCGATTTCGGCGTCGACATAGCGGCGGACATGCGCAGCGAAGTCGGGATCCTCGATCCGGATCATCAGCTCCATGTTGATGAACAGGCTGCGCATGTCGAAATTGGCGGAGCCGATATGGACCGCGTCGTCGATGACATACAGCTTGGTGTGCAGCTTGGTCGGCTGATATTCGAAGACGTGAACGCCCTTGCGCAACAGTCCGGCATAGGTGAACCGCGCGGCGGCGATCGTCGCGTTGTTGTCCGATTTCGCGGCGGTGACGATGCGCACGCGGTCGGTGCGACGCCCGGCACGATCGAGCCTGCGCAACATTGTCGGGCTTGGCGTGAAATAGCCGGCGATGATGTCGATCCGCGTCGCCCGGCGCATGTCGTCGCGGACCGCCCGCGCCCAGGGTGAAAGCCGCCGCGTTGGTCCGCCGATCAGCCAGCGTGTCGGCCCCTGCGTCTCGCTATAGCGGCGCAGCGCATGGTTCAGTTTGCGCAGCTTGCCCTTGGGCTGGTGGATCCAGCTGCTCAACGCATCGAAATAGCCCGTCAGCCGCCCCGCGGCCGGGCCTTCGATCAGCAGGCCGAGATCGCGCCAGGCATTGTCGGCAATCGTGCCGAAATAGTCATCCTCGACGTTGAAGCCGCCAACTATGATCCGTGCGTCGTCCCGTTCGCCGTCCGCCAGCGCGAGCTTCTGGTGGTTGCGCAGCAGATATCGCCGCCCGAATCGCGCGGAGAACCGGCACACCGCGATTCCCGCCGCTTCGAGCGGGTCGAAGAAATCGGCGCTCGCCGCATCGTCGCTGCCGAAGCCGTCGACGATCAGCGCGACGGTCACGCCGCGTTTCGCGGCCGCGATCATCGCCGCGTTCACGCGCTGGCCGGCATCGTCGTCGGCATAGATATAATAGAGGATGCGCAGCGACTGCCGCGCGCCGTCGATCAGCCCGATCAGTGCCGTCAGGCGTTCGGGGCCCGCCTCGAGCAGGGTCAGCCGGTTGCCATCGACGGTGAAGACCGACTCCGCCGCCTGCGGGGTCGTGGTGCGATCGAGCTCGGGGGCGGGCATGGTCATGGCCCGGGTAGTGGACATAGCATCGGGCCGATGCAACCTTGCGGCGGGCCGACACGGGGTAGCGCCGGACACCCAACCGGCAAAATCTTGACTTTGTGGCGCGGTGTGGGTAGGCGCCTTTGTTCTCCCTATCGGTGTTTGTTGCGAAGGAAGCGTCATGGCGCGCGTTACCGTCGAAGATTGTGTCGACAAGATCCCCAACCGGTTCGACCTGGTGCTGTTCGCAGCGCAGCGTGCGCGGCAGATCTCGGGCGGCGCCGAACTGACGCTCGACCGCGATCGCGACAAGAACCCGGTGGTCGCGCTGCGCGAGATCGCCGACGAGAACGTCAAGCCGGCGCATCTCAAGGAATCGGTCATTCAGGGCCTGCAGAAGGTTCGTGTCGACGATGACGACGAGGTCGATGCCGTCGGCAGCCTCGCGGCATCGGCCGAGGCGCTGCGCCTCACCGCCGCCGCCCCGCCGCGCAACCAGAATCTGGGTGCCGATTACGAGGGTTGATCGCACGGACGTGGTGCGGCGCGAGCCGGACCATGTTGTGATCTGACCCTGATCGGATTCCGGCGAACGATGCTGCGGCATCGCTTGGTTGGTGTGATTGAAAGGCTCGTGGACCTGAAGGTCCGCGGGCCTTTTCTCTGCGGGTGTCGTTGGGGGTAAGGCGGGGGGGGGGTAGCGGGGGCGGTTCGCATTCGCCGTGCCGGTGGCTACCGGACGCAACCCTCATACCGGTCGCCATCCCGACACCGGTCGCCATCCCACACCGTGCGTCACCGCCCGCACCGTGCACCACCGCCCGCACCGTTCGCCACCCGCACACCGTTCGCCACCCCCACACCGTTCGCCCTGAGCGTAGTCGAAGGGCATGGGACTCAAGGTGCTTCGACTGCGCTCAGCACGAACGGGGGGAGGGGGCGGGCTACCGGGCTTAGTCTGAAGGGCTCAACGCAAGCGCGCCCCCGGCCATGCCGCGGCCATCATGCCTAAAACCACCCCTCCGCTGCAAAGCCGCGTCGTCAGCCGCCGCGGGGCGGCGTTGGCCGCGTCGATCGGTGGATCAGCGCTCCCGATCCGCCGATCGCCCCTTGAACCCCTGCGCCACCACGAACCACTCGACCGAGCCCTTGCGGCTCGCCGGCGGCTTGGCGTGTTTCACGCTGGTGAAGTTGCGCTTCATCTCGGCGACCAGCGCGGAATCGGCGCCGCCCGCGAACACCTTCGACACGAAGGTCCCGCCCTTTTCCAGCACGTCACAGGCGAAATCGAGTGCTGCCTCGACCAGCGCCATCGTCCTGAGCGCATCGGTCTGTGGATGGCCGACGGTGTTCGCCGCCATGTCCGACAGCACTAGGTCGGGCGCGCCGCCGAGCGCGTCGATCAGCATCGCGGGCGCCGCGTCGTCCATGAAATCCATCTGGAAGATCGTCACGCCGTCGATCGGATCGACCGGCAACAGGTCGATCCCGACCACCGCCGCCTTGGGCAGGCGCCGCTTGATCACCTGTGCCCAGCCACCCGGCGCGATGCCGAGGTCGATGACACGCTTCGACCCCTTGATGACCTCGAACCGTTCGTCGAGCTCGGTCAGCTTGTACGCCGCACGGCTGCGATAGCCCTCCGCCTTGGCGCGCTTGACGTACGGGTCGTTCAGCTGGCGTTCGAGCCAGCGCGTCGACTGCGCGGTCCGCTTGCGTGCGGTGAGGACGCGGGTGTGCCCGCCCGAGCCGCCGCGGCTCATGGCCTGGGGCTCCCCATCAGGCGGCGCAATATGCCCTCGCGAATGCCGCGGTCGGCGATGCCGAGCCGTTCGGCGGGCCAGATGTCCATGATCGTCTCCAATATCGCGCAGCCCGCGACCACCAGGTCGGCGCGCTCGTTTCCGATGCAGGCGAGCTTCGCCCGTTCCTCGATCGCCATGTGCGACAAGTCCGCGCTGATCCGCCGCATCGCGCTGGCGGGCACGATCAGCCCGTCGACCTCCGACCGGTCATAATGGCTGAGCCCGAGATGCACGCTGCCCAGCGTCGTCACGGTGCCGCTGGTACCGAGCAGTCGGGGGCGCTCGACGTCGAGCGGCAGCCGCGCGGCGAACGGCGCGATGCTGTCCGCGACGACCTGGCGCATCCGCGCATAGGCTGCGCGCCGGCCCGCCTCGCCCTTGCCGCCGCCCGCATGTTCGGTCAGCGACACGACGCCCCAGGGGGCGGAATGCCAGTCGAGCACGGTCGGGATCGGCGTCGACGTATCGACCAGCACAAGCTCGGTCGAACCGCCGCCGATGTCGAAGATCAGTGCGGGGTCGTTGCCGGGTTCGATCAGCGCATGGCAGCCGAGCACGGCCAGCCGCGCCTCTTCCTCCGCGGTGATGATGTCGAGATGGATACCCGTCTCGGCAAGCGCGCGGGCGATGAAGGCGGGGCCGTTGCGCGCCTGGCGACAGGCTTCGGTCGCGACCGAGCGCGCCAGCGTGACGTTGCGACGCTTCAGCTTGTCCGAACACACGCGCAGTGCGGCGATCGTGCGCTCGATCGCGGCGTCGCTCAGCTGCCCGGTGGACGCGAGCCCTTCGCCGAGCCGGACGATCCGCGAGAACGCGTCGATCACCGCGAATCCGCCGGCCTGCGGGCGCGCGATCAGCAATCTGCAATTGTTGGTGCCGAGATCCAGCGCGGCAAACGCCTGCGCATCGGCCCACCGCCCTCGACCGGGCCGGGTCGCCGCCGGACGGGCAGGACCAGCCTGCCGGGACGGCATTCGGGCGGAAACATCCCCCATCGCCGTAAAACTCACTATCTATATCTGCCGCCGCGGGAAAATACCCGCCCGGTGCTTGGCGACGAATGTAGCGCAGCGCGGCGATTACGCAAGCGACGTGGCGAATTGGCACCATCAGGGCGTTGACACGGCGCAAACCCCCGCTTAGATCGCGCCCTCGCTGATGCCCCGTCGTCTAATGGTAAGACTGCGGTTTCTGATACCGCCTATTGAGGTTCGAATCCTCACGGGGCATCCAGCGCTTCTGTGGAGTCGCAATATAACTGCGGTTCGTGTGCACCGCACTGCGGCGCAAATCTGATGGCCTAGACGGCCCGTCATGCCCCATTTCTGAGCTCCACCGAGGAGCCAGCGATGTCCACGACCTTTTCAGCTAACGAACCTCCAAGCATTCGTCCGCCCGCCGCATCGATTTGGCCGACGACGGCTGAGGCAGGTCACGCACTCGAACCGGGTGTCGTGCTCGAAATTGACGACGCGACGATTCGCCTCGTGAGGGAGCTGCGATGCGACGGCGCTCCTTTCGTCCGCATGGTCGCATGGAGCGCGATCTACGACGATCCGTCCTTCGCGATCAATGCATACGAAGCGCTGGCTCACCACCAGGACCGTCTGGCCTACTGGAGCGTCGGTGCGACGGCACTGGGCACGGACTGGCTGAACCCGACCATCTCGATGCTCGTCGAGGATTACCTGATCCAGCGGGCCGAGGATCAAGTGACCGCCGATCGCGAAGCCGACGAGGCACGCAGGGTGGCTGCGAAGGAACTCGCCGCCGCGACGAAGATCGATCTCTATTACCTCGTGAGGAAGAAGATGTTCTGCCTCACGCTCGATCGCGGCGACGAGGAGTTCTGGTCGATCAAGTTTCAAGAGAAGTGGGAACGTGATCGCTTCGGTGATTGGATGCAGCGGCAGAAGCACCGCTTCTCCGATTTCGCCGATTACATGATAGAAGGCGACCGGTTTGAACTCGAGCGCCAACTCCTTCGCGAGATGCTCGTCACCGAGCAGGCGGTCAAGAAGCAGGGTCTCAGTGCCGGCGGACGCCGCCCCCTCCGATTTTGGAGGGGTGAAGCATGATGGCGACGAAAAACGATCGGGATCACGCGACCTCCGAAGCATTCATCACGGACATGCCCCCGTTCGTAGTCGCGCACCCGATGGGTTCGAACATCGCCCCCCTCGGGCTCGATCGTCCCATCGGACTGCTCGGCGGAAACGAAAGGCTCGCTCCGGGCGGCATGTCGTCGGCGCTCGGCATCGATCACGTAGCCGGCCTCCGAAGCTTCGTGGCCGACGCCTGCCGTCGACAGATGGTCGCTGGGAGAAACTGGTATCACCACCCGCCGTTGGCCCTGCTGGGAGTCCGGGGGGTCGGCAAGGGGACCGTGGCCCACTGGATCGCGCAGAACGCGGGCGTCCCGCTGTTCCGGATCACCGCCGACGAATTCCGGTTTCCCGACGAGGACGGGATCTGTCGGATGGACCGTAAACTGCCCTGCGCGCCGGTCCTCGCCATGGCGGTGTCGTGCTGCGCGAATCCGGTCATCGTCCTGGAGATCGACGTCGACGCACCGCCGACCGACGAGGCCGCGGAGGCCATCGCATTCATGATGGACCCCCGCAGCAATGCGCGCTGGATCGATGAGCATCACCAGACGATCTTCGACCTGAGCCACATCTCATGGATCATGGAAGTGCAGGGGCGGGCGCCGGCTTCGAGCGCCTATCAGCCCGCTGCCGTGCCAGTGCTTCCGCCGGTACTTCCGCCCGCCCTGGCCAGCGTTGTCGAAGCGATCGGAACAGTGGTTGAGATGGACGCCCCCGACGAACGGGAGGATCTGCGTCGGCTGGACGTGGCGATCGGAGTCTGCGCCACGTCCGGACTCGCCGTCGACGCGGCGACGGTCATGGCCGTCCATGCATCGCTCGGCGAATTGGCGCGATCGAGGACTCGGCATGTCCCATGCGCGGATCTCATCCGTCACGCTCAGCGGTCGCTCGCTAACCTCAACTCGCGAAACACCCGATGACCCGATCCCTCCACCGCCAGCGTCCTCGACCGCCCCCTGTGCAAGAGAGGACCGCTTCGAAACAGACACTGGAGACAACCATGACCGACGACGACACGAACAAGAACGAGACGGACGCCGCGCCGTCGAGGGGTACGCTGATCACGCAGCATCAGGAAACTCCCACAAAGACCATCCTGGTCAACGGACGGGAGCATCGCTTCGCAGGCGAGGAGATCGGCCGGAACGAGCTCGCCCGTCTGGCTTTTCCGGCGATCGAGACGGCAGGCCGCGGCGCCCTCACGGTCGCCTACGACCGAGGTCCGCTGGAGGCACCCAGCGGCATCCTCTCCGCCGAGCGGAAGACCCGCGTCCTCGAAGGGCAGACGTTCAGTGTCAGCCGCACCGACAAGTCCTGAGTCGGACGTCCGCAGGCTGATCGACGAGGGCTACGCCGTAGCTCTCGTCGACGGCATGCTGGTCGTCTCGCATGTTCCATACCTGAAACCCTCCGGCAGCGTCGGTAGGGGGGAACTCCTCGTGCCCCTCTCGATGGCGGGCGATCGCGTCATCGCTCCGCGCGTCCATACGGCATGGTGGATCGGCGAAGCACCTTCCGAAACGGATGGGACGACGCTGCGGGGCGTCAATGTCGAAGATCGGTCGCAGCGCATGCTGCACTTCGAAGCCCGGGCGCGGATGCTCTGCACCAAGCCTCTCGGGCGCGAGTTCCACGACCATCACGAGTTCGTCGTCACCTACGTCGCGCTTCTGGGCGGCCCCGCCGCCGCGATCGACCCCCTCGTCACGGCCCGCGTACGAGCGCGTCCGGTTCCCGTCGATGTGCGAAGCGGTGATTTCGCCTATCTCGACACGGCGACGCCGCGCGCGGCGCTGACTTCGTTCAACGACAGGATTCGCGGACAGACCATAGGCATCATCGGTCTCGGTGGTACTGGATCCTACGTCCTCGACCTCGTGAGCAAGTGCTGCGTCCACGCGATCCATCTCTTCGATGACGACCTCTTCGAGCAGCACTCCGCCTTCCGCGCGCCGGGGGCGGCGACCATTGACGATCTGCGCGCCGGTAGGCGAAAGGTCGATCACTTCGCCTCCATGTACCGCGGCATCCATCGCGGTGTCGTCCCGCACGCCCTGCGCATCGACGCCGGAACGGCGCCGCTTCTCGACGTTCTGGACTTCGCCTTCGTCTGCATCGACGACGCGGCAGCGAAGCCGCCGATCATGGATCGGCTCGCCGCTCGCGGCATCCCCTACGTCGACGTGGGTATGGGGCTTCATGCATCCGAGCGGGGCATCGCGGGTGCCCTGAGGACAACACTGGTGACGCCCGACGACGACACGATGATCGACCGCATCCCCATCATCGGAGATGCCGATGGCGTCTACTCGACCAACATCCAGATCTGTGAACTCAACGCGTTGAACGCCGCGTTCGCGGTGATCGCCTGGAAGCAGCATCATGGCTTCTACGCTGCGAACCGCCGCGTCGGAAACAGCGCGTTCGTCCTGGAGCATGGGATCATTCACAACGAGGAGTTCCCATGAGCAATCCCTTCCCGTCGAACGGATGCGATCGGTACGTACCTACGGACCGAGCGGTTCCAGTGCAGACCTCCCTTTCATCCTCCAGCTGGGCATGCCCCGATCTGGCCCGTTGCCGCGGACAATCGGCATGACCGGGCCGCCTGGGGCAGGTGGTCCGAGAAACCCGAGAAGGCCACGCTCGTCTTCGAAGCCCGGACCTCGAAGTCCCAAGCCGGATATCGGACCAGCGTCGGAAGACCGTGGCTTCCTGGGCACATCTTCGATGAGCACCCGCCGTCCAATGTCGCCGGTGAGCAGGGACGAGTTCATGGTCGAGGCGATCGAGATCGCGGCCGTCAGGGCGGAGCAGGAAGTCGTACCGTTCCGACGCAACCGGACGGAGATCCCGCTGGGCGGCGCATCGATGGTCGAGGTGGCTTTCTTCGATCAGACAACGCTCAGATCCTTCCTTCGCGTCCGCGCCATCCGGCGCAGCCCGGCACTCGATACCTGGCTGCTGGTCCGGCGCTGGTCAGTTGCGGACAACGACGCCGATCTGGACGAGACGATGTGCGGCATCGTCGCCGGCAGCCTCAACGCGCACTTTCCGGACCGACTCCGGGCGAGCGTCGTCACCCTGCTCAATTGAGCAGATCACCCGCCGGTCATCCCGTGCGGCATACGATCAATCCGCACATGTCGCGTTTGCCCTTCAGTTCCTCCAACCAGATCACGTATCCGTGAATCTCACGCCAGCCGGCGGACGTGAGTTCGACGTAGATCCGGCGACCGTCCTTCTGGTCCGGGACACGAAGGATCATGCCGTCGTCCTCGAGCAGGCCGAGGTACCTCAGAGCCGTGGTGTATGGCACTCCGGAAGCGATGCACGCCGATTTGGTCGACACGAGAATGCCTCGCAAGTTGCCGTCGAGCAGGCCGAGCAGGATGTCCCACGCCGGATCAGAGAAAACCTTGGAGTGTCTGGTGAACCTTCTGTTTCGCTCCCGACGTTCAGCGATGAGCAGAGCCAGCGTCTCCGTCTGCGAAGAAGTAAACTCGGCAAGTGCAGACGCGGGGGCACGTACGGACGAGGAGACGGTACCATGCATCGTGCGTGTGCCTTCTATTCGGGAACGCTCCATGAGCGATCGTTTCCCTCGCGGCGGACCCGCCGAACATGGCGCCAAGTCCCGACTGCGAGAAGCATCTGAGTGGGCCAGCTCCAGACGGTAATCAGCAGAGCATACGCAACGCGAATGGTCTCCGGTGCCACGAGCTTGACGAGGTGCGCGCCCACGGCATCGAACTGCAGCGCCGCGATGAGGAGCGGCCAACCACGGTCGGCTCGAAGCGCCACTATGATCAGCATCGCGAACAGAGCCGCATCGACGACGAACACGTTGAGTTCCAGGCCATAGAATCTCGACGGTAGCGGCGACCAGCTCAGGACGGTCGCGACGTTCGCCGAGAGCAGTCCTGCCGCCACGATGCGCTCCGGAGCTCCGCCTTTCCACAAGGCGTATCCCGACGTGAGGACGAGTAGCGATGCGAAGAGGTATACGCGGAGCATCGTGCGCCTCTACGAGCCCCGCGTAACGCGCACCAGCCGATCAGGCTGCGGCGAGCGTCGGTAGAGTGACGACCTCGGCCGACGTGAAGGGATTGTCCGTCGGAGGACAGGGGGAGCTGTCGCCGTACATGCGCTCGAGTCCCATGTCGCGGATCACCTCCGGCGTGGTCAGATGGGCTTCGCGCATGAGGTCCCTTGCGAGCTGCTGGGCTCTGATGGCCTCGAACATCTTGCCGATCATCTCAGCGCCGGTCGTGACCGAAAGGCGATTGTCGACGCGAGCGCGCAGAAGCGCGGCGTAGCAGCTTGCGGCGTCGGCCGCCGCGATGTCGTTGGATGCCTCGGCAGAACGGAACAGGGGGGTCACGGCTTCGACGGCAGATCGACGGTTCTTGAGCATCACGTACCTCCACCGCGCCGGTGGGGCGCGGCTAGTGTTTGTAGGGGCCGTCCGAGATGTCCACACGGTACTTGCTCATGAGTCGGCCGACGAGATCAGCCGTTCCCACGAGTGCGCCTCCGAGGACCACGATCGCCAATGCCAGTCCCACGACGATCCCAAGCCGTTGGGTTGCCGTCAGCCGATATCGATTCCTCGTGACGGGAACCTCGGGCCCTGCAGCCGTTGGTTCGTCCTCCTGCTCCACCGTATCGGGACCTGGATCGACCCCGAACGGCTTGTGTACAAGCCGTTCGTGCCCTTCGACGTCCGCAAGCAGTCGTGCGGCCTGCAGGGAGCGGGAGACTCCGAGAATGCGTCGGGCATCGCGAAGGTGCTCGTTCACCGTGTGCGGTGACAGGGAGAGACGCTGAGCGATCTCCTTGGCTTCGAGGTTCTCGTACACGAGCCGCAGACACTGCTTCTGCCGGTCGTTCAGTAGCAGGGCGGAAGCGCGATCGGTCACCAGGGGCAGTTGCCTCAGTTTCCGATGCTTTTCCAGTGAATGACGTCGTCGACTTCCGGAGGACCAGATCGTGCCGTTGGATGTCCCGGCGGATGACCGGTTAGGTCCGTCATCGACAAGCCGTCAGTATGCGTCGGAGGTCAGTCCGTGACCGATCAATCATCCGGCGATGAGGTTCGAGAAAGGAACGAAGAGGCATCATGGATCGTCGTCGTTGCGAATGATCTTCTAGCCACATCATCGCCAAACGGATAACGCTCCGGACACTGGCATGACTCGGCGATTCAAGGTCCCTTGCGGAGGGGACGGCGATCGTACAGGATTCTGGTCCGCAGTGCGGCGCACGCCGCGATCGTGTCCAAAAGACCAGCGCGCGTTTGGCGAAGAAAGGACGATCATGAGCAAGGGACAGTCGGTTCGTCGCCTTCGTTCTGCCGGTGGTACGGACGGAGATCTGCGGGAGACGTTCACCGCGCTGATCCAAGAAGCTCACAATCAACGTAGGCACCGCCCCAATCTTCAGCCCGCCCCGACCTTTACTGAACTTCCATCCATGGCGATGGTGCCGTTAGGGATGTCATCGATGCTGCCCGAAGCATTGCAGTCCCTGCTGCGCGAAGTCGTTCCGCGTCGTCGACTGACCGACCTGGTACTCCAGAAGAGCATCCGCGACGAGGTTCTCGAGTTCGTTCTGGAGGTCTCCGAGACCGCGCTGTTGCGATCCCATTCGCTGGAGCCAAGGCATACGATCATGCTCGTCGGTCCTCCAGGGACCGGCAAGACGAGTCTGGCGGAGGCAGTTGCGACGGAACTCGCGCTGCCCTTCCTCACGGTTCGCTACGAAGGCCTCGTCGGCAGCTACCTCGGCGAGACGGCCTCCAGACTGCAGCAGATAATCGATTACGTGGCGAGGACGCCGTGCGTACTGTTCTTCGACGAATTCGACAGCGTCGGCAAGGAGCGGGCGGATCAGCACGAAACCGGCGAGATCAAGCGCGTGGTGAGCTCGCTGCTGCTGCACATGGACGCGCTTCCCAGCCATTGTATCGTCGTGTGCGCTACGAACCACCCGGAACTCCTGGATAGAGCTGTCTGGCGGCGATTCGAGATGCGCATAGAACTGCCTAGACCCGGTGTTCACGAACTTCGTGAATGGTACATGCGTACGGAAAAGGCGATCGGCAGCCTTGGACTGACCTCCGCCGAGTTCGTCGGCATGTTCACGGGCGAAACCTTCTCGGAAATCGAGGCAGTTGTGCTCGACGCGAAGCGGAAGATGATCCTATCCCGCGGTAAGAAGGCATCGGCCGATGCCTTCAAGGAAGCGATCGCCGCTTGGAGGCGACGTCGAACCGTGGGGGAGGCGCCAGCAGTTGGCTCAAGGTCCAATCGTAAGAATAAGCCGGGAGCCCGCAACGCGGCGTCGGATACCGGGGCGTCGAGCCCACTTCCCGCCGGCGATCTCCTCTAGGGAACAGTCTCAACGCCTCGAAGGCGCGTTCGCGCGCATCGAGGACAGCGTTGCAGACGTTCTTCGAGGCTCTGATCTCTCTTCGTCCCCTGCCGAAGCTACACCTGATCGAGCGCTGGTGTTCGAGGTCATCGGCCCGGTTGCCGATTTCGTCCAGGCAGCTCGTGTCGCCGGATTGGAGTGGCTGGGAGAGGACTACGATCTTTCGCCGGCTGACGATGACGAGGACTCCGAATACGTCGATGCGGAATCCAAGGGGGAGACCCCGCTCTACGTCACGATGCCGACGTTGGAGGGTCTTCAGAAGGTTCTGTCCCTCTGGCGTCGCTTCATCGCCAAGGAGCAACGCTCGCCCGAGACGACGGTGTGGTGGAGACTGTTCGGCTATCTGCACGACGTCCGTCTATGGTCCGCCAAGGACCGCGTAGATCCGAACCTCAAGGGTTATGTGGAACGGATGCTCGCCAGGCGTCCTGATCGCCCGGTTCGATTGGAGTTGGACCTTTGGTTCAGAGATGACGGCGGACTACGTGCGCAGGCACGTACGTACATCGACGCTCTGATGGAAACGGTGGGAGGACGTGTCCTCGATTTCGCGACGATCGAGCCGATCCGATATCAGGCCGCTCTGGTCGAGCTGTCCGGAGCCCAGGCACTCGCTCTGAGCGATTTCGACGGACCACTCGCCGAAGCCAACAAGGTGATGAGGGTCCGGCCACAATCACTCTACGAGGCCGACCCGCGCGAAGCGCCGCGCGAAGACGGCGCTCCGAATTCCTTTCCGCCGCTGGAGGATGACCGCCCAGCTATCGTAGCGATGCTCGATGGCTATCCGGTAGAGAACCACGATCTGCTCTCGGGTAGACTGGTGGTGCGCGAAGTCGATGTCGCAAGCCTGTCCGTACCAGTCGCCCGACGTCATCACGGAACGGGAATGGCCTCTCTGATCGTGCACGGCGATCTGGAGCAGGGCGAACCCCCGATCGAGCGCCTGCTCGCGGCGATCCCGATCCTCGCCGCTCCGCAGAACCTGAACCACGAGTGCACGCCGCCGGACAAGCTTCCGATCGCCATCGTCCACCGTGCCGTGCAGGCTCTGGTCGCCGCACGTGCCGATCCGACCGATGCCGTGAGCCGGGTGGTCATCATCAATCACTCGGTGTGCGACGGCGAGGCGCCGTTCTCGCGACGACCCAGCTTCTGGGCGAAGCTCCTGGATCACCTTGCTCACGAACACCGTCTCCTGTTCGTGATCAGCGCCGGCAATGCACGCGACGCGTTCTCTCTCGACACCTACACTAGCTCGGCTCAGTTCGACCAAGCCAATCCCGTCCAGCGGCAGGTGGTTTTGCTGCGCAGCATCGAGGCGGCCAAGGGCACCCGACTCATACTCAGCCCGGCCGAGTCGCTCAATTCGCTGACGGTCGGAGCGATACACGCCGACGGGTCCACCGGCTGTCCGACGGGCTTGAACGATCCCTACGCCGCGATCGGCGTGACGAACCTCGCCTCTGGGGTCGGGCTCGGTGTGAACAGATCGATCAAGCCCGACCTCATCGAGCACGGCGGTCGCCAGCTCGTCAGAACCAATGCGGCGAACCAAGTGGTGTCCGCTTGGGGTTTCGAGCACCCCGACGTCGGCCAGAAAGTGGCCATGCCGGACCCGAACGTCGGTTTCACCGGCCGCGTCGGGCGCTCGACCGGTACCAGCAATGCAGCAGCACTCGTCACTCGGGCCGCCGTCCGCCTCGCCGACGTCGTAGAAGACATCTTCGCGGACAATGGGGAGGACTGGCAGACCGCGGAGACGCGGGCGGTCGTGCTGAAGGCGCTGCTCGCACACGGCTGCCGCTGGGGTCCGACCGGCGACCTTCTCGATTCGACGTACCCTGGAAACTGGCAGCGTCGTCGCGAAGCGATCACGCGGTTCATCGGGTACGGCAAGCCGGATCACGATCGCGTGCTGAGCGCCGACGGCAGCCGTATCACCCTTCTCGCAGATGATCTGATACGGCCCGATACCCTTCACGAGTACCAGCTTCCCATTCCCCGAGCAATGCTGAACAGCAGGGAACTGCGACGGATCACGATGACGCTCGCCTGGAGCAGCCCGATCGATCCGATCTCGCAACGCTATCGCGGCGTACTCGTGGAGCTGGTGAGCCGAGAGGGCAAGCGGAACTACTGGGAGGGCGTGAAGACAGTCCTGCAGCCGCACAGCTTCGCCGGGCGGCGGGGCACGTTGCAGCATCTCGTCCTCGAGGGAACCAAGCTGGTGAAGACGGTCGCGAACGGTGGCATCTTCGTCGGGGTGCAGGCCCGAGCCGATCTTGCCGCTTTCGCCCAATCGGACGTGCCGTACGCGGTCGCCATCACCCTCGAGCTTGCACAGTCCGTACGCCAGGACGTGTTCAGCGACGTCGAAGCCCGCATCCGCGCCAAACGCATCGTCACGCGCGAGCGCGTGCCCACCCGTGTGAGAACCCAATGACCATCGATCACAACAGCTCGCTCGGCATGATGCCGGCCAAGGCGATCATCGGATATCTTCGCGAGATCGGCGACGACGACGCCGCTGACGCCCTATCCCAGTCCGGTCCGGGCGGGCAGATGCTCGGGTTGAACTGGGGCAACGAGGTCTGGGGCAATACCGGAATGCTGCTGGGTTTCATCACCCCGATGGAGGGCGACAATCCCGGCACCATACTCAATGCCTCGACGCTGGCACCGGACTCGGCGTTGAAGGGAACTCGGATCAAGATCACACTGGATCGCTTCTACGTTCATCGGTTCCCCGGGCGTGGCCGGCACAAGATACTGATGGAGTTCACGGGAAAGAACCAGATACACGGCGACGCCGAGGAACTGCGGTTCGCGCTCACTACTGAATCGGGCGACAAGGCGGGAGCGCCCGTCCACGGAACACCGATCTTTCTCGGAGCGTCCGTCGGCAACAATGGGATCTCGTTCGAGGGCAACATAATAAACGTCGAGAGCGATCAGGATGAGACGCTTCTATCCGCCCTCGGTAGCGGACCGTTCAAGCAGGGGCTCTCGCTTCTCACCACCGCGCAGCCGGCGCTGCGGCCGTTCGTCGGCCTCGCGCAGAGCGTGGTTGCAGCCGTGCTGAAACGTAGTCGGAACAAGCCCATCTACAGCTTCAAGCTCGGGCTCGACTTTGATACCAGTCAGACCGCCGCCAAGTTGCGCCATGGTTCTTTCGTCGTCATCCAAGGCGACGAAGCTTCATGGTCGTGGCACGACGTCCGGTGGAACGCGGATTCACAGCAGATCGTCAACAACTACGACAATCTGCCGATAGAGTTGAACTATCTGATATTCCGCGTATCGGCCTACGACGCGGCAGAGCTCCCTCAGTAGCAAGCGGTTTCTGCGGCTACTCGTCGTGACGGTGATAACGGAGGTTCGCTTTGTTAGCTTACTGGTGCAGTCTCGTTGCAAATTATACCCGACGTAATAACATTCGTTGTCCCGCCGGCGAATAGGCCTCGCTTTACCATTTGGACAAGTAGGTGATTTTTCGTTTTCAATTCTTGGAAACGGAGAGTGGTATGAAAAAGCAAGGAAGCGTGAGCGTTGATCGGAGCCCATCTCATCAGCAATTGGTGGCGATAGGCCGTCTATGGGGATGCACTCTGGAGGAAGCTTCGGAGACTCTGAATGACATGCTCGACGTATTCGACGATCAACCGGAGAACTCGGGGATACTCGATCCGGAGGCCTAGAACCTGTTTCAGTCCTGCCGAGCTGTCAACGGAGGTTCGGTAGGACCGGCAGATTGTGGCACGATCCAACGGCACGCCGTTGGCCGTCGCAAGACGATCGTACCCCTGTCGATGGCTCGTTCGGCGTTTATTCAACCGGCGCTCGACCACCCGAACCCGGAGTGAAGAGCAAGGCAGGGGACAAGCTTGGTGGGTGGGTACCTTCGCCCGCCCACTGCCACGGCGCAATCAACGCGGATCGGGATCAGTCTCGAACGAGGCTCGATCGACCCGCCCGATGATGACCGGTCGTAGCCAGCGGACCGGGGCGAATGCGGGACCCGGCGTTGCCCACCGCCGGAGTCAGGCGTCGTACGGATCGATCGACCCGAACGGGACGCGCACCTTGGGCCGATCGACCGTGGCTTCCCGGACGGCGCCCAGTTGTTCTCCCTTCCGCGCGACGGTCAGCAGTACGTCGTATTCGACCGTCCGGTCGACGTCCCGCCGAGCCGCAGCGATTTCCGTGGCTTCGTAGTTCGTTGCCTGACTCGCGTAGAAGACGAAGTCGGCGATGAAGATAACCTTCGCCTTCACATTGAACGTGAAGGTCACGGACTCGTCGTCCGCTTCGATGACGAGCGGTGAACTCGCCGTCTCCAGCTCCATCCTGTCGAGGTCCTCCAGAACGGGTACTGCGCGGTAATCGACCGAGGACTTGATCTCCGGAACGAAATCCAATTGTCGTGCGCGGCTCCGAAACGCGGCCCGGAGTGGTTCGTAGAAGAAACTGTCGTTGCCGCGTTCCCGCAACGAACGCCACACTGCCTCCGCACGGGCGCGTCCCGAGCTGTTCAAGTACGACAGCGCCGTGTTGAGGTCGTCGACGCAGACGAGGGCATCGGATCGATCACAGAAGGCACTCCAACCCTTGTCGGCGCTGACGCAGAGGATCATCCGCCTTCGCCGTTCCGCGAGAGCCTCCAGGCTCAGCAGGGCGAAGGCGTCTGGAAATTCGTGCTTCTTCTGATCACGCCGTTCGAAAGGCGGGGCGACGGTGAAATAGAGTTCGATCGCCCGTTGGGCGAGATCCCGATCCTCCGACATGGGTATGCGCTTGCCACCGGTAAACGAGAGGAAGCCGTTGAGCTGTCGCAGGGCTTCGGCATGCGCGTCAGCCGCGGGTAGATCCGCCGGCGAGTCCTTCTGCCACCGCCGCCGGTATTCGATCAGCGCCTTGCTTGCCGTCGAATGACTGTCGACCGCATGTCGCGCGAGATGATCCAGAACCTCTCGCGCGACGATCTCCGGAAGCAGAAGTTGGAGCTTGCTGCCTGCCAACTGATGCAGCAGCGCGAGTTTCGGATGGCGAAGATCGCACCCGAACCGATCGAAGATCGATGTGTCGACGGCGAGGCCGAAGATGTCGCCCTTTCCGATGCCTTCCTCGATCTCCGCATCAGTTAACTTGGGCATCGGGCATCTCCGGTCAGGTGGGTCCTGCGCGCTCGCGCCTACCGATGATGGCGAAGCCGGCCCAGAACGCCAGGGGCCGTCGACCGGTCATCGTAGGGCATGCGTCGTGCGCGGTCGTTGCGGGAATGCGAGACCCGCTGCTCACCCTACTCGATCACCACGTCGAACGGCGCGCTCTGACCGACGACCACTTCGTCCCATCGACGGATGAGGAACGCCTCCACGAAATGGACGCCACGCCATTCCAGACTCTCGTAGCGGCGCGCTTGACCGTTGGAACCGTAGAAGTCGCCTCGTCCCTGCCTTCTGGAGAAAGCCGCGATGCCGGTGTTCGTGACCCGCCACTCGACGCGAAACGCATCGCCGATGGGGGCACCGCCCCATAGACGCGCCTCGAACCAGAGCCCGCCCTTGCCGGGTACGGGGTCCCCGGACAGGATGGGTCCCTCCCTAGCCGCGTTCCTGCTGAGGAGGTGCGTCGCCGAGACGTAGACGGTAATCAGGTTCGCCGCCACGGGCCAGGATGGTTCCTGCAGATGGGGTGGCCTGTAGAACCACTTCGGCAGGATGCGCGTGCCGTAGTCGCGGACGGCATCGACGATCGCATCCTGGTGCTGGGCGGCGGAACTGAGCAGCGAGCCCACGGTGACGCGCGCAGTCTCGGCGAGCGCACTCATCTTCGCAACGGCTCCCTTTCCGAACTCCTCGCCGAACACGCGCTGCCAGGCGGCTATGCTCTCGTCAAAGTCCTCGGCCTCGATCGCCTCGTCGATCCACGTGCGGTACTTGTTCACGAAGTTGCGGAAGTTGGCGTACCCCGTCTCGGAGAGCAGGGCGCCGAAGTCCTCGGACGGACGAGACGGGTTGGGCACGACGGGGCATTTCGGATTTGCCTGAAGGTACGTGTCGAGCCTGCCCATGATCGTCTGAAGCGCCGAAGGCACATCCTCGAACCTCGTGAGATCCTTGTCGAGCCAAGTGATGCGCTCGCCAAGCAGAGTGGTGAGCAGGACCGAGGGGCAGGTGAACGTCTTTTTGATCCCACGGAGGTATTTCAGAAGCCGTGTGACCTTGCGGAAGCTGTTCCCGCCCGAATAGCCGTTCCGCTCGTTGAACCATTTCGTGTAGGTACCCGGTGCGGTGTCTTCGAACTCGTTCGTCGTCCGGTTGCACACTTCCGACGAGGCGTCGCCCTCGCGGTCGATCACCAGCGGAGCGACGTCGATCTTGCGTTCGCCCGCATACGTGATCGTGACGCAGTGCGAATAGCTCGAGACCTTGTCCTTGTACGTACTGCTCGCGAGGAAGGTGCGCTTGAGCGAGTTGATGTAGTCCTTGGCCTCCCAACCCTCGACGTGCGCGACGCGCACGAGAATGTCGGCGTCGAAGGCGCTTCCCGCGATCGGCCTGATGATGGTCTTCTGTGCCCAGGAACCCTGGTGGAGGAAGCCCTTCACCTTCGGATCCCAGTCGGAGTTTCGGATGAACGTCTTGATGGCCTCGACGCTCGTGTCCAGCTTGGCCAGGCGATCCGCATTGAGGTCGACGACGTCGCTGAGGAACGTCTTGAAGAGTCCGACGTGCTTCACGCTCCGGCCTCCAGTTCTGCGCGCGCCTGAGCGCGATCGTCCTTGTACTCCGCCCACCGCTGGTTGAGACGTGTCACCATCGATCCGAATACGCCGGGAACCGCCTCGGGTGCACCTTCCATGGCCTCGTTGTAGTCGCCCATGGCCAGCAGGACGTCGCCCTCGGGATACCCTGTCGCGTAGGCCGCCGCCATGCGGTTCTGGACGGATTCCGCACCGCGCGACGCTTCCCGGTGTTCGGAGATCGCGCCGATGACGTCGGACGACAGGATGAAGACCGAGACCGCCAGAATGACCTTGATGCCCGTGACCGCCGTAACGCGGCTCGCATAGGGTGCGCTCAGCAGGGCGACGACGATCGCGACGGTGACGAAGACGATGAGGATCACGATCATGAAGTTCGCGCTCACCCTGTGGACCTCCTTCGAGTAGAACGCGCTCTCCTCGAGCATCTCACCGAGGCGCTGAAGTCCAGGACGTTCCCCGGTGGCGTAGTAGTCGGGGTCGATCTGCCGATTGGCCACCGGCTCGTCGACCGTGAACCGCTGCCGCAGGCGCTGATGGTCCCCGGGCGAGATCGGGGCGCCGAGCCCCCCGGCTATCAGAACGGCACGCCGCGCGCCGTGAGCCGCGGAACGGGAACGCCGGTAGACGCTGCGGGCCAACCACCACGCTATCAGCAGCACGGGGCCGCCGACCGCCAGGACGTAGAGGACGTCGTCACCGGTGACGACCACCGACAACGCAGCCGGCACGACGGCCAGAAACTGGACGATGAGCAGGATGAGACGCCATCTGGACGCCTTCGCGAACTCGGCCTTGGTGTATCCGACGAGCGCGTCGACCGTGATGGACATGACTTCCTCCTAGTGAGCTTGAGTTTCGTGGGCGGCTCCCGTCGAGGACGAATGTAGCTCGGAGCTGTCGCCGCGTATCGGCGTCCCGTGTCGGAATTGCTGATCAGAGGTTTTCACCGCCCGTGGCGCAATCCGACGGTCGCCTCCCGGCCGGGTCCAGATGTCCGTAGTGCCGTCGATCGAATCGGGATTCGTCTCGACGACCATCGTCAACCCACCGATCACCTTTCGACACAGCGTCATCGAGCGATCCGATGCGCCGAAGGTTCATCGTTCGCCTGGCGATGCCGTAGAACGCGACCTCCGTCGAGCCGTCAACAAGGTTCAGAACGGAGCAATCTTCGATACGTGCATCGAGACGGCTCGATCGTAGCCGGAAAAGCGTTGCGCTTGCGGAACACGCCCGTCAGCGAGATATGAAGTCCACGATCATCGTGCGCGCCTTGCACTGGTCATTGCCAAGCGATTGCTCGTCCAGTTGAACAGCCCTCTAATCGTCATTGTACAATGGGCAGGCACCCCGGATGCGTGGAAGGCGTCCTGATCGGGTGCCGACGCACCACGATCCGACGACGGCGACGGCCCCGGCGAGCCCGATGGTGTCCCCCGCTGCATCTGCCGGGCATTTCCAAACCGCGGTCCACGCTGCGGAGGCGTCGATGTCGCTGCGTCAAAAGCGTCATGCCTTCGCCGCCCGCCGGGGACCGGCGTCCGTACGTCATCCGTTAGACACTTCGAGTATTATCTGTTGAGGGTGACGCGCATGTCACTCCGGCTTCCGGGACAGCGTCCGGCGCCGTCCGGCCCCCGCCACCGATCTGACCCAGTCGTCGACCGATCCGTGGTTAATACTCGAAAGCACGAAGTTCGACCGATCCCGGACTCCACTCGGCAGAGTCAGTCCAACTTCGGCATGCTTCCATGCGATCTTGCAGCCGCGAACGGTTTTCCGTGCGAAAGCACGTTCATCCAGTGTTCGCCTGTCGATGACAGCGAATACATGCCATCGGGTAGTCGCCGTGGACGAAGTCCCCTGCTCGAGGCATGGTCCGCCGTGTTCGATGACCGACGCGACCCCGCTACGAACGGCCGGCGGCGGCTGAGGGTGGAGGAGCATGCACGTGACGATGATCGGCATGAGGATCGACGAGACCGGCACCCTTCTGCGCGATGGTGGCGGATTTCGTCTGCGACGTGATCGGGGAGGTCGTTATCTGCTCGAACTTTACCGCATCCCCGTGGATCTGGACGACAGGCGGGTTCGGGTGATCGGCACGCTCGTCGGTCCCGATCTGGTCCACGCCGACGGCGTCTCGCCGGCCTGAACCACCGCGCCAAGGCGCGTCGTACCGGACGTCGAGCAGGCGCCCCCCGGCGTATCACCCTCGTCGCAGCCCACCTGATATCAGGGGGACGCAATCGCGGCGGGCCTGCAGCCAGAGCCACGCGTCTGCGCTGCCTCTACATCGGCCTCCTTACTGAGACTACCGGACAGGGGGCTGAACAGCTTTTGACTTCTGGATCACGGCCGTACCTTTGGCGCCTCGCCGGCCCGCCCCCATGATGCGGCGGCATGCCGCGCATAAGTTCTCGACCAGCCTCACCCGTATAGCCCGGTGCCATGCCGGTCATCGTCGTCTCGTTCGACGCTTGGGGGACCGCATCGATAGAGACGGAGCACAACTGACGACTACGGCACGGCGTGCGTAGTCCCGCTCGCGAGGCCCAGCGCTGCCAGCCCCATCCATACCGCCATCGCGATCATCATCAGGTTCTCTGTCAGCGACAGGAAACCGAGCGGCACGTTGCTGGCCCCGCCCACGCAGGCACACTTCAGCTCGCGCTCATCGAGGTACACCGCCTTGAACACCGACACGGCACCCACGGTACCGATGAACAGCGCGACCGGCACCGACAACCAGGTCAGCACGCCCGCGATCATCAGCACGCCCGCCAAGCCCTCAGCGAAGGGGTAGATGTAGGAGTAGCGCACCCAACGCTTCGCGAGCAGGTCGTAGTTGAGGAACATCGTAGCGAAGCTCTCGATGTTCTGGAGCTTCAGCAGCGCCAGCACCGCCATGCTGAACCCGATGAACCATTCGCCCGCTCGTAGCGTGAAGGGCGTGCCGTAAGTCGCATGGCTCACGGCGAGCGCCATCAGCGCGGTCACCGCGAACAGCGCGACGACCGGCTCGTATGTGATCGCCTTGGGATCGGCGACGTCCTTGCCCAAATGGCGGCGCAAGTCGTCATAGCCGCCGATCCGCTCGCCCGCGATGAAGGTCTGCGGCGTCGTCTTGACCCCGTTCTCGGCCTTGAAGGCGTCCGTTTCCTCCCGCGTGGTCAGCCAGCGGTCGTCAACGGTGTAGCCTTCGCGTCGCAGCAGGTCCTTGGCCTTCAGGCCGTAGGGGCAAACGTGCTTACCCGTCACCATCCGGTGCAAGGTGGCGGGGCGGGGGGTAGCGATCGTGGTCATGAGCAGCGGCTTTCGATCTGGTATCTTTCAGGCTGCCATCCATATAGGGTCCGGACCACGGTACGGAGTCAAGGGGTGGCGCAGATGACCATTGCCGGGCTGGCGCGCGGAGCGCGCGTCGGCGTGGAGACCGTTCGCTACTATCAGCGGCGCGGGTTGCTGGTGACGCCCGAGCGGCCTCGCGGCACCGAACATGGTGGGAGCGTGCGGCGCTACGGTATCGAAGACGTTCGCCGGCTGCGCTTCATCCGCTCGGCGCAAGCTGCCGGGTTCACGCTTGCAGAGATCAACGAGTTGCTTTCACTCGATGCGACCGACGATCGAACCCGGGCGCGTGAACTCGCGACCGAAAGGATCGCAGCTTTGGACGCCAAGATCGACGAATTGGACCGGGCCCGCGCCTCGCTGCGCCGCCTCGCTCAACAGTGCGGCAGCGGCGCGGCCGGGCCGTGCCCGATCCTGACCTCCTTCGAGCAGCCCGACGGTCAAACTCCGCGCTAGCCGCGCCGCTCGGGATCGACCGTCTGGCAGAGGCTTCATGATCGGGCGCTAACGCACCGCCACCGGACGACGGCGGCTCCTGCAAGCACGACGGCGTCCAACGGGGCTGATTACAGCCCCGGCCACCTGCCAGACGTCAGATCACTTTCCGTGATCTATCAGCATGGCGATGACGCAAGTCCGCCATCGTGATAGCGTGAACCATGAGCCAAGGTCTTGAAAGCAACCCCAAGCGTAGGTCCGCAGCTTCGGCAGCGGCCCCGAGTCCGGAAACGAGCGGAGCGGGTAAACTATACAGGGTCATCATCGACACGCTGCAGGCGGAAATAGCGTCGGGGGTCTTCCCTGCGGGCAGCAGGCTGCCTCCGGAGCGACTGCTGGTCGAACGGTTCGCCGTCAGTCGTCTGACGATTCGCGAGGCGTTGATCGGCATGGAGATACTGGGCCTCGTCGAAGCACGGCAGGGGTCCGGCTTCTACGTGATAGGAGCGACGGCCAACCGTCAGGCGACCCCCGACGCTCTCGATATCGGTGCGTTCGAGCTTACGGAAGCACGACGGATCGTCGAGGTCCAGGCCGCAGCCCTTGCCGCGTTGGCGGCGACGGACGAGCAGATACGGGAGATGGAAGCCGTCCTTCAGAAGATGGAACTGGAGAACGACGAGCCACGACAGGGTGATTGGGCAGCCGACCGCCGCTTCCATACCGAGATCGCCCGGGCCACGCAGAACAGCGCCATTGTCCTGATGGTCGAGATGCTGTGGGACGTCCGGACCCGATCACCGCTCTGCAATGCCATGCTGCAGCGCATCACTGCGGCAGGCGGCACCCCTCGCATGACGGACCACCGTTCGATCCTCGACGGAATAAAGGCACGGAATCCCACGGCGGCTCGTGATGCAATGCTGATACACCTCGATCGAGTGCTCGCAGACCTTCTGGCCTTCACCGAGAACGACTCGATCGAGAAGTTGACTACCGCGAACGCCCAGAGAAGAGCGGCGGCAAGAAGACGTCTTTCCATCTGATAACGCTACCGCTGTAATCTGATACATCAGATGCATTATAATTTGACATATCTGACCTATTCCTCAATTGTCTGAGTCAAGCGGTCGAAGCCGCAAGACGAGGAGAGGATGGATGATGGGGCTCAGCGATTTCAAGGCACGGCCGTTGAAGACGGCGTTTCTGCTCGGAGTTGCGGCATGGCCGCTGAGCGCGATCGCGCAGACGGCACCGAGCACGACCCAGGCGGACACGCCGGTGGCTGAGACCGACGACCCGGCCGCATCCTCGGAGATCGTCGTCACGGGCTTCCGCCGCTCCCTGCAGCTCGCCAACGAGCAGAAGCGCAATGCCGACGTCGTCAGCGACGGCATCTCGGCGGAGGACATCGGCAAGTTCCCGGACCAGAACCTCGCAGAATCGCTCCAGCGGATCACCGGTGTCCAGATCACTCGCAACCGCGGCGAGGGATCGTCCGTGAGCATCCGTGGCCTCGCACCCGATTTTGCGCGTACGCAGTACAACGGCCGGACGCTGGGCAGCGGCGGCAGCCGATCGTTCGACTTCACCACGCTTTCCGCGGAATTCGTCAGCGCTGTCGAAGTCGCCAAGTCGCCGACCGCCGACATGATCGAAGGCGGCCTTGCCGGAACGATCAACGTCAAGACCGCGCACCCGCTCGACATCGGCAAGACCAGCTTCAACGGTACCGTCGAAGGCGTGTACGAGGACAATCCGAAGAAGCTCTCACCGCGCGTCGCCGGCCTCGCCAACTATGTGAACGCCTCGAAGACGTTCGGCATCAACGTCGGCGTCGCCTACGAACAGCGCAAGTATCTGTCGTTGAACTATCAGGGCTACGGCGCGGAGACGGGTACGGAGGGGCAGCGCAACCCTCCGGTCGACTACAACCGCGACGGTGATTTCGGCGATACCTACACGTTCAACCACGCGCAGGCATATCAGGCGTATCCCGGGACGCGTAAGCGCCTGTCGATCATCGGCACCGTCCAGTACAAGCCGACCGACAACGTCAACGTCTTCGCCGACTACTTCCACTCGGACTTCCGTGACAAGAACCTGTGGTACGAGAACGCGACCCGTTTCACCAACATCGCGCCATCGCTGCCTGGCCAGCCGTACGGCGTCACCGCGAGCACGATCGACACGGGTCTGGTGCCGCAGCTCGTCGCCGGATCGCAGGGCTTCCTCACGTCCATGAGCGCGACGGGCCTCGATCATCGCGCATCGACCTTCAGTCAGGACAGCCGCAAGATCCTGAACTCGTATGCCGGCGGCTTCGACGTCACCGATGGCGACATGAAGGTCAGCGGGCAGGCGAGCTACTTCAAGTCGACCACCAGAAATCTCAACAACGGCTTCGCGACGATCTCCCGTGGGATCGGCACGATCACGCACCCGGACGGCCTGGGCAGTCCGCCGAAGGTCACCTACGGAACCGGCTACGATCCGATCGACCCATCTACCTTCTACCTGCTGTCGCAGGACTTCTTCGGCGGTCGCAACTCGGACCGGAACTACGAAGGCCGGCTCGATGCGGAATATACGGTCGAGGGCAGCTTCCTCAAATCGCTGAAGGCGGGCCTGTATTACGGCGACCGTCAGAATACCGCGGTCGACACCCGATCCAGTGCCAACGCCACGACGCTTGCGCGTCTCTCGGGTGGCAGGCTGGCGTTCGTCCCCGGGTTCGAGGGTGCGAGCGGCGCGGTGCGGGCGACCGACATCCTGAAGCCGATCTCGTTCGACACCAAGATCCCGAACTATCCAGCCAGTTATCTGGTCACCGATCTGGCGGCCTATTACGCCATCATCCCCTATGCGACCGTGATCGGCGCCGTGCCGCCCCAGGACGTCTCGGGCACCGGCTACGATGTCGGGGAGCGTACGATGGCGGCCTATGCGCAGGCAGGCTTCGGTTCCGCCGATGGGCGGCTCGGCGGCAATCTGGGCATCCGCTACGTCAGCACGCAGACCGTGTCGAACGGGCTCGTCCCCGATCTCAACGGCATCATCATCGAACCCGGCGGCGTCTTCACCACCGTGCCGACCGGCGTGCCGACCAAGGTGAAGGGCGACTACGAATACTTCCTGCCGAGCTTCAACGTAAAGTACGAACTCACGGACGCGCTGCTGGCGCGCGGTGCGTTGGCACGGGTCGTCGGTCGGCCGGGTCTCGGCAGCCTGTCCGCAGGAACCAGCGTGAACGCCAACGTGCGCAGCATCAACTCGGGAAATCCGGGCCTCCAGCCCTATCTGTCCGACCAGGCCGATCTCTCGCTGGAATACTACCTCCCGAAACAGGGTCTGCTGTCGGCAGCCGTTTTCTACAAGCATCTGACCAACTACATCATCGACGGTCAGGTGACGCAGACGTTGACCGCACAGCTGCGCGGTGGTGGTACGCAGACGATCGTATTCCGGCGCAACCAGCCGCTCAACCTGTCGTCGGCGGACATCAAGGGCGCGGAAGTCGCCGCACAGATCCCGCTTGCCTATCTCGGCGGCACGTTCGACGGACTCGGCGTGTTCGGGAGCTTCACGTATATCGACGCGCCGAAGGTCCCCCAGTTCCAGGGTGGCCCGAACGTCCCGCTGAACGACGTCTCGAAGTACAACTACAACGTCGGCGGCTATTTCGAGAAGTACGGCATCGGCCTGCGGGGCAGCTACACCTATCGCAGCAGGTTCACCGGCGGCGACGCCAACTACTTTGGCGATGGAGCGTTCACCCCGGCCTATGGCCAGCTCGACGCCTCGGCGAGCTATCAGATCACGCCGGCAATGTCGCTGAGCGCCGACGTGACCAACCTGCTGGACGCGGTGCAGCAGACGAAGAACAACTTCGGACTGACCCGCATCTATTCGCAGATCGGTCGACGGATCACGGCGGGGGTGCATGTCCGCTTCTGATTTCCCACCCCTCCGCGCGGCGGAGGAGCACGTTGCGATCACATCAACGAACGACAGGACGAAGGCGATGACCATGAACCGGCGAGATGCGTTGTCCACCATCGGCCTTGCGGGGGGCCTGGCGGGCATGACCGCCGCCATGCCCGCGGCGGCAGCGGCGAGCGCGAACGGTACGTCCCGCCCCTTCACGCCGGACTGGCCTTCGCTCGTGGCCGGCTATCGCGCGCCCGACTGGTTCCGCGACGCCAAGTTCGGAATGTGGGCGCACTGGAGTGCGCAATGCGTTCCCGAAGAGGGGGACTGGTACGCGCGCGAGATGTATCTGCAGGGATCCCGCGCCAACAAGGCGCATCTCGCCAAATACGGGCACCCGGCCGACGTCGGATTCATCGAGATCGTCGGCAAGTGGAAGGGCGAGCGCTGGGACCCCGCCCGGATGCTCGACCTCTACAAGCGCGCGGGTGCGAAGTATTTCGTGGCGCTGGCCAACCATCACGACAACGTCGACACCTACGCCTCGAGCCATAATCCGTGGAACACGACGCGGATCGGTCCTAAGAAGGACATCATAGGCACTTGGGCGAAGTTGGCGCGCGAGCGCGGGCTGCGCTTCGGCGTGTCGAACCACAGCGCGCATGCGTGGCACTGGTACCAGACCGCCTATGGCTACGACGCCGAAGGACCGCGAGCCGGCGAGCGCTACGACGCCTACCGCCTGACCACCGCCGACGGCCGTGGCAGGACTTGGGAGGGGCTGGATCCGCAGGCGCTCTACACCGGGCGTACGTTTCCGCTGCCCGACGGCATCCGCTCGATCGAGGAAGCCAATGCCGTCCATGAGCGCACCGACCGCATCTGGACTGAATGGGCGCCCCCCGAGGCGGCGGCGTTCGTGCGCAACTGGGCGCTGCGCTGTCGCGAACTGGTCGAGAAGTATCGTCCCGATCTCATCTATCTCGACAATTTCGACCTGCCGTTCAATCAGGTGGGTCTGGAGATGGCCGCGCACTACTACAACGCCAGCCGTGCCTGGAACGGCGGCAGGCTCGAGGCGGTCCTGAACGTCAAGACGGTGCCTGCGGAGAAGCGCATGGGCCTGGTCGAGGATGTCGAGCGGGGCGGCAAACCGCATATCGAAACCTATCCGTGGCAGACGGACACCTGCCTCGGCAACTGGCATTACGATCGCGCCCTCTACGAGCGCGACGGCTACAAGAGCGCCGCCACCGTCATCCACACGCTGTGCGACGTCGTGTCGAAGAACGGCAATCTCCTTCTGAGCGTCCCCGTGCGTGGCGACGGATCGATCGACGAGAAGGAGGAGCGCATCGTCGAGGACATCGCCGCCTGGATGGGCCTGTACGGCAGCGCGATCTACGGCAGCCGCCCGTGGCGTATTCATGGCGAAGGGCCGACCCGCCCGGCAACGGGCATGTTCGCCGAAGGGGGGCCCGTGTCGCCCTACAACGAGCGTGACGTTCGCTATGTTCGCAACGGTGCGGCGCTGCATGCACTGGTGCTCGGCTGGCCCAAGGACGGCGTCGTGCGGCTGTCCCTGCTCGGCACCGGTACGCGGATCGGCCGCGGAGAAGTGAGCCGCGTGACCCTGCCCGGCGACAGCGCACCGCTCCGGTTCCGCCGGACGGCGAAGGAGCTCGAAGTCGATGTGCCTGCCGCGCGCCGCAATGCGATCGGCCTTGCCCTGATCATCGAGGGAAGCGGTCTGACGGCAGGCAGTCTGGGCGAACCGGTCTGAACGAGAGGACGTGAGGATGTTGAACCGACGGGATCTGTGCACGGCGTTGGCCAGCGGCATGACGATGTCCGCGTTCGCGGGGGCGGCGTCCGCGGCATCCCGCAAAGGGGGCTTCGTCTTCAGCTATTTCCACAATGCCGACGACGGCGGCGCGGGCATGCGGTTGGCGATCAGTGATGACGGCTGGCGCTTCCGCCCGGTACGCGGAGGGGCGCCGATGCTGGTCCCGCAGGTCGGGGAGAACAGGCTGATGCGCGATCCCTCGATCGCGCTCGATCCGCGGACCGGGCTCCATCACATGGTCTGGACGACCAGCTGGAAGGGCGTGACGATCGGCCATGCCTCGTCGCGCGACCTGATCCACTGGTCCACGCAGCAGGCGATTCCCGTGATGGCGGCGTTTCCGGACACGCGGAACGCCTGGGCACCCGAACTGACGTGGGACGATGCAGCCCGCCGCTTCCTGATCGTCTGGGCCAGCACCGTCGGCGAAGCGGGGGACGAGGGCGATCACCGTCTCTACTCCACGACCACCCGGGACTTCCGAACGTTCTCCCCGACGAAGAAGTTCTACGATCCCGGCTTCAGCGTGATCGATGCGACGTTCCTGAAGCGGGGGGGCCGCACGATCATGTTCGTGAAGGACGAGCGCAAGGAGCCTTTGCGCAAGGTGATCCAGTGGTGCGACGCCACCCTGTCGCCGACGCCGCGCTTCGGTCCGCTGTCCGAACCGATCACCCCCGCATGGAGCGAGGGGCCGACCGCCATCACGGTGAACGGCGAGATGCGGGTCTTCTTCGATCGGTACACCGACAAGCGCTGGGGCGCGGTCGCGTCGAGTGACGGCAGGACCTGGCACGACGTGTCCGATCGCATCTCCATTCCAGCAGGTGCGAACCATGGCACGATGATACCAGCCGACCGCTCGCTGATCGACGCGCTTGCCGCCGCCGGATGAGCGGCGCGCGACCCCTGCGGCTGCAGCGCCTGAATGCGTCTGACATCCCCCGCCTGTGGGCCGGACCTTTCCGGACCGGCCCATCTTTTTCGAGGACGCCGAGACCATGATGATCCTCGTTGATCGCCCGCCGTCGGATGGTGATGTTCTGACCGGAAGGACGGCGCTGTTCCTGACGGTGGGCCTGTTCTTCATGTGGGGCATGGTCAACAACCTGAACGACGTGCTGATCGCGCATTTCCGTGTCGTATTCACGCTGAGCGATCTTCAGTCGGGCCTCGTCCAGTCCGCCTTCTACCTGGGCTATTTCTGCTTTGCGGTGCCGGCGGCACTCGTGATGCAGCGTTTCGGTTACAAGTTCGCAGTCGTCGTGGGCCTGATCCTGTTCGGCGTGGGCGCGTTGCTGTTCTGGCCCGCATCGCTGATGCTGAGCTACGGCTTCTTTCTTTTCGCGCTGTTCGTCATCGCAAGCGGGCTAGCCTTCCTCGAGACCTCCGCCAATCCGATGGTCGCCGCACTCGGCACGCCGGAGACCGCGGAACGTCGCCTCAACCTGGCGCAGGCGTTCAATCCCCTGGGATCGATCGTCGGCGTCGCAGCCGGAGCGACCTTCATCCTCGGGGATGAGGCCGGGAGCAGCGGTCTAGCCGCCGGTTCGTCGGTTCGGACGCCGTATCTGCTGATCGCGCTGCTCGTGTTCGTCTGGGCCGCCGTGATCGTCGTCACCCGGTTCCCCGGCATCGCCACGCGGCCGACCGCGCCGGACGCCCGGACGCCGCACGCCTATCGTCGGCTGCTCGCCATGCCGGGGTATCTGTCGGGCGTCGGCACGCAGTTCCTGTACGTGGGTGCGCAGGTCGGCATCTGGAGTTTCCTGATCCGGTACGTGGCGGTGGAGATGCCGGCACTGGGAACGCAGCACGCGGCGTGGCTGCTGACCCTGTCACTCGCGTTGTTCATGGCCGGCCGTTTCGTCGGTGCCGGACTGATGGGGCGGATCGCGGCGGCACGGCTGATGGCAATGTTCGCAGTCGTCGATGCGATGCTGTGCGGAGTCGCCGTGGCCATGGGCGGCGAGATCGGCGTGGCCGCCCTGGTGTTGTCCAGCGCCTTCATGTCGATCATGTACCCGACCATCTTCGTCCTGACGCTGCGCGGCCTCGGACCACTGACTAAACCAGGGGCATCGCTGCTGGTCATGGCGATCATCGGCGGCGCGGTGCTGACCGCGGCGATGGGGTTCGTGTCGGATGCCGCATCGATCCGGGTCGCCATGCTGGTGCCCTGCGGCGCCTTTCTGTGCATCGCGCTCTACGCCCGCATCCATGCCCGTGGGGGCGTTCAGGCGTGATCGATGCGCATGTCCCCAGCGGGAGAACGATCGCCACGGATCACCAGCGGCACATCGCTGCTTTCATCGACGACGTCCACGAGGCGATGATCGAACTGCGCGATGCCCGCCTCGCCGGCGCGGTCGGCATCGGCGTGAACGAGACGGAGGTCTGCGAGGAGTCGCTCGACTGGATCGGACTCGATGAGATCCTGCTTGCCGGGCGCAATGCGCCGGTGGATCGCGGCGCCATGCGATCGCCGGACCGCTGCGTCGAACGCGGTGTCCAAGCGATCGTTGGCCGGCCGCACAACGGCTGCGTCACCGAGCTCGATCCCGACAGGGCCGCAGCGCAGCCGCCGCCTCACGATTATGCCACTCCCGATGCCGATGTCGTCACGCGAACTCACGCGCCGGCCTCAATCCGTGCATCGGCTGTGATGCCACTGCCGGCAGCGGCCGCGCAATTTCCCCTCCGCAATCCGGCGGTCGCCCGCGTCGTCACCGGTCTTGTCGGAGCCGGACAAGACGCCGAAAAGGTAGCCCGTATCGCGACGGACGCGTCCGGCGCCGGGTCGACACAGGACGCCGACGAAGAACAGGACGTGGCCCGACCATGACGAACCAACTGATCCTACTACATCCGGACGACAACGTGCTGATCTGTGTCGCGCCGATCGCCGCCGGCGACATCCTGCCGGTGTCCGGCGGCACCATCCCGGCGCGAGAAGGCATCACCGTGGGTCACAAGGTCGCGCGCGGAACGCTCGCGCCGGGCGACAAGGTCATCAAATACGGCGCACCGATCGGATCGATGACGGTTGGCGCAGAGGCTGGGGAATGGGTTCACATGCACAACATGAAGAGTGACTACATCGCCAGCCACACGAGGGCCACCGTGACCGAGTCACGGACGTGATCCAGGGCTTTGCACGGGCGGACGGGCGCAAGGGCATCCGCAACGTCGTCGCCGTCGCCTATCTGGTGGAATGCGCCCACCACGTCGCACGTCGGATCGTCGACAAGATCGACGATCCCGACGTCCACCTGATCGGCTTTCCCGGCTGCTATCCCAACGCCTACGCCGCGAAGGTGATGGAAGCGGTGGTGACGCACCCCAACGTCGGCGGCGTGGTGATCGTGTCGCTCGGCTGCGAAAGCTTCGATCGGGAGCGATTGCAGGCGACGGTGACGGCGAGCGGCCGACCGGTCGAACTGCTGGTGATCCAGCAGGCGGGCGGCACTGCCGCCACGATCGCGGCCGGCATGGAGGCGGTCGAACGCATGCAGGCGCAGATCGCCACGGTCGAGCGCGTACCCATGAGGGTCGACGAACTGATCATCGGCACGATCTGCGGAGGCTCGGACGGCACCAGCGGCATCACCGCCAACCCGGCGGTCGGTCGTGCGTTCGACACGCTGGTCGGCCAAGGTGCGACCTGCATCTTCGAGGAGACCGGTGAACTGGTGGGATGCGAAGCCATCATGGTGGATCGCGCGGTGACCCCCGAACTGGGCGAGGCGCTGATCGCCAGCGTCGCCAAGGCCGAGAGCTACTATACCGTGATGGGTTTCGGCAGCTTCGCGCCCGGCAATGCCGAGGGCGGGCTGACGACGCAGGAGGAGAAATCGATGGGGGCCTATTCCAAATCGGGCTCCTCGCCGATCAGCGGCATCATCAAGCCGGGCGACGTTCCGCCGACCGGCGGATTGTACCTCCTCGACGTCGTGCCGGACGGCGAGCCGCGCTTCGGCTTTCCGAACATCTCGGACAATGCCGAGATCGTCGAGATGATCGCGTGCGGCTGTCACCTGACGATCTTCACCACCGGGCGCGGATCCGTAGTGGGATCGGCGATCTCGCCAGTCGTCAAGGTATGTGCCAACCCGGAAACCGCGCGCCGTCTCGCTGCCGACATGGACATCAATGCCGGGCGCATCCTGGAAGGTGCCGCGACCCTGGACGTCGTAGGCGCCGAGATCGTCGACGCAGTCATGGCGGTAGCCGGCGGCGCACGCAGCGTATCCGAGGAGCTGGGCCACCGCGAATTCATCCTCACCTACAAGGCGTTCGACCCGATCGGGCCTGCCTGTCTGCCTACCGCACGACGAAGGACTGCAGCTTGACGCGACAGTTGGATGGAAAGGTGGCGCTCGTCCTGGCAGCAGGACGTGGCATCGGCCGCGCCACCGCAGAACGCTTCGCAAACGAGGGAGCGTGCGTCATCGCCACGGATCGCGACTGGACGCACTCGCCGGCATAGAGGGGTGCGAGGCGCGTGTGCTGGACGTCGCCTATGCCGCCGCAGTCATCGCGCCGGCGCAGGAGGTCGGCGATAAGGACGTGCTCGCCAACCTCGCCGTTGTCATCCACGCGGGCACGAAGCTCGAATGCACCGAAGAAGGACGGGCGCAGGCGGTGGCGCCGGTGCCGTTCCCTCCGCGATCATGGCGATCATCCGCAGGGCGGGGACTGTCGCGCTGCAGATGCATCGCACCGGCGATCAGCTGGTCCCGGTGATGGACACCGGCGACACATTCGATGCCCGTGCCAACGCCATCGCAGATTCCGCTGACCCCTTGGTCCGGTCATGGGGGGATAGAATGGAGACGTTGCGACCGCCGCCGTCATGGGCGGCGGCTGGCACCGAGCGGACGCTGCCCAGCCGATCTTCTCCTTGGCGGACCAATGCCGAGTATCGGGATGTCGGGAATCTCACCTCACGCCCGAACGATGCGACACGATCTGTCGCCCGCATGGTCCAGAGCGTCGCCTGCGACGACGGTTGATCGCAGAGGCATTGGAGAACATCATGGCTAAACGATACGTCCGGGCAACCGGCAAGAACACGCAGGGCGACATCACGAAGCTCTGCAACTCCGGCCAGCCCTGGTCGCCCCGAAGCAAGGCCGACGCCATCGCCGACATCGATGGCGGCACGCACGAGTACTGGGTGAACTGGGCCAACTCGCCCGAGACGAAGATCCTCGTCGTGAAGGGTGCGACCGGCAGATACCTGCGGACCGATCGGGACACCACGACCCGCAACAACCTCGACGATCTGCCCGACTGCTGACCGGCGACGGGGTCGGGGCGACGCTCCGACCCCGTCTTCGAAACCCCGCCGCCTCAAGGCAACGCGGGAAAGTCGCCCCGGCGGTGGCCAGCCGTCATCGTGGCCAGTTCGACCGGTGCGACGACCTCGACCGCATCGCCCCACATGTACAGATGCCAGCACATCTCAAGCAGTCCCGCAGCACGGAACCGGACGATCAGCGACCCGTCAGGCTCGTGCTCCATCGTCTGGGTGGGATGGAAGGAGAAGCCTTCTGCCCAACGCACGGCTTGCGGTGCGAACCGCCAGACCACGTCGCGCACGCCGCCGCCGTCCTGGTACGATCCGAAGCCGGTCATGGCGTGGGCCTCCAGATCGAAAGCCTCGGTGCGAACGGCCATGGCGGGTAGGACCGTCGCTTCGTCTATGCCGTCGACACGGTAGTGTCGGACCGTCCCGTCGACCTTGTCCATGTCCACCGCGACCAGGTATCGGCGCGTTCCCAGCAGCAGTCCGTGCGGCGAGACGGTCCGCTCGCGAGAGGCCTCGTCATGCCACCCGCGGTACCGGATCCGCAGCTGCGACCCTCCCTTCAACGCCTCGGATATGGCGAGATCGACGGCTTCCCTGCTTACTGGCCTCGGACCAGGGCGGGTCGCATGGCCCAGCGCGAGAAGCAGAACCTCCTCGTCCGTTTCGATGCGCCGACCGCGTTCGTCGGGGATCAGGGCGAGGATCTTGGCATGGAGCGACCGCAGAGCCTGCACGTGGTCGACCCCGCCGTTCACGGCGAGGGACTCCTCGGCAAGCACGAGTGCCGCCAGTTCGTCGGCGGTGGGAACGAGCAGTGGAGCCAGCGCGGTCCTCGGCAGCCTCCATCTGGCGCAGCCGGTCTCCTCGTCCTTGAGCCTCTCCAGTTCGGGGTAGAGTCGTCCCAATGCATCTATCACCCGCTGTGCGGTCCGATAGTTGCGTTCGAGGGTCTCCTCGATCTCGGCGAGACTGACGCCGCGTGCGGACGCGGCTCGAGCCGCAATCGTCAAAAGATCGATCGCATTCCGGTACGACATTGAAACAATCGCTCCATGCGACAAGATATGTCGTCATATGCCATCATGATCGTCACGGTGGGGTTCGTCGAGCCGTCAACAAGATCCATAATGGAGCAATGTACGATGCTGATACATCAGGGCGGCACGATCTTCTCCGCGAGCGATCTCGTGAACTTCATGGGATGTCGACACGCGACCAACTTGGACGTCGCGAACCTCGTCACCCGCACGACCTTCGCGCCGGACGACGAGAGCGCCGTTCTCCTGCAGGAGAAGGGCATAGAGCACGAGCGCGCCTTTCTGGAGCGACTGCGTTCGGAGGGACGGTCGATCGCCGAGATCGCGGCCGAGGGCACGCTTCCGCAACGGGTCGAGGCCACGCGCCAGGCTCTGCGGGACGGTCCGGACGTCATCTACCAGGGTGCCTTCCTCGTCGGCCGGTGGCACGGGTATTCGGACTTCCTTCTCAGGCGCGACGATACCGCCTCCGCGCTCGGGGGCTTCGCATACGACGTCGCCGACACCAAGCTCGCTCGTTCCGCCAAGGCGAAGCACGTGCTTCAGCTGAGCGTCTATGCCGACATGCTCGCTGCGGAACAGGGCGTCACGCCGCCGTCGATGCACGTGGTACTCGGTACGGGCGAGATCGCGACCGTGCCCACCGCATCGGTGGGTCACTACCATCATTTCGCACGACGCCGCTTCGAAGCCTTCGTGGATGCCGCTCCGATCCCTTCGACCGGTGATCCGTGCGGTCACTGCACCTTCTGCCGCTGGCACGATCGCTGCGACGAGGTCTGGGAGGCGTCGGACCATCTGTCGATCGTCGCGGGAATGGGCCGAAGCCAGACCGATGCCTTGCGATCCTCCGGCGTGGTCGACATCGGCGGGCTGGCGGACATCCCTGCCGGAGCGAGAGTGCAGGGGATCCAGCCGGGCACGCTCGCAAAGCTGTCGGCTCAGGCCGGTCTCCAGCGGCATCAGCGGGCGACCGGCGAACGCCGTGTCGAGATACTCGCCACTGAAGAAGGGCGCGGCTTCGCACGGCTGCCCGAACCGGACGAAGGGGACATGTTCTTCGACATGGAGGGGGATCCGCTCTTCGACGGCGGACTGGAGTATCTCTTCGGCATCGTGGCCCTGGACGAAGGCATGGACCGGTTCCACGAGTTCTGGGCGCATGACCGGGACGCGGAGAAGTCGGCGTTCGAGCGGACGGTGGACTTCATGACGGCGCGTCTCGCACGCTTTCCCCGCGCCCACGTCTACCACTACGCGGCCTACGAGGAGAGCGCGCTCAAGCGGCTGGCGATGTACCATGGGACGAAGGAGAGCGAGGTCGACGATCTGCTCCGCACCGACCGTCTCGTCGATCTGTACAAGGTCGTGGCCGAGGCGATCCGTACTTCGGAGCCGCGCTACTCGATCAAGAACATGGAGGCGTTCTATCTGCCAGGCGGTCGCCAGGGCGAGGTGAAGACGGCAGGCGACAGCATCGTCATCTACGAGCGTTGGCGACAGTTGGGCGACCACGCCCTGCTGCAGGAGATCGCCGACTACAACGAGATCGACTGCCGGTCGACGAGACTGTGCCGCGACTGGCTGCTGACCCTGCGTCCGCCGGAGACGGCATGGTTCGCCGGTCGCACGATCGCGCCGCCCGATCTCATCAGGACGGCAGCGCGGGTGGAGGCCGAGGACCGTACGCGTCGCTTGGCCGATGATCTGCTGACGGGCGCAGGCGATCTACCGTGGCGGCGGCTGCTGGTCGATCTGCTGGAGTTCCACCGTCGCGAGGCAAAGCCCACGTGGTGGGCGATGTTCGCACGCCAGGAGATGGACGCCGACGAGCTCGTGAACGATGCGGAATGCATTTCGGGTCTGCACCCTCACCCAGATCGTCGACCGTGGAGCGACAAGAAGTCGGTGGTCCATCCGTTCACGTTCCCGCCCCAGGACTTCAAGATGCGCGTAGGCGACAAGCCGCTCCGCTCGGGATCGCTGGAACCGGCCGGCGAGATCGTCTCGCTCGACGAGGACGAACGGGTCCTCGAGCTGAAAATGGGACCCAGCCGATCGCCCATCGAACCTGGCTGCGGCCTGATCCCCGAAGGACCGGTCGGCGACAAGCCGCTGCGCGCCGCCGTCCATCGCTACGCCCAGGACGTGGTGGCCGGCGGAAACCGCTACGCGGCGGTGAGTTCGATCCTGCGACGTGAGCGCCCACGCCTTTCCGGCCGGCATTCCGGCCAGTCAATCGTACTCGACGGCACGGACGCGACGGCCGGAGCCATCGCTGCGCTACGCGAACTCGACGACAGCTATCTCCTCGTCCAGGGACCTCCCGGCGCTGGGAAGACCTATACGTCGTCCCAGGCCATCGTGGCGCTGCTGGCGGACGGCAAGCGCATCGGCGTCGCGTCGAACTCGCACAAGGCCATCAACAACCTGCTCGCCGAGGTCCAGGCGATGGCCACTGCCCAAGGACTCCGTGTCGCCGGGATGAAGAAGTCGGGCCGGGAGGACCAGATGCTGAACGGCGGCGGATGGATCGAGGACGTGGTCGGCGGCACCGGGAGCGGCGTCGCCGCCCGTCACCGTCTGGTCGCCGGCACCGCCTGGCTCTTCGCACGCGAGGACCTCGATCAGGCGTTCGACCACCTGTTCATCGACGAGGCCGGACAGGTCAGCCTGGCCAACGTCGTCGCGATGGGCACGGCGGCGCGCAACGTCGTCCTGGTGGGCGATCAGATGCAGCTGTCACAGCCGATCAAGGGCACCCATCCCGGCGGCAGCGGCCTTTCGGCGCTGGATCATCTTCTCGAAGGGCACGCGACGGTCCCGGCCGATCAGGGCGTGTTCCTGCCGGCGACTCGGAGGATGCACCCTGACCTGTGCCGGTTCATATCCAACGCGGTCTACGAAGGGCGCCTGGAAGCGGAGGGGACGACCGCGCTGCAGCGCATCGACGTCGACCTCGCCGAAGATCCCGAAGCTCTCGCGCACGCGGGTCTGCGGTTCGTCGACGTAGAGCATGTCGGACGCACCCAGAGATCCCCCGAAGAGGCGGCTCGTCTTGCGAGGACGCATGCCGCGCTGCTGGGCTCGTCCTGGACGGACCGTCACGGCGTCATGCACAGGATCGGCATCGAGGACATCATGATCGTGTCGCCCTACAACATGCAGGTGGAGCTCCTGAAGCGAACGCTCCCGGACGGCTCGCGCGTCGGAACGGTGGACAAGTTCCAGGGTCAGGAGGCGCCGGTCGTGCTGGTCTCGATGGCGACGTCCTCGGGCGAGGACCTCCCACGCAACATCGAGTTCCTCTACAGTCGCAATCGAATGAACGTGGCGATCAGCAGGGCGCGCTGTCTCGCGGTCATATTCGCTAATCCACGACTGCTGGAGATACCGTGCTCGACCATCGAACAGATGGAGCTCGTCGACGGACTGTGCTGGGCCAAGCAGTTCGCGGACGACCAGAAGGCTGCGGTCTTGGCGACGACGACCTCGTTCCGACACTCTCAGGGGATGCCCGCCGATGTCCATTGCTAACGGAGCCCGCACCCCGCCCCCGGTCCCGGTCCCTACCATGCTGGACACGGTGCCGAAGACGTTGACCGAGGGGCTCCGGGCATTCTGCGCGACCCTGTCCGATTCCAGACCGGTCTTCGTCAGATGCCGGCCGGATGGCGACGCCCAGCCGTCGGGCTGCTTCCACAACGTGGCCCGCAAGATCGGCCGTGCCGGCGGGACGATCGTCCACGGCTGGGCCATCTGGACGGTGCCAGGCTTCTACCACGAAGCGGAGCATCACGGCGTCTGGCGCAAGCGCTCCGGGGAACTGATCGACGTCTCGCCCCAGCCGAACGCGCCGAAGCGCATACTATTCCTTCTCGACGAAGCGGCAGTCTACGATCCCGTCGTCCACCGCGACAACGTGCTTCGCGCCGCGAGCGACGATCCGATCGCGCACGAGTTCGTCGCTCTCGGTAGCCGGCGCAACGCAATCCATGCGATGTACCGCGTCGGCGGCGCCCGGCTGGTGTCCTTCGATGCGGCACATCGGACGGAGCTCGGCGAGATCGAGCGGCGGTTGCGCGAACTCGGGCCGATCATCATGCGTGCACGTCGCAGGGATCCAATCTCCGGTCGTCCTTCCGGAGAGGAATCGTAGGCCGTTCCAAACGTCTCAGCGATATCGGGCGGTACGTGTTTCGTCATAGCGCCGCATTATCTCTAATGTGCTCTGTTATGGGTGACACGGATGTCATTCCAGGGTGACGTGAGTGTCACCCCCCGCGCCAGTCCCGCTCGAAGGGACTTCGGTCCGGAGGCCACGGACGTCACGGACCATCACGACCCGGTCGGCACCTCCCCGTTCAGGATCCCGCCTACCGTACCCGCATCGACGGCGTACTCGCGGGCCGGCTAGTGGCGGTGATCCGCAGGTGGCCTGGTGCTAGGCGATGATGCAGCGCGAGATACGAACATGCGCCGCGTTGAGGCCAGTCCGCGCATCCTCTTATTGCACTAAGGCGTGAAACGATGCGCCACGGCACGCGATCTCCTGTGAGCGGGTACAAGTCGTTCGGGCCTTGTACCTTCAACATTCCCGGATCTGATCGTGCCCTTCGCCTCTATGGGGCGTACCCGACCCGATACTGCGGGGGCGGCTATGGAAGGCAAGGTTGCAAAACAATAACGCGAGCAACCCCTTGGGGGTGCGCTGCAGCAAAGCCACCACATGTTGCGTTTCGGAACTCAACGAGCCATGAAGGTCCGTGGCTTTTTCCGCTCCGACCGGAGGGGCGCGGAACGCTGATCCATACAATAACTCAAGGCTTCTCGATGATCACCGACAACGTACTCGGCCCGCTCGACCAGACTGTCACCGTCCATATCTGGCGCGAGAAGTATCGCCACGGAAGCGAGGCAACGCCGTCGGACACGTTCGTGCGCGTCGTCGGCGGGGTCTATGCGAAGGACGATGCTGCACAGGGGGCGAAGGCGCTTGCCGCACTGGAAGCCCGTGACTGGGTGCCGGGCGGGCGCATTTTCGCGGGCGCCGGCACGACCAAGCGGGTCACGTGGATCAACTGCTTCGTCAGCCCGACGATCCAGGACTCGATGGACAGCGAACCCGGCCTGCCCGGCGTGGGGATCATGCCCGCGCTCAACGTCGCGGCCTTCACGCAGCAGCAGGGCGGCGGCATCGGCATGGATTTCGGCACGCTGCGCCCCGATGGCGCCGTCGTCGGCCGGACCGGCTCGATCTCGTCGGGGGTGATTCCGTTCATGGCGATGTGGGACGGCATGTGCGTCACGATCCGGTCGAGTGGGTCGCGACGCGGGGCGATGATGGGCGTGCTGCCGGTCTGGCACCCCGACGTGCTGGCGTTCATTTCGGCGAAGACGCGCAAGGACTTTCTCAAGAACTTCAACGTGTCGGTGACGATCACGGACGATTTCATGGCGGCTCTGGAGGTGGGCGCGGACTGGGATCTGGGCTTCCACGTGCCGCGCGCGGACGGCGAGCATGTCGCGGTCGGCGAGAAGGACGGCCGTCCCTGGTACGTGTATCGCCGGCTGCCGGCCGCCGAGCTGTTCGACCTGATCACGCGCACGACCTATGACTATGCCGAGCCCGGCGTGATCTTCATCGATCGCGTCAACCGGCTGAACAACCTGAACTATTGCGAGACGATCGCCGCGACCAACCCGTGCGGCGAGCAGCCTCTGCCGCCCAATGGCGACTGCGACCTCGGCCATGTGAACCTCGCCAACATGGTGCTGAACCCGTTCACGCCCGCCGCGGCGGTAGATTGGGACAGGCTGCGTAGCGCGGTCCAGGTCGGCGTCCGGTTCCTCGACAACGTCCTCGACACGTCGCCCTTCCCGACTCCCGAACAGCGCGCCGAGGCACTTGCGAAGCGCCGCATCGGCCTCGGCTATACCGGCCTCGGCAATCTGCTGCAGCAGATGCGCGTGCGCTATGGCCGTACGGCGGCTGCGCTGGTCGAGGAGATCGGCAAGGCGATCGCGATCGAAGCCTACCGCACGTCGGTGGCGCTCGCGCGCGAACGTGGCACCTTCCCGGCCTACGACACCGAAGCGTTCGCCCGCGCGCCGTTCCTGACCAAGCTGCCGGCCGACCTCGTCGCCGACATCCGCACCCACGGCATCCGCAACGGCGTGCTGCTGACGCTGGCACCGACCGGCACGACGTCGATCTTCTACGGCAACGTCAGCTCGGGCGTCGAACCGACCTTCAGCTGGCATTACGACCGCGCCGTCGTGATCGAACAGACCGCGACCGACCAGACGCTCGAACGCTTCGAGGTGCAGGATTACGGCTGGTATCTCTACAGTCGGATGCCGGGCTTCGACCACGCCGCAGCTCTGCCCGACTACATGGTCACCGCGCTCGAACTCTCGGTCGACGATCACATCGCCGTCGCCGCCGCCGCGCAGGCATGGGTCGATGCCGCGATCTCGAAGACCATCAACTGTCCTGCCGACATGCCGTACGAAGCGTTCCGCGAGGTCTATCTGACCGCGTATCGCGCGGGCATGAAGGGCTGCACGACTTATCGCCCGAGCGGCATTCGCGGGTCCGTGCTGTCGGTGAAGAGCGATACGACCGAAGCTGAACCGGTCGTCGCGCAGTCATCGGTCTCGACGTCCGACGTGCTGACCCGCCCTCAAGTGCTGAGCGGCAAGACCGTGAAGATCAAATGGCCGATCGATGGCGAGAACTACTACCTCACGATCAACGATTATGTACACTCCGATGGCCGCCGCGTGCCGTTCGAGATCTTTATCTCGACCAGTTCTGTCGAGAACTTCGAGACGATGGCGGCACTGACCCGGACGCTGTCGGCGGCGTGCCGACGCGGCGATGCCACCTTCCTGTTCGAGGAGCTGGAACGCGTCCATTCCCCCAAAGGCGGCGCGCTCGTACGCCTCGATCACGAGACCAAGGGCAGCTACGCCCCCAGCCTGATCGCCCTCATCGGGCGCATCCTGCGCCAGCATTCGGAGCCTGAACCCGCACTCGCCCTAGACGCGACGGGAGAACAATGCCCGAGCTGCAAGCGCCATACCGCGCATATGCTGGAGGGATGCCTGACCTGCTACCAATGCGGGTACAGCAAATGCGGGTGAGGGTGAGGGACCCCAGGCTTTTTATCCGATCCGAAGGATGAGTCTCCGACGTTTATTTGGTCGCCCTGGCGGCCGCAGCAGCAGCGTATTCAATTCGCCTACCAGCCAGGCGATGCATGATGGTGGCTCTCATCATAGTCATGCCGCCAGGCCGCGATCTTGAATCGAGCGTCCGCGATGCACAGGAACAAGCGTGAGTTCGGGCCCTCGTCGCGAAGGCGATCGTTGAACGGCCATGCGAACGCATGGTCAGTGGGGCTTGGCTTAGGTTCAGGACCGATGAAAAATGGGTCGCGATCCGATCCAGGCCTCGTGAGGCGGCTCAGTATGAGCGACCTACTGGTTGGCCGACGAGCAGATGGTGCGGTTCTCGTCGTATTCCGACAAGAGGCACGGCAAGCCACGGTTGATAATCGGCGGGTGTTGAGCGCTATCGTCTTCGTCAATCGCGACAGGCTGCGCTGGTGCGATGTCCTTCGGAAGCACCGCTTGCTCGCGGACCCCGGGCGCAACCCGTTCGTCGTCTTGCTCGTCATTGCTCACCTTCTCGGGAATTGGGGTCTCCGACGAACCCGACGCGGTTCACTTCGCTGGCGAGCAGGAAGTCGGATCTGCAGACGCACTGTCCTTCGAAGCGATGTCGGGAGGCAAGGATGAGGTGTAGCATTGCAGTTGCATTCTGGACAGGAGCCGTGCCGGCTGACGGCGCCATGGCAACCAAGTTACAGCGTTAAAGTGCAAGGCGGCTCTGGAGAAGGCGAACTGCGATGCGTCGACATTCCTGGACCAGTCAGCGGCGCAGTGTCAGAGGCGGAGCGCTTACCTCGTAGGGCGTCACCTCGTTCCCGCGGCAGTGTACATCGCATCGTAGCCAACGGGAGCGTCATCAGCGGAAAGTGGCGATCTGGTCCATGCCAAGACCGGATTGCTATCCCGGTTGCGGCCGGGCGCCAGATCAGTATCTCGATGGCCCTATTCTGGCATCGGAGCTCGCCGCGCGTCAGGCGAGCCAACCCATCGACGACACGGATCACGAATATCCAGCTCGATTTCAATTTCGAACGTCTGCTGGGTGTTTCGGTGGCGAGCGTCCTAATCGATGATCCTCTTCGGAAGTTTCTGTCCCCAGACGACAAGGGCGTCGATCAGGGGTCGCAACCCCGTTCCAACCTCGGTGAGGGAGTATTCGACCTTCGGAGGAACTTGTGCGTAGACCTTCCGGTGAACGATCCCGTCGGCTTCCATCTCCCTAAGCTGCGCGGTCAGCATCTGTTGCGTGACGCCGGGAATAGCCCGCTGGAGTTCGCCGAAGCGCATGACATTGCGGATCAGATGATAAACGATGTGAAGCTTCCATTTACCGCCAAGCACCCCCACGGCACGCAGGACGGGACAATCAGCATCCAGCGGCACGCAATTTCCGGAGCCATCCGTGCCGTCGTTTCGTTCGATAGTATGCTTTTCCAAAGTATGTATGCCTTTTGTGCGTACTTATGGCACCAGATCAAACCTCTATATCGTGTGTTATCGCGAAATGGAGTAGATACGATGAAGAGTATTCTGGTGCTTGGGGCGACTGGCCCGCAGGGACGAGCGGTTGCCGAAAAGCTGATCGACAGTGGCGTGAGGGTACGTGTCATGGTGCGCGAGCCCGCTAGGGCAGACGATCTGGCCGCGATGGGCGCGGAAGTCGTGAAAGGCGATCTGGATGATCCGATCAGCGTCGATGCAGCTATCCGGGGTCAGGATGGCGTCTTCCTCACCGTAGCGTTCTTCAACGGATCCCACGCCCACGGCCGAAACGTCATCGAGGCGGCGGCGAAGCAGGGCGTCGGGCGTATCGTCTGGAACGTGGCCGGCCGTATCCAGGAGCATGACATCGGAAATCCCGCGATGGACAAGTGGCGGCCGATCCTCGCGGACATGAGGGCCAGCGGGGTCCCGTTCACAATTCTCCAGCCGACCGTCTACATGGAGAATTTCCTGAACCCGGCGATCACCCGGGAGGTGAGAGACCACGACGTACTCGCCTATCCGATGCCGAACGAAGCCCATACGCAGTGGATCAGCCATCAGGATACGGCAGCCTACACCGTGGCGGCCTTCGAGCATCCCGGCGACGAAAGCATGGTCATCGACGTCTGCGGTTCGGAGGATCTTACCGGCAGCCAGATCGCGGAGAGGTTCGGCCGGGCGCTCGGTCGACCGATCACGTTCCGCCCCATGCCTCCCGAGGAATTCGCAGGCACGTTCCCCGACGGCATGGATCCCGCGCCGATCGTACGTCACTACACGAATGTCTTTGCGAACCCGGACATGATGACATCCAACGTCGACCACCAGGCCGCCCTTGGCATTCTGCCAATCGAGCCGCTCACGTTCGAGAACTGGGTACGAAAGTACCGGGACGCGTTCATCCGAGCGTAACCCGACCGTCCTGGTGTCGGGCGGAACGGGCTTCGCCCCGTCACGAGCCGGCCCTTTGATCGCAGCCGGTCCAGATTGAAGACGGGCGGCTCCTGAGAGTCGCCCGTTTCCTTGACCGGTGAAGCGTGATTTGCTGCATGCTCGACTATGTACTTGTTCGGATGACGAGTTCCTCTTTCGAGCCGGCTTCAAGGCGACAGCGGTCAGCGGCATGCCTCGTCACATACGTTCCAGGGTCGTGGGCCCACTGTGCTGGTAATGGTTGAAGGGTGTTGCGCGCCATCTCAGCCGCTGAGGCAACGGAAGAGTAAAGATCGTGCCGTCATCGTCATCCAGGTCCAGCACGATGGTGCTGGACCTGGCGCTTGCAGCCATCGGCGGTCCCGCGGATGCGCAGGGACTGCAATACAACCGTCGGAATACGCCGATCTCGACTGAAACACCGGGCAATCGCCTGGAAAAAGCGTTGGAGTGGTTGCAGGATGTCCATTCCGCCCTCGAGGCCGGCTTGCATTTGCCTGCGGTCAGGGGGTCTCCGCCCCCGACCCCTCTTCCCCGGAACCCCGGCGCCGTGGGTATACAGAAGCTCCATTCTGCCCTTGCCCGGTCCTGGCTTATGGCAGACGTGGGTACGGTGGCCACTTCATCAAGCATAAGGACCGTTGGAATGAACGCCCGTATCCTCCTCCTGGGCATGATGGCGAACGTCCCTGCGGCCGTGTGTGCCGAACCCACCAAGGTCGTCGTCCGGGTCATCAGCGCGGACGCCAAATTCGTTGGCGATCATACCGGTGGAGCAAAGATCACGATCCGCGCTGTGAAGAGCGGACGTACGCTGGCGCAAGGCGTCACCAAAGGCGGGACCGGCGACACGAACCGGATCATGGAGGCGGCAGGCCGAAACCCCTTGATCCAAACCGCGGAAGCCGCCTCGTTTACCGCCATGATCGACATCGACCGGCCGACGCTGGTCGAGTTGGAGGCCGAGGGACCCCTGAAACGGCAGTCTTCGATCGTCCATGTCCGCTCGCAACGATGGATTATGCCTGGCCAAGCCGTGGACACGGCCAACGGCTGGATGGTCGAGCTTCCCGGACTCGCCATCACTCCCACGGTGTCGCGCGCCGATGCCGGCCTCAGCATCGAAGCGACCGTCGAGTTGATGTGCGGTTGTCCCATCACCCCTGACGGCAACTGGAAGTCGGAGGACTACAAGGTATCCGCCAGCATCTGGAACGAGGGGAAGATGCTGACCTCGACCCCGCTGGCCTTCGTCTCTTCGCCCGGCGGCTTCGCGGGGACGATCCGGTCCGTGCCGAAGGGAGCGACCAGGGTCGTGGTGTTCGCCCTCAACGACCGCACGGGTAACTCGGGCCTCGTCGAGTCTCCTGTACCACGGTAGCGCTTGGACGCTGCATCCGCGGCGGCACTCATGCACCAAGGACCTCAGGTGGTGTGCCTGCAGGCCCACGCGATGTAGCCGGCGACGACGCAGCCGCTGCCATGAGCGACCGGCTCGAGGCCGGTTCTGTGGCCCCCCGGATCGGGTCACGCGAAACCCGATGCAGATGAAGGTGATGATGCCAGCCCGACGTACTCCTGAGAAACGGCATCACTGCCTCCAGGAACGGAAGCTTGTGCACTGCATCCGAAGCAGAGCGCCATGATCCTCCGCGATACCGCAGGAACGCGCGGAATCCGTCCAGCAACGTCCAGTCAACTCCCGCAGGACAACGTGCCGCCGATCCTTCGGGACACGCCCCGCATCGAGACGGTGAGCGTCGCGCGTGCCGTGGAGGCCTCGGTCCCAACCCAACGAGCCCTACCGACCTGCCCGACCCTGACGGTCACACCCTCCCCACGCCAGTCGGCGAACGTGAACGGGAACAGTTCGCGCGAGCGCGGAGCGGGGGCGAGAACCATGACCGCCCTTCCAAGACGGATCGCGGCGCGATCGCCGGCGGCGGCGAAGCGCATCCGGCGATCGCCGGTCATGGACCACGAACACCCGGTTCCCCCAGCACCGGCCTCCATCACCTGAGCCCGCGTCATCGGCTGCAGCGACGGCGGCGCGGCCGAGACCGCGCCGCCCCACGCCATCGTGAACAGAGATGCGGAAGCCCAGCCCAGCCACGAGGCATGGCTCCATCCCGGTCCGCTATGCCGTCGTCCGGCCGAACGGATCGACGATGCCGCGCTTTCCGTCCGGCGATGCAGCGGCAACGCGAAGCGCCGAGCAGAATTCATGGTTCCATCGTGATCCGTCACCGACCAATCCCCCTCGAGCCTGTTCATTCCCCTTGCGCCCTCAGTACGACGGCCTTCCGGACGCCCCTCCGACCGCCGCTTCGGCCTTCTTAAGTTCCGCCCGCCATGCGTTGAAGGCATCCGTCCCTTCAGCCAGCCGTATCGTGATGCCGCCCCCGCCGGCGCTCGCCTGACCGCCCATGAGAACCGTCCTCGTCCCGAATCCGCGGCCGCCAGCGCAGGCCGCACCGCCGACGCACCATGTCGCCCCCGAAGCGAACCCGGGCGCGTCCGACCTGTCAGGCGCCCCGTACCTGCGCGCGAGACCGGCGATCATCTGTTCGGGCGTGTGTCCCGGCGCGGGTGCGGAATAGCGGACCTCGCTGACCTTCCCGAGCTTCGGAGACGGTGCCGAATGGAAGTTCGCCTCGATCCGCTCGTCGCCCTTCCGGGCCGTCAGCATGCCGACGCCCTTCATCCTGTCGTCGAACTTGCGGCCGCCCGCGTTCTGGAGGGACAGTTCGTTGTTCACCTCCTGCTCCCAAGTGTAGCCCTTGCCCGTCTCGACCTCCCAGCCCGCGGACTTCAGGGCGGACGTCGCCTGCGGAAGATCCATTCCGATCGTCAGACCCGCCAGATCCAGTTTCCTCTCGCCGGCCACCGGGCCCTTGGCGTCTGCGGTTCCCCCGTTCGGACCGGGCTGTCCGCAGGCAACCAGCAGGACCGCGACCGCGGCCAGACCGTTCTTCATTCTCGACATCGGTATTCTCCGGTTGAGGACGTGCGGCGTCCTTCGCCGGAACCCCCGTTCCGACGTCGCCGACGTCCGGATTTCAGGATGGGCGCGCCGCGCCGAGCTTCAGGTCACACGGCGCGACGCAGCGTCGCGGATGGCTGAGAGGCGGGGCTTCAAATCGGATGAACGCATGGTGCCCGCCCTTGAACAGGACGACGCTCGTCACCGACGGCGCCGCCTCGTGATCGAGGCGGCGCCGGTCCTTGGTGACCGGATGTTCGAAACTCGCGATTAACGAGCGCGGACGCCTTTAGGCCAGGTGGCCCTGGACATACGCGCCCGCCACCCGGTCGCTAAGGAGCAACCGGCGGTCTTGCGACCGGACTAATCGCGAGGTTTCGACGCCTCGGCCCACCGGCTGGCGGGCGAACGCAGGTTACCCCGATCGAGTCTGCGACTTCAAGCCCCTCGTTCGTCCGGAGGCGTTTTGTTTCGATTCCGGGGGGCGGTGCCACGCGCGGGGTCGCAACGCACCCCCGGCGCTCGCGTGTGGGTGCATCCATCGATTCCCATCATCGACCGCCATGACCGGCGAGATCACGCCGACGGTTCGAGCTGATCGGGCACGGCCCGCGCAGTGGTCGTCGTCGCGGTTGATCCGTGCGGATCGACGTTCCGACGTCGCGGCGGCGGATTTGCGGAGGGTTTGGTCCGACGACGGGATCGACCGGACGATGGAACACGGGGTCGGTGGACGACACGTGGGGATGGACCGTTCTGCCGGAGCATCCTTGGAGATTAAGGTCCCTCAAAGGCGGAGGCATGTCAGTTGGGCAGGGGGCAGGGGGCAGGGGGCAGGATGACGAGGACGGCATCCACGCCGATCGGGAACCGCGCTGCGGCGGCATGCCATCAGGCCCGGGCGCATTGACGCCGCTTCAGCGCCCGTCGGTCGGGAACCGACGATCGGAACCTACGGAAGGGGCGCATTCACCCATTCAGGCAAGGACGGTGTTGGTCCGTCGCGCGCGGCCGGACCAACGATCGGAGGTTCAAGTGCATTTTCGGAAGATCAACGATGAGGAAATCAGAAGTGACGCGGCAGAACGAGATCATGAAGCTACCCGACGGTGCGGCCCCCCACGAAACCCAGGAACGGAGAGCCCGGCGGCTGTTCGACGAGATGGCACGCAACATCGGGCGTGAAGCGGTCAACCATCTCAAGTCCATGTATCCGGCTGCGCTCGCCGCGGTGCCCAAGTCCGCCGAGACGTCCCTGACGAACCGCATCCGCACCGACATCAACTGGCGCATGCGTCCGCTCCTCATGGCCATGATCGCGATGCATCAGCAGTGGGACGAGGAGCTGGAGCCGGACTGACCCTCGGCGCATCCGACCCTTGCGTAGCGTTCGCACCAGGTGATCTTGCGGGCGGTGGGCTGCCGCCGCCCGGAGTACAGCATCATCGTGGCCCACGCGATCTCGGCGGACACGGCTTCGTCGGAGATCGAGGCGGACCATGCCTTGCGGAACGCGTCCCATCGATAGCCGCGCTCCGTCAGCACGTCCTGGGCCGAGACGGGGACGTCCTCGGCCTCGACGATCCAATCGGCTCGACCGGCCCGGGACAGAGCCCGTCCCGCCACGGTTGCTCCGTCGCCCAGCGTATGATCGAGCAGATGGAGCAGTGCCGTCACGTCGTCTTCGGCTCTGTGGGCCTCGTAGAACCAGCCCATCGGCGCGATCAGCTCCGCCAGCCGACTCCCGTCGAAGCCTTCGTCGCGCCAATCGACGTCGTCGAGCGAGCAGACCCACGGTCTGCCAGCCCCTAACGGCAGCCGGTGCTCGACGAACGGACGGATGGTCGCCGCACCGTGCGCCACGACGAAATCGACGTCGAGCAGCAGCGATGTCGCTTCCCCTTCCGAGATCGCCCGACCGATCAGGTCCGCGTCGACCAAGTCGGTGTCCCTTGCGGACGCGACGGAGATCGGCGTCGCCGGTTCCTCCAACCACGTCCGCCGCCTACCCGTTTCGGCGATGCGGTCCCGTCCGTCGAGACGGAACCGCTGGAGCGCCAGTTCGACGATCTGGTGACGCCTGTGATCGCTGCCGGACGCATGGATCGCCAGGGCGAGCCCAACCATGCCGTCCGCATGCCCGCCTCCGGAAGCGCGACGGTCCATGACCGCGAGCCTCTGCTGGACGCGGTAGTCGTGGTGCCGATCGAGTGCGAGAGCGAGATCCTCCGCCCTGATCGACAACGCGATCCGATCCCTGCCCATGTCGTCTAGTTCCAATCGGCGAAGCGCTGCTCGACGACCACGTCGAGCCCCGCCGCCAACGGCGACTCCGGATCCGCAGCGGCCAGCGCCAGGGTGTCCGCCATGGCGTCGCTGATCATAGCGGTGGCCAACGGCGTGGTGTGATCGAAGCCGACGTCGAACTGCGCGTTCTCAGCATCGGAGCCGTAGCGTGCGATCAGCCGTTCGACGAGGTCGGCGGGGTTGCTGGTGACGACCGCGCAGAAAGCGAACAGACGCCCGCCTCCCTTCTCGACGTCCAGCCAGGCGGTCAGCAGCCGCGGTCGAGCCAGGAGCCCGTCGGCCACGCTGCTTCCCGACGAGGTCTCGATGCCCGGATCGACGTCCCCAACATCGGATTCGTCGATGTCGTGCTCGTTCCCGCCATCCGCGAGCAGCTCGTCGATGGCGTCCGGATCGGCGTCCAGCCCGAGGCCGAGCGCATGGAGGACGATCGACCTCTTGAAGTGCTTGAGATCCTGACACGCATCCATCGGGGTCAACCCTTCGAACACGGCGCGCGGCGTCAGCATCCATGCAACCGGATCGTGATCCAGACCCTCGCGTGCGAACCGCGCACCGACGTCGGCGGCGGCGATGGCCAATCGCAGCAATCGACGCGGGGACGTCGGTTCGAAGACGTCGGCGGTGGCGTCCGGATCCAGCGGGTCGCAGCCCCAACGGAGAGCGGGGGCTTCGACATCCATGGCGGAGAAGCCGAGCTGGAGAAGCGCCGCCTCGGCGGGATCGATCACGTCATTCGACTGATGCAGCAACATTCGATGTTCCTTCCATTGCGAACGGATCTTCCCGACCCGCATTCGCAAGTTAGGACTTGGTTAACGATACGTCAAGAATATTTGGCGCATTATTATTTCGTGCTGGGTTCACGCAGGGAAGAACGTCAACTATCTTGGCAGAATGACCGATGACGCCCTTGCCCTGTCCATGTCCGCGCTAGGGCAGAGGATCAGATTGTCGCTCTATCGTCGGCTAGTAGCCGCGGGCTCCGAGGGTCTGGGGCCCGTAGCGCTCGCCGAAGCGGTGGGGATGCAGCGCAACCTCGTCAGCTACCACCTTCAGCCCCTGGTCGCCGCCGGCCTGGCGAGAAGCGAGCGACGGGGTCGCGACGTCAACTACCGCGTGGACCCCGCCGCACTGAACAGGTTGGCCGTCGCCATGCTGAATCTGTCGGAGCCTCCCACGGGTAGCGACGGCTGAAGGCGCCGACGGCTTCTGGTGCAGCGCCTGTGACAGCGACGCGGGTGCGCCGTCCGGCGTCGCGACGATGACCTGCCGACGGAACGGACTCTTCGTCCCGATCGAACCCAAGGCGGTGATCCCATCCCTCGTCACGACGATCACGATCGTCGACCGTTGCGATGCCGTGGCTACAGCGCGATGCCCTCGGTCTCTCGGATGCTCTTACCGCGCTGGTGACGAGCATGGACACCTGGCCCGGTCGACAGGACAAGGACCCGCACACGACGACATTTCGCACCCTGCCACGTCGGCCGTCTGGCCGCCTGGTTCGCGGTGACGGCCGCGAGAGCTCCGTCGCTCGCGGTCTCAGCTGCTGGTCGGATACTCGTTGGTCATAGCCGCGGCGGCGTGAAGCGCGCTGGCAGACGGCAGACGGCAGACGGTCGAACTTCATCGTAGCGTGCGGCAACTGGGCCGCGATGACCACCCGACACGGAGCCTCCTCTCCGAAGGCGGTCGTCACCATCCGGAATCCGGCGAAGCCCTCTCCTCATCGGCGAGGGGGTGCTCGCAGGCGGTTCGCCGGTTGCCACAGACCGTCACGATGCTGGGCTCACCTCGAGGGCGGCCAGCACATGAAGGCCTCGCGTCCCGATCCCATCGACTGGTCGAGCCGGCGTTGCGTCTGCGGCGGATGGCCATAGCTTCGCACGAAGGCACACCGCATCCGTTCTGCATCGACGAAGCCGACGGCGCGTGCCACGACCGCGATCGGTTCCCGACCGTCGCGCAGACGGATGCGGGCGGCCTCGCATCTGAGACGCTCGATGGCTCTTGCCGGCGTCTCCCCGGTCTCCTTCGTAAAAAGACGACCGAACTGGCGCATGCTCAGACAGGCCGCCTCGGCGAGCCGCTCGATCGGGAGAGACTCCGAAAGATGGTCCCTTGCGAAGGTGAGCGCCTTGCGGATGCGGTCGGTCTGCGGCTCCATTTCGGAGATCGCCGCATATTGCGACTGCCCACCCGGACGGCGGTGGTAGACGACGAGTTCGCGGGACACGGCCTTCGCCCGTTCCGGCCCATGGTCGAGTTCGATCCGCGCGAGCATCAGGTCGATACCCGCGGTCATGCCGGCCGACGTCCAGATGGGACCATCGTTGATGAAGATGCGATCCGCATCCACCTTCACCTGCGGATACTGCTCCTGCAGGGTCTGCGCGAACTGCCAGTGGGTCGTCGCTCGACGGCCGTCCAGAAACCCGGCCTCGGCCAACAGGAACGCGCCGGTGCAGATGCTGGCTACACTCCCTGCGCCGCTCGCCGCGTGTCGGATCGCGGCGACGTTGTCCGGTTTCCGCATGGGATCGATCCGGCCGCCCACCACGACCACCGTATCGGCTGGAACGGATGCGGCAGGCTGGGTCTCCAGGCCGACGGTGGCGTCCCCCTGCATGAACCCTCCTCCCGAAGAGACAAGCGCGATCCCGTAGAAGTCCTCCTCCAGAAGACGGTTCGCCGCATCGAGCGCCGCCATCGGACCGGCCAGATCCAGCAACTGGAACCCATCGCAGAGATAGAAGGCGAACGACGTGGACATGGCATCCTTTCAAACCGGCGCGCCGTCGGGTCTGGGCGATACGGACGGTGGCGTCATGGCTGGCCGGTACTTGGCCGAAATCGAGGGATCATTGCCCTACAGCCATTCGCGACGCGGCGGTAGTGTGCGGCCGTAGCCAACTGACACCTCCGATGGGATCAGCCATGAAGATCACCTCCTACGACGGCATGCTCGCCGCGCTCGCGCCCGAAGGCGTTCCGCCGTTTCACGTCGGCATCCTTATCGGACCCGGCTTCGTGCCGATGGACATCATCGGCGTGCAGACCGTCCTGGCGATGATGCCGGGATCGCAGATCCACTTCATCTGGAAGAACCGGGACGTAGTGGAGGGCTTCCGGTCCTGGCCCACCGTTCCGACGACGACGTTCGAGACCTGTCCTCCTCTCGACGTCTTCGCAGTCGGCATGAATCCGCCCGAAGTGCAGAACGACCCCGATGTCATCGCGTTCACGCGGAGAGCGGCGGGAAGCGCAAGCTATGTGATCGGCGTCTGCAACGGCGTCGCGCTGCTTGGCGCTGCCGGATTGATCGAAGGTCGGACGGTGGCGAGCAACTTCGCTGCCGAACGGCTTCTCGAGGATCTCGGAGCCGCAAAGGTGCTCGCGTCAGGTTCGGGCGCGGCGGTCGACGGCAATCTGTACACTGCAGGCCCCGGCATCGGCAGTTTCGAGGTCGCGCTGATGGTCGCAGCCAAGGCCTTCGGACGCGAAGCGGGCGAACTGGCGGAGTTCGCCATCGAATATGATCCTCACCCGCCCTTCCGCACGGGCACGGTCGAGAATGCCCCGGTGGAGATGATGGACGCCGCCCGAGGCATGATCGGGCCGATCATCGCCCAATATCGTCGTTCGGCGCTCCTTGCGTCCGAGTGAGCCATCGTATCAGTCACAAGTCACTTCCGCTTATGGAGATTCAAATGGCCAGGATCCTGTCCCTCGTCGCGTTCGGTTTCATGACGATCCTGCCAGGCGCCGCTGGCGCACAGGACGCCAGCTTCTACGATTGCCAGAACGATCGCGTCCGGATCGCGATCGCGTCGATGCCGCTGGACAAGGCATTGGCGGAGTTCACCAGCAAGACCCGCTGCCCGGTTTCGATTGACACGGACCGCGTAAGGGGCCGCCCGACGCGCAGCATGAAGACGGCGCTGACGAAGGGGCGACTGACGCCTGGCCAGGCGCTCGCACGCATGCTGCGTGGCACCCCGCTTAAGAGCACCGCCATTCACGGCGGATTCTCGGTAAGCAGGCGATCATGACCGGCTCGTCGACCCTGCCACCTCCGTCTCCGATGATCCCCGCCGCTGAACAGGTCGCCGAGCGCTATCCGTTCTCCCTGCGCCTTCTGCACTGGAGCCGTGCCGTGATCGTCTTCGGGATGCTCGGCGCGGGCTGGGTGATGACGAGTCTCGACGACGCAGTGCCCATGAAGTACGGAGTACTCTACCCGACCCACAAGTCCTTCGGATTGCTGGTCCTCTGCCTCGTCGTCGTCCAGATCACGATCCGGTTGCGAACGAACCTCCCACCACCCGCGCTCGCGATCGACCCATGGGAAGGGAAGCTGTCGAAGCTCGTCCATGCCGTCATGTATCTGCTGCTCGTGGCCGTGCCGCTGATGGGTTACGCCATGTCGAGCAGCTACAGCCACAGTGACGGCGTCACGTTCTTCGGCATCCCCGTGGCCGAACTGCTGCCAAAGGACGACGCGCGCTTCACGGTCTTCCAGTCGGTGCACAAGGTCCTGGCCTATACCCTGCTGGCCTTCGTCGTACTTCACGTCGCAGGGGTCGTGAAGCATCGGTACTTCGACAGGCAGCAGGGCAGCGACGTGCTGCCGCGCATGCTGTAGGTCCGACGCGCACTACGACGGAGTGCCGATGCTGCGACACTCCCGTCGTCGTCCGTCCCGCCGGTCAGATCGAGACCCGCTCCCCATCGGCGGGGATGAGCAGACGCTGCGCGAACCCTTCCTTCTTGGCAAACGCTGCGAGGTCGGCTCGGCTGAGGACGCAGTGATTGATCGCTTCCATGTGGGTCGCGAGCAGTTGCGCTGCCGGAGCGGCGCGATGAACCGACAATACGCCCTGCGGCCCCATGAGGATCGGTCCGAGGTCGATCAGCTGGGCATATCCCGCGTTGATGACGATTACTTCGGGCTTGTAGGTCGTGATGGCCTGCGCGACATCCGAATCCCAGACGCTGTCGCCGATCACGTAGACCGACTTGCGCGAGGCGTGATGGAACACCACGCCCATGACCGGATCCAGAATGGGCACGACCCGCACCAACGCCTCACTGCCGTGATGACCGCCGGTCCGTGACAGCTGCACGCCCCGGAATGACGTATCCGCGGCCATGATCCGCACATCGGTGAACCCCTGGCCGCGGATCGTGGCGGCATCGGTAGCATTCTGAACGAAGATCGGCATAGCCTTCGGCAGCTTCTTCTGCGCGGCCTCGTCCCAATGATCGATATGGGTATGCGTAACGATCACTGCGTCAGCCGCCGCCAGGTCCGCGATCGGAACGGGCAGGGGTACCAGCGGGTTGCGCAGATGGCTCATCGCCGAACCAGGAAAGCCCGGATAGGCGCCAGGATCGGCGAACATGGGATCGATCAGGAACCGCACGCCGGCATAGTCCACCAGGATCGTGGCGTTGCGGATCTGGACGATCGAGTCCTTCTTGCCGACGCCAGGCATCGGGGCGGCCTTCAGGGACGCCGCAACACCGACGGCGACGGCACCGGCCCCCGCGGTCAGCAGCTGACGACGCGAGGGATTGGGCGAAGCGGGGAGTGACATGATGGTCCTTCCGGTTCAGGCGGACAAGAAGTCGGCGGTGGACATCACCGATCCATAGGCGAAGGCCAACGCGGCCATGAACGCGGCGTGGACCTGCGCGGCGGGCACCTCGACCCCGTCGATCGACAGGGCACGCGTGGCACATGCATCACCGACGACCGTCACCCCGTGGCCGAAATCGAACGCTGCCCGTGCGGTCGCGTCGATGCACATGTGGCTCATCGCGCCGACGAGGACGATGTCCTCGACGCCCCCTTCTTCGAGCAACACCTTCAGCCCGGTGTCGCGGAACGCGTTCGGATATTGTTTGGTCAACACCGTCTCGCCGTCGATCGGCGCGACGGCCTCGATGATGTGCGTGCCGTTCGAGCCGACTGCGAAAGGGCCGACGTCGGAACCGGGCGTCTCATGCCGGATATGGATGATCGCCTCGCCGGCGTCCCTCGCCGCGCCGATCACGCGCTTGGCGTTCGCGACCGCTTGATCCAGCCTTTCCAGCGGCAGCTTGCCGTCGGCTCCGTATTCGTTCTGCAGATCGACCACGATCAGGGCGCGCTTGGCCATTTCTTCCTCCAGATTGACTGGATGTCTATCTATCGACGCGCAGGCTGCCATATCAGTGGCGGATGCGACAAAAAACGGGTTGATAGCGACATGGTGGAAATCGCCATCCTTATGTACGAGGGCGCACAGCAGGCAGCTGTGCTCGGCATGACCGACCTGCTGAACGCCGCCGATCATGCGGCCTCAACGAAGCAGGACCCAGCGCAGTCGAGCGAACTCGTCGTGAGTCATTGGTCGCCGGCGGGTGCTGCGGGCGGGGTCGTGCGGACGTATTCCTCGCGACCCTGCAGTACCGCTCCGTCGATCTGCATCCTGCCCCCTGCGCTCGGCGGCCCTCGCGACGGCGCCAACCCGGCGGTCACGCGCTGGCTGCAGGAGCAGCACTCAAATGGCGCGGTGCTGGCCTCGATCTGCTCGGGGGCGTTCGTACTGGGCGAAACTGGACTATTCGATCATCGGACCGTCACGACGCATTGGACGTACGAGGATCGCTTTCGCATCCGGTTTCCTCGAACGAAGGTGGATACCGATCGGATCGTCATCGATGACGGTGACATCATCACCGCCGGTGGGGTGATGGCGTGGACCGACCTATGCCTGACGATCATCCAGCGCTTCCTGGGATACGCCGTGATGATGCAGGTGGCGAGCGGCTTCCTGATCGATCCGCCAGGGCGGGAGCAGAGCTATTACAGCGGCTTCAATCGAAGGATCGGGCACAAGGACGATGCGATCGCGAAGGCGCAGCGTTTCCTTCACGACACCGACGGGAAGATCGTAGAGGTTTCGACGCTGGCGACCAAGGCCGGTCTAGAAGACCGGACGTTCCTGCGCCGGTTCCAGAAGGCCACCGGGCACACCACCACCGAATACTGGCAGCGACTCCGGGTGTCCAACGCCAAGGCGAAGCTCCGCGATACCGGGCTGACCATCGACCAGGTCGGGTGGGAGGTCGGCTACGTGGATCCCAGCGCGTTCCGAAGGGTGTTTAACCGCATCGTGGGCCTCTCCCCATCCGATTACCGGCGACGGTTCTCGGCGGGGAGGAGGGTAGCGGCCTGATCGCGACTGCGCTCAGCCGATCGGGCCGGGATACTCCATGAACAGTGCGACGTTGTGTGCCGCCTTGGGACCATAGATCTTGGCGATGTCGGCGAGCGCGATGTCCAGCGCGCGCGTCGCCTGATGCGCCTCGAGAGGGGCCAGCATCCGATCGACCTTCGCCGAGCCAGCCACCATGTCGGGCAGGACGACGAGACCGTGGGCCAGTCGCAACGGTGTTTTGGCCGGCGCGACGGCATAGGCGAAGGTGTTGCCCGTCCGGCTGTAAGATTCCGCCGTCAGCGCGAGGGCGATCTCGTCGTCGCCCGCCTTGACCGGAATGCCCAGCGTGATGCCGGGCTTCGCATCCCGTGCCGGCATTTCCGCATTGCCCGGATCGGACTGGAACGCGTCGCTGTCGTGGCGCGAACTCCAGTTGTCGATGCCGACGTCACGAGCGACCGCAGCAGCCTTCGCGGGGCCGGCAATCGCCTCGACCAGTGCGATCGAGGTCGGCATCGAGGCGCTGACGCCGGCACTGGACACGACCTTGCCGTCGGCGACGTAGCGGATGTTCTTCTGCCACTTCACGTCAGGGAAGCGCTTCGCCCGGAATCCCTCGTTGCTGTAGTGGGACGTCGCCCGATGGCCATCGAACAGCCCGGTATTGGCAACGGCCATCGCGCCGTAGCAGATGCTTATCACAGTGCAGCCCTTGCCAGCCTGGGCCTTGATCCACTTCAGCAGGCCGGGGTCGCTGTCGTTCTCGACGGCGGGCACGAAGATGTAGTCCGCGCCTTCCGGGTGACGCTCGTCGAATGCGTCCACCGTCGTCTGGAGCTGGAAGGTGAGGGGCTGCATCTTCACCGGACCCGGGGTCACGGAGACCGATACGACTTCGGCCACGCCCGAGCGTGCCATCACTCCGAACGGAATGCAGAAGTCGCTGATGATCGTGCCTTCGTTCAGGCCGACGATGGCGACGAGAGGCTTGGAACGACCGAACCTGGGTTCGTACGGTGCGATCTTCTCAAGATTCGGGTTCTTGGAGGCGTCGAACGGCGGGGACGTATTCGCGACCTGTCCGGCGATCGCGGCCCTGCCAGCAAATGCGAGACCACCCAGCGTAACCACCGTGGAGATGAGTGCCGTCCGTCGATTGAAGTCTTGCATGGGGATTCCTGACTGCCGCGTTGCCCGACGACCTGTCCGCCAACCAAGGGATGGCGTAAAGGACGTCGATCACTGCATTTGCGCCATAGAGAGCCACGTTGTCGAAATGGCTTCCGCTGCCCCATCGACGCGCGCGCGTTCGCTACCGGTCATCGGGTCGCTGAGGAGTCGTTCCTGTTCATGGGACTGACATGACCGTACGTTAGGGAGGAAGCGGCGTCGCACCATACGAACCGCGATGGCCATATCGTCACATATGAGGATCAAGAGAATGCGCACGTCCTTTGCCCGACTGGTTGCCATGACACTGGCCGTGACGGTTTCCGGCATCGGTGGCACCGCTGACGCCGAGGGTCTCCGGTACGACTGCCGGAACGAACCCGTCGCCATCGCCATTCCGGGTGATCGACTCGATCGGGCGCTCAATCAGCTGCGCCTGACGACTCGATGCCCAATTTCCGGGACCAAGCTGGCCAAGGGCAGGCGCTCGAAGCCGGTCGTCGGTACCATGGTGCCCGAACAGGCGCTGCAGGCCATGCTGAACGGTACGGGACTGCAGATGCGATCGATCAAGGGCGGATTCGAAGTCGTCCGCGTTCCCGGCAACTGATCGCCACTTGGCGAGGGGCAATCCGTACGCCCCCCTCGCCAACTGATCCCAACGCTTTCGCTGCCAACAAGGCGGTGAGGGTCCTGGGACATCGACACCGTGTCGATCGTGGCCGGCTGCCAGCCTGGCCGGTGCCGGTAGCCGAGCCGGCACCGCCGTAATCCTCGCCATGCCACGACGTCTCTGGCAACGGCCGAAAGGGCGGAGCCAACGTCATGACGGTCGATCTGTGGATGCGCGATCGGTCTAGCCGGTCCGTATCGATCCGGTCTCATTTCGTCTCCAGTGTCCTCAGATATTTCTCGTGGTCCTGAGCAGTGCCGACGAAGCGCTTCATGCGGGCCAGGTGCTCGGGGGGCAGTTCGGCTTCCGCCTTGGCGAGCTGGTCGGCGATCCAGCCGGCGTTGAAGTCGGGCACGCCGGCGCGTTTCAGATTCTCCGCCCGCCGGATGGAGTCGCCGCTGCAGAGCACCAGCATCCAGCCGTACGTTCCCCGCTCGAACAATGCCCGACCGCCGAAGTCGCCCTGGGTCCAGTCGGCGATCGCGTGATCGCCACTGATGACGACCGGCCCGAGCTCGATCGGAAACCGCGCGCTTCCGAAGTGCGCTTCGGTCGCCTGAGCGATGCGTCCTCTGTCGACGGCCGTGTTCGGAATGCCGCAGCCGGCGAGCGCAAGAGCGCTCGCCATCCCGAGAAACCTAAGCATCGATCAGTCGCTTCAGTCTGTCGACCGCCTGAGCCTCCGGTTCCTTCGCGTCCATCGTGTCGACGAATTGCCCGTCACGATCGAACAGGAGTATTCTGGCCGTATGGTCGATGGTGTAATCGCCGTTCGGCAGGGGCACGCGCTCGACGTAGATCTTGAACGACTTCTCCATCCGCTTCAGCTCGGCGGGATCCCCCGTCAAACCGATCACCGGCGCATCGAACATCGAGAGGAAGCTGGCGACGTCCTCCTTCTTGTCGTGCTCGGGATCGACGGACACGAACACGACGTTCATCTTGTCCGCGTCGTTCCCGAGCCGCTTGCGGAGCAGTTCCATGCGCGCCATCGTCGTCGGGCACACATCGGGACAGCGCGTGAAGCCGAAGAAGATCGCGTAGGGCTTGCCCTTGAGCGTCTCGTTGGTAACCGTCTTCCCCTTGGTGTCGACCAGTTCGAACGGACCGCCTGGTCCGGCACGCTGCGATATCGTGCCGCTATTCCCGGCGGCATCGGGTTGGCGCGAGCACCCCGTGACGGTCGCGACGAGCCCGAGCGTGAGGACGGTCGCCAGAGCGGTACCGCGCAGCAACCCGCGCGTGCGTGCATCCGACATCACTTGTGCCCCCCACGCTGCGCGGCCGGCGCTGAATCCCCTGCCCCGCCGGTGGCGAACTGCACGGTCACTGTTCCCGCCCGTGCGAAGCGCAGCGTCGCAGGAATCCGTTCGCCTGCCTTTAGGGGGGACTTCAGGCCGATCAGCATGATGTGATTACCGCTCGGCGCGAGCGTCGCATCGCCACCGGCCGGCACTACGAGGCCATCGACGAGCTGGCGCATCCGCATGACCCCGCCATCCATCGACATCGTGTGGATCTCGACCCGCTCCGCGCGTGGCGACGTGGCGGAGATCAGCCGGTCGGCCTGCGCTCCGGCGTTGCGGATCGTCAGGAAGCCCGCCCCTACCGTGGCACGCGGCGACGTAGCCCGCGACCAGGGCTGCGAGATGGTGAGCGAGCCCTTGCGGACATCCTGCGCAAGGGCAGGGGTGGCAAGCGTGGCGACGAGCGCCAGCGCGATGCGATAGGTCATTCTACTTCCTTTGATAGGGTTCAGCGCGTGCGCGCAGCAGCGAAGCGGTCCGAAACGGTCTTCCAATTCACAACCTGCCACCAGCCATCGAGATAGTCGGCGCGGCGGTTCTGGTATTTGAGGTAGTAGGCGTGTTCCCACACGTCGTTGCCCAGCACCGGGGTGCCCTTCACATCGGCGACATCCATCAGCGGATTATCCTGGTTGGGGGTGGATGTGATGGCGAGCGTGCCATCCGCCTTCACCACCAGCCACACCCAGCCCGAGCCGAACCGCTTCGTACCGGCTTCCCTGAAGGCGACCTTGAATGCCGCGAGCGAACCGAACTGCCGATCGATTGCGGCCCCGAGCGCGGCGGAAGGCTGCCCGGACTGTGCGGCCGGCGTCATCGTCTTCCAAAAGAAGCTGTGGTTCCAATGACCGCCGGCGTTGTTCCGGACGACCGGCGGGAGCGTGCTCGCCTTCCCCAGCAACGCCTCCAGCGATCGGCCCGCGAGCGACGGATCGGCCACCACGGCCTTGTTCAGCGCAGCGACATAGGCCTGATGATGCTTGTCGTGGTGGATCGTCATGGTCGTCGCGTCGATCGCGGGATCAAGCGCATCGGCGGCATAGGGTAACGCGGGAAGCGTGAACGGTGCCGGCGCGACTTGCGCGAACGACGGCACCGCCGCGCACAGAGCGATTGCCCCGAAAAACAGGCTGCGAAACATTAATGATTTCCTTCTCGCGGAAAGCTCTGTCGATTGTTCGCAAGAGGCCGGTCGCCGACATGATGTCGGGCGCCTCTCAGTCAGGTGATCGACACGACGAGCCTGCGCATGCACCTGGTTAGGCGCTGGGTGCGTGGTGACAGTGCCACTCCATCCGGTCATGCCGTTGGGCGGACGATCGTCAGTTCAGCGAGAGCGGTGGTCCACGCAGCGGTGGGCGCAGATATGGATGTGGTTGCAGCGTTGCCCCGGGCGCTGCCAGCAAGGCCGACGCGGCGACAACGGCAAGCGCGGCCAACAGGATGACGGGATCGACGGCGCCGAGGATCTGGGCCGAAAGGCCGGCATAGGCGCAGGGTATCTCGACCTTGCCGTGATCGGTCGACGGCGCGTGGTCGGGCATCGCGGCCTTCATCGTGGCCATGTCGTCGCCCATCCCGGGCATCGCCATCGCTTCGGTCGTCATGCCCGAGCAAGCAATGATGGTAATCGCACCGCGATCGTTCGCGATCATGTATCCGGTTGGCACAACCAGCTTCAACAGCAAGGCCGCAGCACAGAGGAGCATGGCAAGATGACGTTGCGCGAGGAGGCGGCGGATCGCGGGCACGTCGGAGAGCTATCGTGATCAGGAAGCTGTGTCACTTGGGCATTGTGCCCTAGTGACACG